>DASRGD010000105.1:0-36375 GCA_035651195.1 Gaiellaceae bacterium | reverse complement strand
CGCGTCGTACTCGTAGCTGACATCGGGGGTTGAGTCGCTGTAGTCGACGCTCGAGAGCTGGTTGAGCGGTGTGTAAGTGTGGGTGGTCGTGACGCCGTTCGGGTCTTCGCTGGTGAGGAGGTTTCCGGCCGGGTCGTAGCTGTAGGACCAGGTTGGGTCGGTGACGAAGCTCGTGGTCGGTGTGCCCCCGGCGGGATTCGAACCCGCGCTACGGCCTTGAAAGGGCCGTGACCTGGGCCGCTAGTCGACGGGGGCAGGCCGTCGCAGGATAGCGCTGGGCCGGAAGCCGCCCGGAGGACGACCTAGAACTGCTGAGCGTTCCCGGTGGACTTCGAGCCCAAGCTGCCGTTCCCGGCGCTGTCGGTGATCGACGAGCTCGGGTTGTAGGTCGCCGTGCTCGAGGCGACGGTGCCGATCGTGCCGCCGGTGCCGTTGTTACCGACGGTGATCGTCAGCTTCCGCTGCGACGCGTTCCACGCGATCGTCGACGCGCTCGAGCCGTTTCCGCTGTACGACCTGCTCCCGCCGGTGACGTAGCCGGTGCTGCCCAGGCTGATCGAGCCGAAGTTGAAGGTGCAGGTGCTGGACGAGACGGTGACGGAGTCGCTGCTGCCGCCGCCGTCGCTCAGCGTCACGGTCACCTGGTTGTTGCCGTTGATGCTCTGGTTGCTCGTGTCCCCCGACCACGTCGAGCAGAACGAGCTCACGCTCATCTGCTCGGAGAACGTGATCACGATCGTGTCCCCGTCGTCGAGGCGGCCGGCCGTGCCGCCGCCGTTGCTCAGCGAGACCGAGCTGACGGTCGGCGCGGCCGTGTCGACCGTGAACGTGTTCGTCGGGCTCGAGCCGGTGTTCAGCGCCGCGTCGGTCTGCGACGCCTGCGCCGTATAGCTGTTCTCGCCGAGGGCCGAGGCGGTGATGCTGTAGCTCCCCGCGCTGCAGGCTCCGCTCGGAGTCTGCACCGTCGTCGAGCCCTGCTTGACGGTGACGGTCACGTTCCCGTCCCCGTTCGAGCAGGCGCCGGTGAAGGTCGGGGTCGTGTCGTTCGTGACGCTGTTGTTGGCCGGCGCGGTCAGGGTCACGCTCGGTGCCGTGTTGTCGACGGTGACGGAGCCCGGCAGCGAGCCGCTGTTGGCCACGTTGTCCACGCCCGTGACGGTGAAGCTCTTCGAGCCCTGGCTGAGCGAGCCGTTCGCCGGCTGCAGCGCGCTGCGGTAGGCGTAGCTCGTGCCGCTGATCGTCCAGGGCCCGCCGCTCGTCGAGAGCGCGACGGCTGTGGCGCCTGTCGTGAGGTTCGAGACGTTCGCCGTGACGGTGTTGAGGCCGCTGCCCGACTCGCTGACGTTGGCGTAGACGTAGTAGGAGGCGCCCTGGTGGATCGAGCCGCCGGTCGTCGTGTTCTGATCCGCGATCGCGGACGCGGACACGGTCGGTGCGGTCGAGTCGGCGGTAACGCCGAACGTCGTCGCCGTGCTCGTGCCGCCGGCGTTGTTCGTCGCGGTCACCGGCCGGTTCGTCTGCGTGGAGCCGCCGGTCGTGTAGGTGTAGGTGCGCGACGCGCCGCTGCCGCTGAGCGTCCAGCTCGCGACGCTCGGGAAGCCGTAGCTCGCGACGCCTGTGTCGCCGTCGGTCGAGCTCGCGCTCACGGTGAAGCTGATGCTCGACGCCGCCGGCCTGAAGAAGATGTTGCTGCCGCTGCCGGAGTAGTAGACGCCCGAGCCGGTCGTGGTGAAGCCGAGCGTCGGCGCGGAGGGCGGCGACGTGTCGACCTTGACGATCGCACTCTGGGTCGAGGCGCTGTTGCCCGCGTTGTCGGTGCCGGTCAGCGTGTAGCGGTAGCAGCCGGTCGTCAGCGTGTCGGAGTCGTTCCCGCCGCTGATCGTGACGGGATCCGATCCCGTCAAGCTGCCGCAGCTGTCCCCGGAGAGCGTCCCGTGCGAGCGCGTGATCGCGTTGCCAGCGATCCCGGACGTCGCGTCGGTGTAGTTCGTCTTCGACAGCGAGACGGTTCCGGTGCTGTTGTAGCTCGCCGAGGCGCTGCCGTTCGCGGTGATCGCGCCGCCGGTCGGGTTGTTGGCGTCGCGTTTGATCGTCACCGACTTGGAGTCCGTATTGCCGGCGTTGTCGGTGGCCGAGCAGGTGAAGGTCGTCCCGGTGGTGTCGACGTTCTGGTTCGACGTCGTGCAGCCGCTCGACGAGGCGATCCCGGAGGTCGCGTCGGTCGGCGCCGGCCAGCTGACCTGGACGTTGCTCGTGTACCAGCCGCCGTTTCCGAGCGTGCCGGTGACGTTCGCGGAGCTGACCGACGGGTTCGTCGCGTCGCGCTTGATCGTCACGGAATCGGCGGTGCTGTTGCCGGCCTTGTCCGTCGCCGTACACGTGAACGTGGTGCCGGTCGTGTCGCTGGTGACGTTCGTCGTCGAGCAACCGTTGGCGGTGTCGATCCCGGAGCCGGCGTCCGAGGTCGACCAGCTGACCTGCACGTTGCTCGTGTACCAGCCGTTCGCGCCGTGCGTCCCCGTGACAGACGGCGTCACCGTCGGCGGCGTGTTGTCGACGCGGAACGTCGCGAGCGCCGACGTGTGCGTGCGGCCGGCGTTGTCCGTCGTGACCACGCGCAGGTCGTAGAGGCCGTCGCCGAGCAGCGTCGTGTTCAGGTTGACCGTGTACGGGCTCGAAGTGTCCGCCGTGCCGATGTCGGTCCAGCTACCGGCGTTGTGCGGCGAGCGCTGGAAGAGCGCCGAGTCCACACCCGAGGTCGCGTCGGTCGAATCCGAGGAGATCGCGATCGTCTGCCGGACGTCGGCGCCGTCGACCGGAGCCGTGATCACGCCCGTCGGGTCGGCGGTGTCGACCTTGAAGGTCGCGGTGGTGTGGTGCGTCTCCTCGTTGCCGGCGTTGTCGGCCGACCAGTACGACGCTGTGTGCTGGCCGTCCGGGATCGGGACGGCGCCCGCGTACGCCTGCGCGGAGCCGCCGTCGAGGCCGTAGCTCGTCGAGGCGACACCCGACGTCGCGTCCGAGGCGGTGAGCGTGAAGCTCGGCGTCGAGACATACCACCCGTGCGCACCGTCGGGCGAAAGCGGGCTCACCGCGATCGAGGTGGACGGCTTGACGTCGTCGAGCTTGACGTGCGTCGTCGCGACGTCCTCGACGTTGCCGGCGTTATCGACCGACCAGAACGTGATCGTGTGGTCGCCTTGACCGCTGACCGTCACGGCCGATCCGGAGTAGGTCTGCGGCGCGCCGCCGTCGAGCGTGTAGTAGCTCGCCGCCACCCCCGAGCCGCCGTCGCTCGCGTTCAGCGCGAAGTCCACGCTCGGCTGCTTGAACCAGCCTTTGTCGCCGTCCGGGCTGGCAGGGCTCGTCGTCAGGGACGTCGACGGCTTCGTCGTGTCGATCTTCACCGTGACCGCATTGCTCGGCGACTCGACGTTGCCGGCGTTGTCGGTCGCGTAGAAGGTGATCGTGTGCGTGCCGTCGTTCGCGTGGCTCGCCGGTGCCTGGATCGTCACGTCGCCGCCCGCGCCGGTGATCGTCTGGAGCGCGCCGCCGTCGACGTCGTACTTGACGTTCTTCACGCCGGACCCGCTGGCCCCGTCGGTCGCGGACAGCGTGACCGTGACGTCGCTCGCGTGCCAGCTCGCGTCGTTGCCGCTCGCGGAGCTCGTCGGCTCCGTCGTGTCGACGAGGACCGAGGCGCTCGCCTGCGACGGATACGCCGCGTCGCCGACCGCGTAGATCGAGTGCGGCCCGTCGCTCGGCTGCGGCAGCGAGATCGTCACGTCTGCGTTGCCGTCCGCGTCGGCGCTCGACGGCGAGCCGCTCAGCGCCGTCCCCGTGTCGGGATCGTCGAGCTTGTAGACGATTGCCTCGTTCGAGGCGAAGCCCGTCAGCGACCCGGTCAGCGTCGCCTCGTCGAGGCCGCCGTCGAAGTCCGCGAGGCCGAGGATGCTCTGGTCGAGCGTCAGCGTCGCCGCGCCGATCGTCACTGCGCCGCTCTTCAGGCTCTCGAGCCCCCGCCAGTTTGCCCCCTTGATCGGCGTAACCGTGTACTGCCAAGTCCCGAAGGGGACGCCGACCTCCGTGCACGTGAGCGCCGTGATCGTCCCGTTGCAGCCGGCCTGCGTGAGCTGCGGCGCATACGGCGGGTCGGCCTCGTAGCGGGTGACGACGTAGCCGTCGACCGGCTCGCCGTTTGCGAGCGTCGATGCCGACCACGTCAGGGTGACGGAGCGGCCCGCGTTCGCCGCGCTCGCCGGTGCGTTGCCGGCGTTGACGAACGTCGCCGCGGCGCCGCCCGCGCTGCCCGCAGCGGCGGCGCCGCTGAAGTACGCGATCAGCCCGCCGACGAACCCGCCCGAGAGGGCGACGACGGACAGGACGATCGCGAGGCGGCGCCGGCGAGAGGCGAAGTGACGGACGCCGCGCATCAGCCCGTCGCCGTCCCGGTGAAGGCGAGGTTGACGGTCGCGCTCTGGCAGGCGTCCTGGTTACCGCTCCCGGTCATCTGGAGCTTCGGCCAGTCCGACTGTGGAACGCCCAGATCCTGCAGCGACCTCGTCGAGCTCGCCGGAATCGTCGGAGTCGCGCTCAGCTGATGCGCCACCGTGAAGTTCGTGCCCGCGCAGGCCGGCACCGAGGTGCCGGTGACCGAGACGGTGACGCTCTGGATCGTGATCGAGCTCGAGTTCGGGTTCGTGAAGGCGAGGTTGACCGCCACCGCGGGGCCGCCGGGGTAGAGCAGGGTGCCCGGGAGCGGCGCGCCGGCGATCGTGAACGCCGCCGCGCCGGCGCCGACCTGCCACGTGTAGCAGGCGGGGGTGCTGAGGTTGCCGGCCCTGTCGAGCGCCTGCACGCAGAACGTATGCGGCCCCTCACCCAGGTTGGAGTACTTCCTCGGGCTGCCGCATTTGGCGTAGGAGCCTGCGTCGAGCCGGCACTGGAACGTCACGCCGGCCTCGGAGTCGCCGAACCTGAACGTCGCCTTCTTCTCGGTCGTCGGGCTGCTCGGCGTCTCGGTGAAGCTCGGCGCCGGCGGCGGAGTGGCATCGACCGTCCACGTCCGCGAGTCCGCGCTGCTCGCCGCGCTCCCGCCCTGCTGCGCCTTGACCAGGAAGGTGTGCACTCCGTCGGCCAGCGGGCCGGCGTACGTCGTCGAGCCGCTGGTGCCGTTACCGCATCCGGCATAGGCACCGCCGTCGAGCGAGCAGAGGAAGGTCACCGACCTCGCGTCCGTGTACGCGAAGGCCGCGCTCGTCTGGTTCGTCGGGTCCGCCGGCTGCGAGGTGATCTTCGGCTTCGGCGGCGCCGGCGGAACGATCGTCCACGAGAACGACGTCGGGCCGCTCGCGTTGCCGGCCTTGTCCAGCGCCTTGACCTGGTACGTGTGCCCGCCGAGCGCGAGCCCGCTGTAGCTCTTGCCGCCGCCGCACGACTGGAAGGAACCGCCGTCGAGCTTGCACTGGTAGTCGACCCCCGTCTCCGAGTCGGCCTGCGAGAAGGCGGCGCTCGTCTGGTCGGTCGGGTCTGCCGGATGGTTGACGATCGTCGGCGCTGGCGGCGGGGTCGTGTCGATCGTCCACGTCCAGACGGCCGGGTCGGTGGTCGTCGCGCCGCTCTGGGCGGCGACTCTGAACGAGTGCACGCCGGGCGCGATCGGGCCCGCGTACGAGCGTGCGCCGCTCGTGCCGCTGCCGCACGAGACGTAGCCGCCGCCGTCGAGCGAGCACAGGAAGGCGACGCTCGTCTTGCTCGAGTACGTGAACGCCGCGCTCGTCTGGTTCGTCGGCGTCCCCGGTCCGGCAGTGATCTTGGGCTTGTCGAGCTTGGGCGCGGCGAGCGCCACGTACGCGCCACCCGCCGCCAGGCCGAGGAGCGCCAGCGAGGCCACCCACAGGGTGGGCTTGCTCGCGTTCCTCAGTGCGGTCAGGAGCCTCTGCACGCTAGGGCCCCGTCGCCAGCGAGACGGTGAACGTCGCCCCCTGGCACTCGTTCGCCGCGTCGTTGTCCATGCTGATCGCGTCCGCGAGCTGGACGTCCAGCGTGCCGTCGACCGCGCCGACCCTCGCCGGGACGTCCCAGCCGGTGCCGCCGTTCGTCTGCGTGGTGAAGTGGAGCGCCGAGGCCTCGCAGCTCGAGTGACCGCTGTCGGGCGCGATCCCGCCCGCGCCGAGGACCAGCGAGTTGACGCGCACGGGGAACGTGTTCGGGTTCGAGATCGTCGCGTCGACCTCGCCGGTCGAGCCCGGGTAGAGGAGCCCGGCCGACGGCGTGCTCGCCGTGATCGTCAGATCCGCGGGGGAGCCGCCGACGCTCGCGTTGCCGCTGCCGCTCCCCGACGCGGTGTAGTAGGCCATCGCCGCGCCGGTGACGCCGAGAGCCGCGACGACCGCGACCGCGACCTTGACCTTCCTGCTCCCGAACCTCTTCCCCACGAACGTCCCTCTCCCTTGTCTCGATCGACGGATGGAGGGGCCCGCCCGAGACGGGCCCCTCCGGGCGTGCTGCTAGTTGCTCGTCAGCGCGATGGCGAGCGCGTCGCCCTGGCAGTCGTCCTGGCTCGAGGCCGTGTTGGCCATCGAGAGCGTCGTGTGCACGACCACGTCCGCACCGGGCGCGATCTCCTGCGCGACGGTGATCGGGTTCGGGCTGACCGAGAACGCCGACGTGTCGCAGGCCGTGTCGGCGTCGGTGATCGCGCCGACGGTGACCTTGTCCACGTACTGGCTGCCGCTGCCGCCGTTGTGGACCGTGATCGCGACGTCGCCCGTAGCGCCACCGGGCGTCGGAGCGCCGGTCGTCGACGCGGTCAGCGTGATGCCCGTCGCCGAGCCGACCGTGGCCGAGCCGCTGCCGGAGCCGCTCGCCGTGAAGTACGCGAAGGCGGTCGTCCCGATCGCGACGCCGACGGCGACGACAGCCAGGACGATCACCCGCTTCTTCGTCAGGTGCTTCCGCATTGCCTCTCCCCTCGTAGTGCGTTGCCTGTCCGCGCTCCGCCGACGGCGGAGGCGCACTGCGTGTCCCCGACCTCGACCCCTCGAGTGCCGGGCGACGGCCGGCCCTTGCGGGCCTACCCTGGTCTTGTCACCGTCGCTCGGCCCTCCTTGTCGCTGCCCGCGGAGAAGCGAGAGCCGAGGACCGCAACCCGGTCGTGATCACGCGCGCGACCGCCGCGAAGCCTCCAACGACCGAAGGTCGGCCCATTCTCCCCTCTCCCTTTTTTCTCCCGACAGCGCCGTCGAAGACGCTGCTTCTGCCCTTACTCCCGCTCGTGAGGTACATCAGATTCCGGCGGGTGTCAATAGGTCCCGCGAGCGGATCCGAATAGCTCTCGGCAAGTTCGTACGATTTCCAAAGGCCTTTTCGGCCGTATCTGCGAGGGCTCGACCTCGGCCAATTCCGGATAGGGTTGCGTGATGCCGCGCGGGTACATGGAGGGTCCGGCGAGCGAGGAGCGCGAGGCGGAGCTCGAGCGCCTGGAGCGCGGCGAGGCGCCTCGCGCGGAGGAGCGGCTCGCCGTCTACGGCTCGACCGAGACCGACCCGGCGAAGCACTTCCTCGGTTGGCTCGCCGAGGTCGACCCGGACGAGCTCTTCGAGTCCGGCGCCGCCTGGGGCATCTCCGTGGTTCGCCGAGCGGTCTAGCCGCGCGCGGCGCGCTCGCGCTCCCAGGCGTCGAGCACCTGCTCCACGTACAGGCGCTGCTCGCTCGAGAACGGCGCGTCGGCGAGCAACCGGCGGGCCTCGGCCGGATCGTCGTTCTCGACCGCGGCTTCGAGGTGCTCGCGGGCGGGAAGCGGCTGCCGTAGCTGGCGGCGGAGCCACCGCAGCAGGCTGACTCGGGCCTGATCCATCAGTGCGTTTCTACACCTGCCGCGCGCGCAGCGCCGCAGCCGGGCGGTCGCGCACGCGGGAAGGAGATCCGCCTGCGGGCGGGAACTGACCCAAACGGGTCACGCTCGGCCCGTGTGCGGCATGAAGATCGGTATCCCACATCCCGGCCGGCGCCTGCCGGCGAACGGCGTGCTCGCGCTCGTCGCAGCAGCCTGCGCCCTCGTCGGCGCGCTGCCCGCGCTCGGCGGCGGCGGGCCGAAGGCGGGCGGCGCTCCGCCTCTGGTCTCGATCGACGACGTCACCGTCGGCGAAGGGAACAGCGGTACGACGAAGCTCGTCTTCCACGTCACGCTCTCGCACGCGATCGGCAAGGCCGTCACGGTCAGCTACGCGACGCTCGACGGGACGGCGACCGCCCCGGCCGACTACCTGACCGCAGCCGGGACGCTGACGATCAACGCCCGGAAGACCTCCGGCACGATCACGGTCCTCGCCAGCGGGGACACAGCGCCCGAGCAGGACGAGCAGTTCACCCTGCAGCTGTCCGGAGCGCTGCGTGCGGCAATCGCGGACGGCACCGGCGTCGGGACGCTCGTCGACGACGACGCGCCGACGATCTCGGTCGCCGACGCGTCGGTGACCGAGGGCAACCTCGGCCTGACGGCGGCGACGTTCACGCTGACGCTCTCCGCCGCCTCGACCGCGCCGCTGTCGGTCGCCTACCAGACGACCGACGGGACCGCCTCGAGCCTGACCGACTACTCCGCCGCCTCCGGCACCGTCGACATCGCCCCGGGCGCGACGACGGCGGACGTGACGGTTCTGGTGCAAGGGGACGTGCTCCCCGAGGCAGACGAGACGTTCTCGCTCGACCTGAGCAGCCCGCTCGGCGTGAAGATCGGGGACGGCCACGCCGTCGCGACGATCGCCGACGACGATCCGCTGCCCGCGCTCTCCGTCGGCGACGAGAGCGTTACCGAGGGCAACGCCGGAACGACGCCGATCGCGTTCACGGTGTCGCTCTCGGCGGCGAGCGGCCGGAGCGTCAGCGTCGAGTACGCGACCGCCGATGCGACCGCGAGCGCTCCGGCCGACTACCAGGCCGCCGCCGGAACGCTGACCTTCGCCCCGGGCGAGACGAGCAAGACCGTCACCGTCCTCGTCAAGGGCGACACGACCGCCGAGCCGACCGAGACGTTCACGCTCGGCCTCTCGAGCCCGGCAGGCGCAACGGTCGCCGGAGCCGGAACCGGCACGATCTCGGACGACGACGTCCCGATCTCGATCGCCGACGCCGCCGTCACGGAAGGCAACTCCGGGACGACGAACGCGGTCTTCGCCGTCACCCTCGGGGCGGCGAGCCCGAACCAGGTCACGGTCGACTACTCGACCTTCGACGGGTCGGCGACCGCACCGGTCGACTACGCGGCCGCCTCGGGAACCCTGACCTTCCTGCCCGGCCAGACCGCCAAGCAGATCGTCGTTCCCGTGAACGGCGACACGACGGTGGAGACGAACGAGAGGTTCACCGTCAACCTGACGAACGCGACGAACGGCGTCGTCTCCGGCACCGGCATCGCGACCGGCACGATCACGAACGACGACGCGCTGCCGACCGTGACGATCGGGAACGCCACCGTCACCGAGGGCAACACCGGCACGGTGAACGCGGCCTTCGCGGTCACGCTCTCCGCGGGCAGCTCGAGCGCGGTGACGGTCGACTACTCGACCGTCGACGGCTCGGCGACGGCGCCGAGCGACTACGCCTCGACCTCCGGGACGCTCACGTTCAGCCCCGGTCAGACCAGCAAGCAGCTCGTCGTGCCGGTGAACGGCGACACGACGATCGAGACGACGGAGACGTTCACGCTGGCGCTCGCCAACCCCGTGAACGCGACGATCTCGGGCAACGGGATCGGAACCGGCACGATCACGAACGACGACGCGCTGCCGACCGTGGCGATCGGGAACGCCACCGCGAACGAAGGCAACTCGGGCACGACCAGCTTCACGTTCGCCGTCACCCTCTCCGCCGCCAGCGCCGGCACGGTGACGGTCGACTATGCGACCGCAGACGGCTCCGCGACCGCCCCCGCCGACTACGCCTCCGGCGCCGGCACGCTCACGTTCACGCCGGGCCAGACGACGAAGCAGATCGTCGTCCCGGTCGTCGGCGACACGACGATCGAGACGACGGAGACCTTCACCGTCGTCCTCTCGAATCCGAGCAACGCAACCGTCTCCGGCACCGGGGTCGGTACGGGCACGATCACGAACGACGACGCGCTCCCGACGATCGCGATCGCGAACGTCACCGCCAACGAGGGCAACTCGGGGACCACGTCGTTCGCCTTCGGCGTCACGCTCTCGGCCCCGAGCGCAAGCACGGTCACCGTCGACTACTCGACGGCCGACGGCTCGGCGACCGCGCCGGGCGACTACGCCGCCGCGTCCGGCACCCTCACCTTCACGCCGGGCCAGACGACCAAGCAGATCGTCGTCGGCGTCAACGCGGATACCACGGTCGAGACGACGGAGACGTTCACGGTCAACCTGTCGAACCCGGCGAACGCGACCGTCTCGGGCACCGGCGTCGCCACCGGCACGATCACGAACGACGACGCGCTGCCGACGGTGGCGATCGCGAACGTGACCGCGAACGAGGGCAGCTCCGGGACGACCAGCTTCGCCTTCAGCGTCACCCTCTCCGCCGTCAGCGCCGCGACGGTGACCGTCGACTACTCGACCGCCGACGGCTCGGCGGCGGCGCCGGGTGACTACGCCGCCGCGTCCGGCACCCTGACGTTCGCTCCGGGCCAGACCGCGAAGCAGGTGGTCGTCGCCGTGACCGGCGACACGACGGTCGAGCCGAACGAGACCTTCACGGTCAATCTCGCGAACCCGACGAACGCGACCGTCTCCGGCACCGGCATCGCGACCGGCACGATCACGAACGACGACGCACTGCCGACCGTCGCGATCGCCAACGCGACGGTGACGGAGGGCAACTCCGGCACCGTGAACGCCGTCTTCGCGGTCACGCTGTCGGCGGCCAGCTCGAGCACGGTGACCGTGGACTACTCGACCTTCGACGGGTCCGCGGTCGCGCCCGCCGACTACGTCGCCGCGTCCGGCACCCTCACCTTCTCCCCCGGCCAGACCGCGAAGCAGATCACGGTCGCGGTCAAGGGCGAGACCCTGAACGAGGTCAACGAGACGTACACGGTCAACCTGACGAACCCGGTGAACGCGACCGTCTCCGGCTCCGGGATCGCGACGGGGACGATCACGAACGACGACGCCGTCCCGACGCTGTCGATCAACAACGTCACGAGCGCCGAGGGCAACTCGGGCACGACGAGCTTCACGTTCACGGTCACTCTCTCCGCCGCGAGCGGTCTGCCGGTGACCGTCGACTTCGCGACGGCGGACGGCACCGCCGTCGCGCCCGGCGACTACCAGTCGCAGAACGGCACGCTGACCTTCTCTCCCGGCCAGACATCGAAGACGATCACCGTGCTCGTGAACGGAGACACCTCGACGGAGGCAAGCGAGACGTTCACGGTCGCGCTCTCGAACCCGGTGAACGCGACGATCTCCGGCACGGGCATCGGCACCGGCACGATCACGAACGACGATTGACGCTCGGTGCGGCCGGCGCTCCGTACTGGAGAGGGCGTTTCTATACTCGAAGCGCGGGCCGGTAGCTCAGTCGGTAGAGCAGGGGACTTTTAATCCCAAGGTCGCAGGTTCGATCCCTGCCCGGCCCATTCATACGAGAAGACACGAACACGCGCGAGGCGTACGGGCGAGCACTCCGAGAAGATCCGAGATCCCCTCGGCACGGCGCAACATCGCGAATCCCCAGGTCGAGAGGACGCCGGCCCGCGTGTGAGCGCGAAACGCCGACCCATCGAGACATGTCGGGTCAACGGCACGTCAACAGCCGCTCATCGATGACACGGGCGACTCGTACACTGAGCGCATGGCGACGACGAGGACACCGACGCTCGGGCCGGCAGCGCGGCCGGTGGCCGTGCCCGCGGCTCTCTCCGCCGCTTCTGCGCACAAGGCACACGGTCGCATCCAGCTTCCGCTGCACATTCGCTGGAGCGGACCGCCTGTCACATACGACCTCGACGACCGCGCCGATCGTGCCCGCGTCTACGAGCAGGTGCTTCGTGAGGGGACGGAAGATGACGTCCGGTTCTACGTCGACGAAGATCACCTGCTCGAGCTCCGGGATGAGCTCGTCCTGCCGCCTGCGGTTCGCGAGGCCTGGGCGCCCTGGATCGAGGACCGCGGCCGCAGCAGGTAGGTGCTCACTCCACTACAGGAGCAGGTCGCCTCGATCGTCCGGCCTCGCCGAGGCCGAGAACTTCGCGCTCGCGGGCGGCGCCGCGCTGATCGCGCGGGGCGAGATCCAGCGAGAGACGCGAGACCTCGACTTCTTCGGGCTCGCGCCTGACGACGTCGACCGTCTCGTGCCGGCGGTCGACCGCGCCCTGCAGGAGGCTGGGCTCGTCGTGTGGCGTGTTCAGGTGAGTCCGGGCTTCGCGCGGCTGATCGTCGAGAGCGGCGACGACAGCACCGAGCTCGACCTTGGAGCCGACGCCCGGCTCTTCCCGGTTGAACCTCACCACCCTGCGCCGACGCTGAGCGGCAAGGAGCTCGCCGTCGACAAGGTCCTCGCGGTCTTCGGACGGGCCGAGGCGCGCGACTTCGTCGACCTGGCCGCAGTGGAAGCTCGCTATGGCCTCGACCGACTCTTCGAGCTGGCCGCGGAGAAGGACCACGGCTTCACTCGCGAGATGTTCGCCGAGATGGCAGGCCGCTTCTCCCAACTTCGGCCCGAGGAGTTCGGCTTGGATCGGCAGGAGTACGAGCAACTCGAGCGCAAGGTGCTCGAGTGGCAGGAGCGGGCAAGACACAGATGAGCAGCGCGAGCTCTTCCCCGGTCAAGATCATCGTCGACGTCCACGAGCGGCAGAGCGGGATCGCCGAGACTCTCCGCGAGCTCGGAGCCGATGTTGAGATTGCTTCTCTTCCCGCCGGCGACTACGCAGTCGGCGCGGACACGCTCGTCGAACGCAAGCGCGTCCTCGATCTGCACGCAGCGGTGCTCAAGGGCCGCCTCTGGCCGCAACTCGGCAAGCTGCGCGCCGCCTGCGCCTTTCCCTATCTGCTCGTGGAGGGGACCGACATCGACCGCGGGCCGCTCCACCACAATGCGGTTCGCGGCGCGTGCCTCGCGGTGATCGACCAGGGGATCGCGTTCCTCCGCAGCGGTTACCAGCGGGACTCAGCTCTCTGGATTCACCGGCTGGCAGTTCGCTGCCAGGAGATCGAGCCCGCAGCGGACCGACCGGCATACGCGCAGCGACCTCGACCGAAGCCGGGGGACGAAACGGCGGAGGCGATGCTCGCCGCCGTCCCTGGCGTCTCGACGACCTCGGCCCGCGCGCTCCTCGAACGGTTCGGGAGCGTGGCCGGAGTCATCACCGCCGGGCCGTCCGAGTGGCTCACCGTGCCCGGCATCGGTCCCGAGCGCGCTCGCGCGCTCGAGGAGACTTTCACTCTCAGCCGCAACCCGACCGCCGGTCATGAGTCCTGACGTTGTCTCGCAAGACACCGATCTGAGTCAACGCCAGGTCAACATGCCGTCTCGAATACGGCCGAGGACACGCGAGCCCATTCCGCTTAACCAAGCGGCGCCCGGCCGCGTTGCCAGAGCCTCCGAGATCGACGGCATCCACTTTTAATCCCAAGGCCGCAGGTTCGATCCCTGCCCGGCCCATACCATCCGGGACGACGCCCGCGCTGTCGACGCGAGATGCGGCCCCGACTCTACGCGGTGGTTCCGAGAGACCCGTACACCTCGAGGAAGCCGCGAATCCTTGCCTGCGATGCGGCTCGGCCCAGCGCTCATGACGAGGTAAGCTTCAGTACCGGGGAGCCCCTATGTGAGGGGCTGAGAGAGCGCTTCCTAGCGCGTACCCGTCGAACCTGATCCGGGTCATGCCGGCGAAGGGAGCCGTCTTGTCGCAAGCGCTGGTCGAACTGGATGCTCTGCCGCTCGGCGGTAGCGGTGCAGTCCTCGTCGACGGCGTCGTTCGCGTCTTGGGCGGCAAGCGGGTGCTCGACGGGGTCGAGCTTCACGTTCCGGCGCACGGCCGGGTCGGGATCGTCGGACGAAGCGGTGCCGGCAAGTCGACGCTGCTCTCGCTCGTTGCCGGCCTCGACGAGCCGGACTCGGGCACGATCAGCGTCGGCGGCGCATCCGTCGGGCGGGAGCGGCTCGCGCGCTGCGCGTTGATGCCGCAGCGCGACTGCCTGCTCCCCTGGCGGACCGCGCTCGACAACGCCGGACTCGCGCTCGAGAATCGGGGGCTGTCGCGGCGGGAGGCTCGCCTCCGTGCGGCACCGCTGTTCGCGCGGTTCGGGCTCGCCGGGGCCGAGTTGCTGCGACCGGTGAAGCTGTCGGGCGGGATGCGGCAGCGCGTCGCCTTCGTGCGCACGTTGCTCGCCGGCAAGCCGGTGCTGCTGCTCGACGAGCCTTTCGGGGCGCTCGACGCGATCACCCGTGCCGAGCTTCAGGAGTGGCTGCTCGCTGCGCTCGCAGCAGAGCCGCGGACGGTGCTGCTCGTCACGCACGACGTCGAGGAGGCGCTACTGCTCTGCGAGCGCGTCGTCGTGCTTGCCGAAGGGCGCGTCACGGCCGCGTTCGAGGTCGACATCGCGCGTGACGCCCCGCGCCGCGAGGTCGTCACGAGCGCGGCATTCATCCAGCTGCGCGAGCGGGCACTGGAGGCGATCGGGTGAAACGCTGGTCGGCGCCGCTTGCCCTCCTCGCGACCGCCGTCGGCGCCTGGGAGCTCGCTGTCCGCGCCGCAGACGTGCCGGACTACTTGTTCCCGGCACCTTCCGCCGTCGCGTCCTCGCTCGGCGGCGATGCGGGTCTGCTCTGGCAGGCGACGCTCGTGACCCTGCGCGAGATCGTCCTCGGTTACCTGCTCGCGGTCGCGGTCGCGCTCGCGCTCGCCGTCGCGCTCCACTTCTCGGCGGCGCTCCGACAGGCGCTGCTGCCGATCCTCGTGCTCTCGCAGACGGTGCCGACAGTGCTGCTCGCCCCGATCCTGGCGATCGTGCTCGGCTACGGGATCGCGCCGAAGCTGGTCGTCGTGGCCGTCGTCTGTTTCTTCCCGATCGTCGTCAACGCGGTCGACGGGCTCCGCTCGGCCGAGCCCGAGCTGCTGCGGATGATGCGCACTCTGCACGGCGGCCGGGTCGACACCTTCCGCCGCGTCGAGCTTCCCGGCGCGCTGCCGACGATCTTCTCCGGCATGCGCATCGCCGCCACCTACGCCGCGGTCGGCGCCGTCTTCGGCGAGTGGGCCGGCTCCTCGGCCGGGCTCGGCTTCCTCATCCTGCAGGCGCAGCCGGCGCTCGACACGCCGCGCATCTTCGCCGCCGTCCTGGTGTTGAGCGCGCTCGCGCTCGCGCTCTACGCGCTCGTCACGCTGGCCGAGCGTCTCATCGTCCCGTGGCAATCGGAGGCTCGCACCCATGCCTAGACAAACCGTGCTCGCCGTGCTCGTGGCGCTCGTCGTTCTCGCCGCCGCCGCCCGTGCAGGCGGGCAGAAGGTGACACTGACGCTCGACTGGACGCCCAACCCGGATCACGTCGGCTTTTACGACGCGCGTGACACCGGCCTCTTTGCCCGGGCAGGCCTCGACGTCAGGATCCACGTTCCCTCCGATCCGACCGCCCCGCTCAAGCTCGTCGGCGTCGGACAAAGCGACCTCGCGGTCAGCTACGAGCAGGAGCTCTTCTTCGCCGCCGCACGGAAGCTACCCGTCGTCGCGGTCGCGGCCGTCGTCCCGCAGCCGCTCAACTCGTTCATGGCGATCGAGCCGAAGGTCAAGTCGCTCCGCGACCTGGAGGGGCGGACGATCGGAATCACGGGCGTTCCCTCCGACTACGCAACCCTGGACACGGCACTCGCCTCCGTCGGTCTCACCCGCAAGGACGTGCGCGTCGTGACGGTCGGCTACAACCTGCTGCCCGCTCTGCTCGCACACCGGGTCGACGCCGTGCTCGGCGTCTACCGCAACGTGGAAGGCATCCAGCTGCAGCTGCGCGGCTTGCACCCGACGATCATCCCCGTCGACCGCGCCGGAGTCCCCACCTACGACGAGCTCGTCCTCGTCGCCAACGAGTCCCGCCTGCGCGACGACCCCACATACCGTTCCGAAGTGCGACGGTTCGTCGGCGCGTTCCTCGCCGGAACCGCCGACGCGCGCAACCATCCGAGCCGTGCGCTCGCGATCCTGCGGCGCGTGACCGCCTCGACGAAGCCGTTCCTCGCACGCGCGACGCCGGCGACGCTCCGCCTGCTCGCGGGCCCGAACGGCATCGGCTGCCTCAGCGTGCGGGCCTGGCAGCGGTTCGGCATCTGGATGCACGCTCGCAGCCTCTTGAAGCAGGCGATCCCGGCCGCGTCGGTCGTCGACGCTAGCTTCCTGCCCTCACGATGCCGCTCGGCCTGACCGCAAGCACTACGCCGCGCTCGACGCCGATCCGAGCCTTGGGCGCGGCGAACACGTTCGAGACGCCGCGGCTCGAGCCAGGCTCGAGCGTCTCACCCCGGAGCGGATAGACGAGTCCATCGGTGACGACGCCGCTCGCCGGCCCGTTGACCGCGAACAGCGAGATCAGCTCGCCCGGGTCGCCGAGCAACGTACGCTCGCCGCGGACGACGTGCACGGCGCTCGCGCCGATCTGCGCGTCGACCTCGACACCCGCATACGCCTCAGCCGCGAGCAAGAGCAGACCGCCGAGAAGATGGTCGAGTCGCCCACCGGCGCCGCCGAGGACAAGGATCCGGTCCGGCTCGAGCCGCAACGCCGCCGTGAGCGCGAGCTCGAGATCGGTGGCGTCCTTCTCCGCCGCGTGCCGCTCCACCCGCTCGATACCCGCCAACGTCTCTGCGGAGATCGAATCGAGATCGCCCACCAGGAGATCGACCGGCCCTCCCAACTCGGCGCCGCTGTCGGCGGCGATCACCGTCGCGCCCGGTGGCAGCGCGGTCGCGGCGGGACGATCAGGCCCGCCGGCGAGAACGACCACGGTCGACATCACGCGCCATTCTCACCCCCGGCGAGCGACCTAACCCGGATACGAGCCGCCACTCGCGGATCTCGATCGGGTGTCTCTCGCGGGTTCGAGCTCAGTCGCGCCGGGGCCGCAGACGTCGTGGTACGGGTAGACGAAGACGATCGACGCCCACGCCGGCTTCGCGCAGACCGATCATAAGCTGGGTGTCGCTTGCTCGTCGTCCTGCTCGCCCTCGAGGTCCCTACTCGCGATCTCCTACGCACGCAAAGAGCGCGATGACGCCCTGACTACGCACTCGGGGCGATTGAGACGAGAACACGCAGGAGTGCGTCGGGCCGCCCGCGCACGCGCACTGCAGCCGGACCTACTGGTACCGGCCTTCTCGCGCTTCGAGGAGGCGTACTGGAACACGCACGCGCAGTCGCGAGCGGCACCTACTCGGCCGCCGTCACCGTCAGGAACTGACTGCGGACGGCCGTTACCTTCCGCCGACCCGTTAGCGTCCGCTCGCCGCGCGGTAGTAGTCGCGCCAGATCAGCCGGTAGACGGGCACGAGCCGCGGGATCGCGCGGACGCCGGGAATGAAGGGAACGCAGACGAACGCGAGCGAGAGCACCGCCATGATCGCCCAGATCTGCGCGTCGGCGTTGTCCGAGGTCGAGAAGGGCGGGATCTGGTACCAGAACGTGTAGAGCCAGAGCCACGCCTGGCCCGGGTAGTTGCCGGTCTCGTTCATCATTCCCCACTGGCTGCCGAGCAGGTGCTCCCGCTCGGCGAGGCTCTCGAGGTAGCTCCCGTCGGAGAGGAAGAGCAGCGCCTTCGTGAAGTTCGTCTGGTAGAAGCGATCGGTCGAGACGAGGGCGCCGTCGAGGCCGCCGCTGCGCGCCATCGCCAGCAGCTCGCCCATCAGCACGGGGAGCGGCCCGTAGAGCCGCGGCTGACGGCGGACCCGCTCGACGACGTTTCCCTTCGCCAGCGCCGCGGCGAACGCGTGCGTCCAGGCATGCTGCTGCGCACGCGGCGCGTGCTCGTAGACAGCGAGCGCACGGGCGAGCAACGGGGTCGTGCGCGCCGGGATCGAGAGCGGGTCGAGCACGAAGGCGCGTGCGGGGTCGATCGGGAGCTGGACGCCGAGCGCGCGCTCGATCGAGACACCGCCGAGGATGTTCTGGCCCGCGCCGGCGACGTGCGTGTACGGCGGGCCGTAGGTCGCGACGCCGCTCGTCCCGTCGAGCTCCGAGACGGCAGTGCTCAGGAAGTCGTTCGGCGACGCGCTCGCCCACTGCGCGACCGTCACCGGCTTCACGTCGGGCGACGAGAAGAGCGCCGCCAGCAGCACCGTCAGCAGCGTGACGGCGACCAGCGCGATCGTCGCTTCCTTGACGAGGTCGTAGCGCCGCTTCGGGCCCGTCCACTCGAGGGCGGGGTCGGCATGCCGCGGGTAGGCGACGGCGTTCACAGCGGCGGCACGACCCCGCGGCGCCGCACGAGCAGGATGTGACCGCCGATCAGCAACGCGACCGCGAGCGGCAGCAGCACGACGTGCCAGAGCAGCATCTGGCCGTAGTTCAGGACGTTGAAGAAGGCGCCGATGCCGGCCGCGTTCAGCCCGTCCTTCGCCTGCGCGCCGATCCACTGCGAATCGAAGTTCTGCTGCGTCAGGTACCCCGTGAACGCAGTCGCGATCGAGACGAGGAACGACACGGCGCCCGTCGCCCACGTGAGGGCGCGGCGGCCGCGCCAGGCGGCCATGAAGAACTTCCCCCACAGGTGGACGACCATGAAGAAGAAGAACAGCTCGGTGCCCCACAGGTGGATGCTGTTGAAGAAGCGTCCCGCGGAGGACGTGTGCCACCACGCGGGACCGGCGAGCGCGATCACGGCGCCCGAAGCGAGCACGACGAGGAAGGCGCCGAGCGTAAGGGCGCCGAAGACGTAGATCCACGACCCGACGTACGCCGGCTGCGTGTCAGGCAGCAGCCGCTCCGGCGGAAACGCGGCCAGGCCGCGGGCACGGACGCGCCCAGTCCAGGTGGGAGCACTCATCCCTGCTCCCGGTCGCGCGGGAAGGGCAACAGGATCGCGAGCGCGAAGACGACGAGCATCGCCACGATCACGACGAGGTTCGCGACCGAGATGAGAAACCAGCCCGAGTGCACGTAGCGGGGGCGGCCGTCCAGCGGGACGACCGCCGCGAGCAACCCGGCTAGGCTAGGCAACGCCGTCACGCGTCCGCTGCTCGAACTCGTCCCAGGTCTCCAGGTGCGGGCTCTCCCAGCGCCGCTTGTGTGTGACCGGATCGCGGTAGTGGTCGGCGTGACGCGCGAACGGGCTCATCTCGAAGAGCGCGTACCCCACGACGCCCAGCACGGCGACGACGAAGATCATGACGACGACGAGGTAGACGGTGTCCATGGTCGAGCCTCCTTTTCGCGCCGAACCCTCGCACGGCCGCGCCCGTCCACCATCCGGCGACCTACGGATCTGAGTTGCGGGTTTCCCCTTAATCGGTTCGTCGGCGCAGCGTCGCCGCAGCAAGCCCGAGCGCGATCAGCGTCGAGGCGATGGTGACGGCGACATCGATGGAGAAGCGGCCCGAATACGGCCCGCCTCGCACGACCTCAGCGAGCGCTTCGTACGCGTAGGTCAGCGGCAGCCCGTCGGAGACGAGCTGGAGCCAGCGAGCCATGTCGGCGCGGGCAACGAAGAGGCCCGAGAGGAGGAATTGCGGCAGGACGACGGCCGGCATGAACTGCACCGCCTGGAACTCGGTCCGCGCGAACGCGCTGACGAAGAGCCCGAGACCCATGCCGAGCGTGGCGTTGCCGACCGCGAGCGCGACGACGCCCCAGCGCGGACCGGCGACGTGCAGGTCGAGCACCCCGAAGGCGAGGAGCGAGACGAGCGTCGCCTGGACAACGGCCAGGAGCGCGAACGCCGCTGCGTAGCCGGTGAGCAGGTCGAGCTTGCCGATCGGCATCGACATCAACCGCTCGAGCGTCCCGCTCACCCGCTCGCGGAGCATCGTCACGGAGGTGACGACGAACATCGACACGAACGGGAAGAGACCGAGCAGCGGACCGCCGACGTGCTGGAAGACGCCCGGCCGGCCGGCGAAGATCTCCTTCAGGAGCGTCTCGAGCAGGCACGGGACGCCGACGATCAGGACGATCGTGCGCGGATCGCGCCGGAGCTGCGTCAGCACGCGGAGCGCGGTCGCGGCGGTAGCGCGAGCGCTCACCCGCGGGCCTCGATCAAGCGCAGGAAGACCGCGTCGAGCGCGTCGGCGCCGGTCTGCTCGCGCAGCTCGGCAGGCGTGCCGGCAGCGAGCAGCCGGCCCTCGCGCATGAGCAGGAGCCGGTGGCAGCGCTCGGCCTCGTCCATCACGTGGCTCGAGACGAGGAGCGTCGTGCCGGCGGCGGCGAGGCGGTGGAAGGTGTCCCAGAGATCGCGACGGAGAACTGGGTCGAGGCCCACCGTCGGCTCGTCGAGCACGAGCAGCTCGGGGGCGCCGAGGAGCGCCGTCGCCAGCGAAGCGCGTGCCTGCTCGCCGCCCGACAGCCGGCCGACGACCCGAGCGGCAAGACGGCCGAGGCCGACGGCGGCGAGCGCCTCGTCGACGCGGGCGCGAGGAGCACCCAGCAGGCGCGCGAAGTAGCGCAGGTTCTCGCGCACGGTGAGGTCGGCGTAGACCGACGGTGTCTGGGTGACGTAGCCGACGCGCCGGCGCAGCCCCGGCGTGCCGGCGGCCTCCCCGAGCACCGTGATCGTCCCGCCCGCGACCCGCTGGACCCCGACGAGCGACCGCATCAAGGTCGTCTTGCCGCTGCCGCTCGGGCCGAGCAAGCCCGTCACGAGCCCGGATTCGACCTCGAGCGAGAGGCCGTCGAGGACGAGCGTGCCACTGCGCAGGACGCGGAGGCCGCGCACCGCGACGGCCGTCATCGTCCCGGCACGAAGCGATCGTCGACGATCGCGAGCCCTGCGACCGCGATCAGCGCGCCGCAAACGGCCGTCAGCACCACCGACGGCCCAGGCCGCGCAAGCGCGAAGAAATGCCGTGTGAACGGAACGATCAGGACCGCGGCGTACGACGCGAGCAGGGCGAGACCGAGCACCGAGACGGCAGCGCTCCGCCGCCGGCCCACCGCTTCGAGCGCAAGGATCAGGAACAGGCCGACGAGGACGAGCACGGTCACCGCGACCGTCCGCGCGATCTCGAGCCGGAGCCCGAGCACGTTGAGGGCGAACAGGTAGCTCGAGAGCACGCCGAGTCCCGCCGCCGTCCCCGCGGGCAGGGCAAAGCGGGCGAGCTCGCGCAGGAAGCCGTGCGGCTCGTACCGGCCCGAGCTCGGTCCGAGCGCGAGGAAGAAGCCGGGGATGCCGATCGTGAGCGACGCGGCGAGCGTGAGCTGCCGCGGTAACAGCGGGTACGCCGTTGGCGTCAGCCCGATCGAGAGGATCAGGAAGCCGGCGAACGCAGACTTCGTCACGAACAGCTTCGCGACCCGCTGGACGTTGCGCAGGATCTTGCGTCCCTCCGCGACCATCGACGGAACCACTGCGAAGTCGCCGTCGACCAGGACGACGTCGGCGACGCTGCGCGCCATCTGCGTCCCGCTTCCCTGCGCGATCGCGAGGCGTGACGCCTTCAACGCGGGGACGTCGTTGACGCCGTCGCCGACCATTGCGACGTAGCGACCGGCATCACGGAGCGCTTCGACGACGCGCCGCTTGTCCTGCGGGGAGATGCGGCCGAGCACCGCGTGGCCGAGTGCGATCCGGCGCAGCTCCGACGGGTCTTCGGGCAGGTGAGAGGCGTCATAGGCGGTCCCGGCGATGCCCGCGTCGCGCGCGATCGCCGCCGCCGTCTCCGGACGGTCGCCCGAGAGCACCTTCAACTCGACGCCCTGGTCTCGGAACCACTCGACCGTCGAGCGCGCCTGTGCCCGCAACTCCTCGGCGAGCACGACGAGCCCACCCGCGCGGGGGTGGTCGTCCTCGAGCGCCTCGCTCGTGCCGAACGCGAGCACGCGGCGGCCTTCGCCCGCCGCCACTTCAGCGTCGTGCACGAAGCCGTCGAGCTCGAAGTGCTCGGGCGCGCCGAGCACGTAGGCGACGCCGCCGATCCGCGCCGCGCCGAAACGCCTCCGTGACGAGAACGGCAGCTCCTCGTCGACGGGCTCGGCGCCGCTCGGGAACGCCGACGCGATCGCGGCGAGCGTCGCGTTGCGCGCCGAGACCGAGGCTGCGTACCGACCGAGCTCTGCTTTCAGCGCGGCCGGCCCGACGACATCGACGACGCGCAGCGCGGGCTCGGTGAGCGTGCCGGTCTTGTCCAGGCAGACGAGGTCGACGGAGGCCAGCGACTCGATCGCATTCAACTGCTGCGCGAGTGCGCCACGCCGTGCCATGTGCAGCGCCGCCACTGCATAGGTCAGCGTCGCGAGCAGGATCAACCCCTCCGGAACGAGCGTGACGACTGCGGCGACCGCCGTCGGGACCGCGCTGTGGAGCGGCGTGTGCCGGTGCCAGAGCGCGTAGCCGAGCAACAGGCCGAGCGGCACGAGCACGCCGACCAGGACGAGCAGCAGCCGATTGAGCGCGAGCTCGAGCGGTGAGCGCGGGTGACGGAACGAGCGCGCCTCGCCGGTGATGCGCGCTGCGTAGCTCTCGTCGCCGACCGCGGTGACCGTGTACGCGCCGGTGCCTTCGACGGCGAACGACCCCGAACGCACCTCGTCGCCGACCTGCCGGGAGACGAGGCTCGACTCGCCCGTGAGGATGGACTCGTCGAGCCGCAAGGAGTGCTCTTCCTCGAGCACGCCGTCGGCGACGAGCTGGTCGCCGGGCGCGAGCCTGACGAGATCGCCGCCGACCACCTTGCTGACCGGAACGAGGCGCTCGACGCCGTCGCGGACGACGGTCGCCGTGGGCGCGACGAGCGCGGTCAGGCGGTCGAGCGCACGCTTCGCGCGCACCTCCTGGGCGATGCCGATGCCGGCGTTGCCGACGAGGACGCCGAGGAAGAGCGCGTCCTGCCACTCGCCGAAGGCGAGCGTCATCCCACCGGCGACGGCGAGGATGAGGTTGAAGAGCGTAAAGACGTTGGCGCGGACGATGCTCGCGTAGGAGCGGCTCGTCGCCGGCCGCGCCGGCGGTCCGCGCTCGCCGAGGCGCCGCGCGGCCTCGGCTTCGGTCAAGCCGCTCACGTCGTGAGCGCCCTGAGCGCGTTGACGATCACGGCCACGTCGATCCCCTCCTGGAGCAGGGCGCCGCCGAGCGGCGGGATGAAGCCGAGCGCCGCGAACGCCATCGCCGCCAAGGAGAGGCCGATTCCCGCGAGGACGCTCTGCCTCGCGATCGAGAGGGACCTGCGGCCGATGCGGATCGCGTCGACCACACGGTCGACCCGCTCGACGAGAACGATCGCGTCCGCGGTTTCCGAGGAGGCCGTCGCCCCCGCCGACCCCATTGCGATTCCCACGTCCGCGAGCGCAAGCGCGGGCGCGTCGTTGATGCCGTCGCCGACCATCACCACCGGCGCGAGCCCCGGCGTCGCCGCGATCGCTCTCACGACGGCAAGCTTCTCCTCCGGGGACTGCTCGGCATAGATCTGGTCGACGTGTAGGACCGCGCCGATCGCCTCGGCGGCAGCGGCCCGGTCACCGGTAAGCATGGCGACGCGACGGATGCCGCTCGCGTGGAGCCGTTCGACCATGCCGAGCGCATCGTCGCGCGGTGGGTCGGCGAAGCTGATCGCGCCGACGAGCCGGCCGTCGGCGCCGACCAGCGCACGCCCGCGGGCCTCCACGCCGTCGTAGCCGCGCTCCCGCAGGAAGGCGCCGCTGCCGACGGCGACGCGATGCTCGCCGACGGCGCCTTCGATCCCGCGTCCCGGCTCCTCGGCAACCGCGGTCGGGAGCTCGAGCGGAAGCCGTCGCTCGTGCGCCTCGCCGACGAGGGCCACGGCGAGCGGGTGGAGCGAGAGCTGATCGAGCGACGCAGCAAGACGCAGCGTCTCCGCCTCGCCGATGCCGTCGAGCGTCTCGATGCGCTCGACATGCGGCGAGCCCAGCGTCAGCGTTCCCGTCTTGTCGAGCAGCACCGTCCGCGCGCTGCCGAGACGTTCGATCACGCCGGCGCCCTTGACGACGATCCCGGCGCGTGCGGCCCGCGAGACTCCCGAGAGGAGTGCGATCGGCGCCGCCAGGATCAGTGGGCACGGCGTCGCGACGACGAACACGGCGAGCGCCCGGACCGGGTCGCCGGACGTCACCCACGCGATCGCGGCGACCGCCGTCGTCAGGGGCAAGAAGAACGCCGCGTAACGATCGGCCATGCGCACGAACGGCGCGCGCTGGGTCTCCGCCTGCCGGACCAACCGAACGAGCGAAGCGTACGCGCTCTCGGCGGCCGACCGCGTCGCTCGCAGACGCAGGGCCGTGGTGCTCACCGCGCCGCTCCGAACGACGTGTCCGCGACGGCGGACGACCGGGAGGGACTCACCGGTCAGGGCCGACTCGTCGAGCACGGCCTCGCCGCTCTCGACGACGCCGTCGACGGGCAGGACCTCCCCGCTCCGGACGACGACGAGATCACCCGGGACGACGTCGTCGACCGGCGTCTCGACGAGCTGCCCGTCCCGTTCCACACGCGCCGTGTGCGGCGCCCTCGAGACGAGCAGCGTCAGCTCCCGACGCGCGCGGACGCCGGCGCGCTCTTCGAGCGCATTGCCACCGGCGAGCATGAGCGCGATCACCGCGCCGGCGAGGTACTGACCGAGAGCGAGCGCTCCGACCATCGACACGAGCGCGATCGCATCGACGCCAAGATCTCGCTCGAGCAGGCTCTTGACGACCGACCAGCCGAGCGCGGGCAGGAGGAGCGCGACGGCGCCGCCCCACGCCGCATCTGCGCTCGCCGACGAGACCGTCAGGCGCAGCACGCCGCCTACGGCGAGCAGGACGAGGCAGAGAGCGGCGACGTCGGTCGCGGACGAAAGCGGCTTTAGCTTCACCGCGTCCATGGTCGCGAAGGCGGACGCACGGGCAATCGGTGTTTCGCGGGCCGCGACCTGCGGCTTTTCCCGTAGCCGCTCGGGCGTAGGATCGGCCCGTGGGTGGCTGGCGGCTCGATCCCCTGCCGCTGCTCGCGGCGGCAGCCGTGCTCGTGCTGTACGGACACGGTTTTGCACGTGTTCGCCGACGGAGGCGCGAGCTCGCGCCGCGCTCGCGCGCCGCCGCGTTCGCTGCAGGCGTGCTCGTCGCCGTCCTCGCGCTCGTCTCGCCGCTCGACCGGCTCGGCGAGGAAAAGCTCCTGTCGGCACACATGCTGCAGCACCTGCTGCTCGGCGACGTGGCACCGCTCCTGCTCGTGCTCGGCATGCGCGGGCCGTTGGCGGTGTTCGTCTTGCCGCAGCAGCAGCTCCGCGTGCTGGCGCGGCTGCGGCCGCTCCGCTCGTTCGTGTCGTTCCTGCTCCGGCCGAAGGTGTCGTTTGCCGTCTGGGCGCTCGCGACCGGCGCCTGGCACGTGCCGGCGGCGTACGACGGGGCGATCGCGCACCCGGCGCTGCACGTCGCCGAGCACGCGAGCTTCGCGATCGTCGGGCTGCTCGTCTGGGCGCAGATCGTCGATCCCACCGGTCATCGGCGGGGCAGCCCGGGACGGCGTGCGCTCTTCGCCGGCACCGTCCTCGTCACGGGTATGGGTCTGAGCGAGGCGCTGCTCCTCTCCGCGCCGCTCTACCCGCACTACGCGCACGTCGCCGATCGCCCGCTCGGCTTCACCGCCGCCGAGGACCAGCGGCGCGCCGCGCTCTTGATGATGGCCGAGCAGATCGCGACGCTCGCCACCGCCGCCGCGCTCCTCCTCTGGTCGCATGCAGAGCGCGTGGCTCGCGAGTTCTCCGCCGCATGATCACGGCTCCCACCGCCTACTCGTCGATCGGATCTGCGGGTCGCCCGGTCGCCGCCCGTTTGCAGACGTCGATTCCGCCGCAACGACGCCTGGTTGCCTGATGCGCGGCCAACCTAGCCTTTCCCTTCCGACGCGACAACGAACTGTGCGACCTCCTCGATCTGCTGCGAGGTCAGCGAGCTCTTGAACGACGGCATCACCCTGCGTCCGTTCGTGACGCGCGCGATCACGAGTGCGAGCGACGGCTTCTTCACGTCCAGGTTCGGGCCGACGGTGCCGGTCGCGCCGGCCGCCTTCAGCGTATGGCAGCCCGAGCAGCCGGCGCTCGCGAAGATCGCCTTACCGGCGGCCAGGGCGCCGCTCGTACCAGTCGCCCGCGTCGACGAGCTCGCGGCGGCTGACGACATCCTCGCCTTCCCTGCCGACGTGCCGGTGGCCCAGCCGAACGAGCTGCCGGTGAGCGCGAGCGCGGCGGTGAGTGCGATGGCGAGCACTGCCCTGCCGTTCCGCTCGAGCCCGGCCGCCGTCTTGCCGCGCAGCGTCTGCACGATGTTGAAGGCGAAGAGGAGCTGCGTCACCCCGAGCCCGATCGCGAGCGGCACGCCGGCCTGGGTCACGGCGTCGTAGCGGTGCGGCAGCACCGCGAAGCGTCGCGGCGCCCCGTGCAGCCCCTGCCAGAGCCAGAGCGCCGAGTTCGCCGTGCCGAGCAGGAAGGTCAGCCAGACGTGGCAACGGCCGAGTGTGTCGCTGTAGAGCGGCTTCCGCACGAGCTCCGGCAGCCAGGCGTACACGCCGCCGATGATCACGAGGCCGATCATCAGGATTGCCATCTGGTGGAAGTGACCGACGACCCAGAGCGTGTTGTGCACGACCTGATCGAACGCGATCGTCGCGTTGACGACACCCGACAGCCCGGCGACTAGCCACGACACGAGCGCGAGGAAGAGTGCGGTGCCGGCCGCGTTCCACGTGTAGCGCGACCGGTAGATCGTGAAGAAGAGACTGTAGAGCGAGAGCGCCGAGACGATCGTGATCGAGAACGTCAGCGGCTGCATCGCCGTGTTGATCGCCGCCTGCGGCGAGCCCGCCGGATAGTCGATGTAGACGTGGTGCGCCCAGATGATCACGTTGACGACGACCGCGAGCGCCCAGCCGATCGCGATCACGTTCCCGGCGACGAGCGGTCGCCCGGCGAGGCGCGGCACGAGCAGATACGCGATCGCGACGGCCGGGAAGAGGAGCAGGTACACGACCGGGTGTCCGAACCACCAGAGGACGTTCTTCGCGAGCAGCGGGTCGACGTGCGCGGTCGGCGTCAGCGACTGCACCATCATCTCGACGAGCAGGACGGCGAGCGGCAGCGTCGCGACGATCATGTCCAGCGCGATCACCGTCAGCGGGATGACCGGATACGGAACCGGGCGCGGGTTCGTCGCGAAGCGTCTCGGCGCGAGGTAACCGAGCCCGAGCGCGACGCCGATCCGGTTCGGGACGCTCTTGCTCACCGCGTGCAGCGCCGGACCGAGGACGACGGCGAGAACGGAAAGGCACCAGACCACGATCGAGAGCCCAGCGCAGAGCACCGAGCCGTTGAAGAAGAACGACGTCCACCGGCCCCACTGGCCGGAGCCGTGGAACGAGAGCGGATAGAGGAACACCCAGGACGCGCCGAACTTGAACGCCAGGCAGGTGACGACGACGCCGGCGACCCCGACGATCATCAGCCACCAGGCCGCGTCGGCGAGCTGGGCGGCGCGGCGGCTGATCGGGAACCCGACCTGCGCGAGCACCCAGAAGGAAAAGCCCATCACGGCGAAGCCCGCCCAGCCGACGAAGGCGCCGAGGCCGTGCGCCGTCATCAGCGCGTAGAACCACGCGTCGGGCACCCGGCCGACGCCGGCCTGACTGTCCCGCATGATGATCCCGAGGATGCCGGCGGCGCCGAGGATCACCGTCGCGGCGATCACGTACCGAAACGTGAGCCAGCGAACGCGTTCGAGCTCGGGCCCGGGCGGCAGCGGCTCCGCGGCGGGCGCGAGGCGATTCACGCGGTCACCGTCAACTGACCCTGCATGCGCGCGTGCCCAACTCCGCAGAACTCGATGCAGAGGATGGTGTAGGTGCCGGGCTTACGGAACGTGTAGACGTACTCCTGCGTCTTGCCGGGCATGACCTGCACCTCGAACAAGAGCGTCCCTGCGCTGTTGTAGACGGCGAAGCCGTGGTTGACGTCGGCCGAGCTCAGGCGGAACTCGACCGGCGCACCGGCGCGAAGCGGCGTGCCAGGGACGAGCCACGCGAACTGGATCGCCCTGATCCTCTCGACCTGCGCGTTCCGCCCCGCGCTGCGGCCATACGGCGTGAACAGGATGGTCGCGAAGAGGAGCGCGGCGAGCAGGACGACGACGATCGCGAACCACGTCTTCTCGCGCTCGCCGAGCTTGGCGACGTCCGGCTCGACGTCGTCGCGCCGGGCGCGCGTGGAGAGGGCGACCCAGACCATGAAGACGACGCCGAGCACGACCGCAACCGAATACGAGACGGCGATCAGAAGCGCGATCCGGCCGATGCGCGGAACTCTCGCGGACGATGGTTACCTCTGAAAACCGTAGTTTCTACCGACCGTTGCGGCCGGCCGGCCACCGCGCTCTACTTCTGCGACTTGAGGAAGGCGACAAGCGCGCGCAGGTCGTTCGGCTTCGCCGCGAGGCCGAAGCTCGAGACCGCCGCCGACATCACTCCGGCGCGGTAGCCCTTGACGACCTGCGCGTCGGGACTCGTGATCGACCGCTCGAGGTAGGCGTCATCGGCGGTCACGGTGCTGCCGTCGGCGAGTGTGACCTGACTGCCGGCGACGCCTTTCAGGCTGGGGCCCGCGCCGGTTGCGCCGGTCAAGGAGTGGCAGGCCGAGCAGCCGTCAGCGGTGAAGAGCGACTTGCCGCGGGCGACGAGCGCGGGCGTGGCCTGTACGGGGCCGAGCGAAGGCGAGACCGGCGTCGCGCTCGTCGTGGTCGAAGTCGTCTGCGTGGTGGCGGACACCGCCGCGCGCGCGTGGTGCTGGCCGCGGTGGTAACCGATCGCGTAGGCGGCGATCAGCAGTCCGAGGATGACCGCGCCGCCGGCGAGGCCGCCGAGTAGCCAGCGCCAGAGCCCGTCGGGGCTTCCGTGTGGCAGGGCTGTCTCTTCTTCGGACATCGCCTTGCTAGCCCCCTTTCATCGCGGCGGCGAACATGAGCGCCGTGCCTACCGAGAGGAGGGCGGCGAGCCGGCCTCCGAGCGGCGTCAGTCGGCTGGCGGCGAGACCGGTGACCAGGCCGAGGGCGGCCATCGCGACGTGGTAGAGGCCGTGCGCGACCGGGTGGCGGTCGAGCGGCTCGTAGAACCGAGGCACCATCAGCAGCAGCATCAGCGTCGTCGCCCCGATCGCCGTCGCGAGGCCGGACGAGGAACGCTCGCCGAGACGGGCCGAGACGGCGGGCAGCGAGCCGAGCAGCAGGCCGAGCACCGTGCCGAGCAGGAACTGAGCGGCGTGGTCGAGGTGGTGGTAGCGGATGCTCGCCTCGGAGGAGTGCACGATCTGCGGGAAGAAAGCAGCGAGGCAGACGACGCAGACGGCGGCCCCGAAGGCGAGCTGGCCGGGGGTCGCAAGCGGCGGACCGGCGCGCGCGGGCAGCCCTGTCGCCGCCCCCCGGCCGGCGAGGCGCAGTTCGCGGCGCCGTGCCCATGCGGTCCGCGCGAGCGGCGCGAGCGCAGCCAGAACGGCAGCGAAGCCGAGCGCGAACACGAGCGCGAAGGCGCTGCCGACCAGGCTGTAGCCGCTCGTACCCGGCGGCTGGATCGCGTACCGGCGCGGAACGCCGAGCACGCCCTCGAGGAACCAGGTGCCCGTCAGCCCGTAGCCGCCGACGAGGAGCAGCACGACTGCCGCACTACGCGCGCCCCGCGCCGGCGCCCGCTCGGCGTCGCGCTCGAGCAGGTGGGCGAGGAATGCAAGCGCCCAGAGAACGACCGTGAGCATCAGGTAGGTGTGGAAGTGGGCGACCACCCAGACCGTGTTGTGGAGACGGAAGTTGATCGGGATGAGCGAGTCGATCACGGCGCCCGTGCCGCCGATCGCCCAGCCCGCCAAACCGACGTAGAGGAGGGTCGAGGCGAGCGTCCAGCGGTACCGCGAGCCCCAGATGAGCATCGTCATCGAGTAGATCGTGATCACCGCGACCGGGATCACCGCGCCGTAGGAGGCGATCTCGGAGATCACCTGCGCCCAGGTCGGCTGGACGAAGTCCATGTACAGGTGGTGGGAGTATGCGGTAGCGATGAAGACGAGCGAACCGGCCCAGCCGGCGACGAACACCTTCGTCGTCTTGTAGGGCCGGCCGGCGTACCTCGGCAGGACGACGTAGAGGGCGCCGGCTGCGAGGTAGATGACGAGGTTCGCGATCGAGTGGCCGAAGAAGTAGACCAAGTTCTTGGCGACGAGCGCGTCGAACCCGACCTTCGCGTCATAGGTGCGGCTGAGCAGGCCGGCGATGATCGCGGTTCCAGCCGCCATCGAGAGCAGGCCGTCGATCGCGACGACCGTCGCCGCGATCGCCTGCGGCGGCGGCGCCTCCGCGTCGCGGCCGCGCAGGAAGTGCCAGCCGAGCGTGCGCACGAGGCCGCCGTAGCGGGTCGTCGTCTGCTCGAGCACGTCGAGGCAGTAGACGAAGAACCCGACTCCGATCAGCAGCAGGCCGACGAGAAAGAGGCTCTCCGACCAGAGCGGCCACTGGCCGGCGGGATAGAACGGAAGCGGCGGCAAGAAGGTCCAGCCCGCCCCGAAGCCGCCGATCAGCGTCGCCACGAGCACACCGAGCGCGCCGGCGACCGTCAGCGTGTAGCTCACGAGCACGCGCCCCGTCCTGAGCGGCACGGTCGCGTTCAACACGTACCAGAGCGCTCCCATCATCGCGAGCAGCGTCCCGGTGATCATCCCGCCCCCGTGCAGGGTCATCAGCCGGTAGAACCAGGCGGGCGAGAGCCCGATCACCGTCGCCTGGGTCAGTCGCATGAGCAGGCCGAGCACGCCCATCGCCGCGACCAAGGCGACGCCGGTCGCGGTGAAGAGCAAGCCGATGCGCCGCTCGACTGCGCGCGCCTCGACCGCAAACGCGGCCGCGCGCGGATGCCAGACCGCGACCGGCGCCGTTGCCGAGGCGGCTTCCATCAGCGGCGCGTCACCGTGAAGGTGCTCTCCATCGTCGAATGGTTGACGCCGCAGTACTCGAGGCAGCGGATCTCGTAGGTGCCGGCCTCGCTCAGCGTCAGGTCGAGCTTGTTGGTGTAGCCGGGCATCGCCTGCACCGATCCGATCAAGTGGCCGTGCGGATCGTAGAGGCCGAAGCCGTGATTGACGTCGACCGAGGTCGCGTCGAAGCGGACGCGCGTACCCGCCGGCACCCGACTCGGCCGCAGCGACCAGAAGAACTGCCCACCGGTCACCTTCACGACCGTCCGTCCGGCGGCGCCGCCGCTCGCGTACGGCAAGTCGAACAGCGTGATTCCGATCACCAGCACGCCGATCACGACAAGCAGTGCGAGCCAGCGCTTGCGCAACCAGTAGGCCACGTCGTGCACGCGCTGGAAGCCGACGTCGGATCCCGCTTGGATGCCGATGACGAGGAACGCCGAGCCGAAGACGAGTGCGAGCCCGGCGAACACGGCCCCGATCGCGATCTGCGGATCACCGTAGTGGACGCTCACCCGCCCCCTCCAGAACCCGCCTCCCCTCCGTGCTCCCCCAATCGCAATCCCCCGCGGCAGAAGGCTGCTAGCGGAAACGTACTATGTCCCCGCCGAACGCGCCCCGGCGACCTCCCGCCTCGAGCCTCCTGCTACCAGCCCTTGAGCCGGTGCACGCGAACACCGGCGGCGACGCGCACGCGGGCGTCGAGTGCGACGCAGCGGTCGGGCAGCGCGAGCACCGGGTTGAGGTCGAGCTCGGCGACCTCGGGCAGGTCGTCGGCGAGCCTGCCCAGGCGGTGGAGCAGATCCGCGAGCGCGTCCGCGTCGGCGGGGGGTGCGCCGCGGAAGCCGCGGACGAGCCGGCCGGCCTTGCCGCCGTGGACGAGCTCGGCCGCGTCGACGTCGGTGAGCGGCGCGAGCCGGAAGCCCGCTTCGCCAATCAACTCCGCGTAGACGCCGCCCGGTCCGAACGCGACGAGTGGCCCGAACACGGGGTCCTGCACCGCGCCGGCGAGCAGCTCGACGCCACCCTCGACGAATGGCTGGACGAGCACCGGCGTGCCGATCCGTTCGACGGCCTCTCGAACGGCCGCCTCGTCGCGCAGGTCGAGCGCGACGCCGCCGGTCTCCGTCTTGTGCGCACCAGGAATCGCCGTCTTGACCACGGTCGGAAAGCCGAGCTCGCGGGCGGCCGCGACCGCGGCTTCGGCATCCAGCGCCACGCGCTCCCGGGCGAGCGGGATCCCGTAGGCGCCGAGCAGCTCGCGGACGACGCTCGGCTCGAGCCAGGCGCCGGCCTCCGCCGACGCGACCACGTTGCGCGCTGCTGCGACGTCGACGCCGTCCAGCGCCGGCACGTCGCCTCGCTCGCGCCGGAGCCACTGCGTCCGCTGCCACGCGAGCGCAAGTGCGCGGGCGGCCGATTCCGGGTACGGCAGCGAGGCGGCGGGCGTGCCCTGCGCGAGCAGCGCCGACGGCGTTCCGGCAGCGCTGACGACGACGGCGACCACCGGCTTCCGCCGGCCCTGGCGCTCCACCGCACGCCGGATCGCGGCCGCAACGTCGTCCGCGGTCGCCACGACCGGCGGCACGAAGATGACGACGAGCGCGTCGACGTTCGGGTCGGCCAGCACCGGACCGATCGCCGCCTCGTAGGTCGCGGCGGTGGCCGAGCCGAGCAGGTCGACGGGATTGGCGAGGCTGGCCTCGGGCGGCAGGGCGGCGGCAAGCGCCGCCCCGGTCTCCGCCGTGAACGCGGGCAGCTCCAGGCCGGCCGCCTCGCAGGCGTCGGCGCAGAGGATGCCGAGCCCGCCCGCGTTCGTGACGACGCCCACGCGCGGCCCCTGCGGCAGCGGGCCCACGAGCACGGCCGCCGCGTCGAGCAGCTCCTCGAGGGTACGCGCACGGAGTACACCCGCCTGGTGGAAGAGCGCGTCGACCGCCGTGTCCGAGCCGGCGAGCGCGGCCGTGTGCGAGCCGGCGGCACGCGACCCAGCCGACGTCGCGCCCGCCTTCAGCGCCAGCACCGGCTTCGTGCCCGCGACGCGTCGTGCGACGCGTGCGAACTTGCGTGGGTTCCCGAACGACTCCAGGTAGAGGAGCACGAGGTCGGTTTCCCCGTCGCCCTCCCACCACTCAAGCAGGTCGTTCGAAGAGACGTCGGCCTTGTTGCCGATCGAGACGAAGGCAGAGAAGCCGAGCGCGCGGCCGGCCGCCTTCTCGAGCAGCACGAGGCCGAGAGCACCGCTTTGCGACGAGAACCCGATCCGTCCGGCCGGCAGCGACTGCGCCGCGAAGGTGGCATTGAGCCCGCGTGCCGGCACGGCGATGCCGAGGCAGTTGGGCCCGATCAGGCGGGCGCCGTGTGCACGGACGAGCGCGAGCAGCCGGTCCTGGCGCTCGCGCCCCTCAGCCCCAGTCTCGGCGAAGCCGGCCGAGATGACGCACAGCGCCCGTACGCCGCGCCGGAGGGCGGCCGCGGCGGCGGCAAGCACAGCGTCGGCGGGAACGCAGACGACGGCCAGGTCGACGCCGTCCGGGATCTCCCCGACCGTCCGGTAGCCCCGAACGCCCGCAACGGAGCTCCCGTCGCGGTTGACGGGGTAGACCGCGCCGGCGAAGTCGGCGGCGAGCATGTTCCGGAAGAGCTCGCCGCCGATCGAGCCGTGCCGCCGCGACGCACCGATCACCGCGACCGACGCCGGCTCGAAGAACGGCCGCAGCGACGCGACGACGCCGACGTGGTCGCGGCGCTCGACGCGCAGCGCGAGCTCCCCGGTCGGCGCGATCGGGAAGCGCAGCTCGATCTCGCCGCCCTCGAGCTCGCGCGTCAGCTCGAAACCGGAGTCGGCGAAGACCCGCGCCGCACCGGCGTTCGCCGCCATCACCACCGCGATGAAGTCGGAGATCCCGTTGTCGCGGGCCCGGACGGCGAGCTGCTCGAGCAGCCGCGTGCCGATACCGCGGCCCTGCTCGGCGTCGGCGACGACGAACGCCACCTCGGCGGCGTCCTCACCCTCGAGGCGGACGTAGTTCGCGAGCGCCACGACACGGTCGTCCAGGAAGCCGGCGAGCGCACCCCGCTCCGCCCAGTCCGGGTCGACGAATCGGGCAGCGAGTTCGGGGCCGACTGCGCGCAGACCGTGGAAGCGCTTGTACAGGCTCTCCGCCGAGAGCCCGCTGAAGAAGTCGACGAGCCGCGGCCCGTCGTCGGCGAGTGGTGGCCGCAGCCGAAGCGTGCCGCCGTCTCTGAGGATGACGTCGACCGCGTCGGCTGCAGCCGCCGGCAGGCTAGAAGCCTTCATGGCGGCTCGCGCACTCGTGGCCGGCGGCGCAGACGGACGTGCGGGCAAGCCCGCACGTCCTGAGGACGCCGACAAGCGTCGCCTACGCCCCAACCAGTTGCTCCTCCGTCGCGACGAGCTGGTGGTCGACCGGCACCGCGGTCAGCACCACCTTGAGCGCATGGGTGTCCGCCGCGGCGGCGAACACGTCGTATGCAGCCTCCGTCTCCGCGAGCGCGAAGTGGTGCGTCGCGAAGCGCGTCGGGTCGAGACGGCCGCCCTCGATCAGCCGAAGCAGCTTCGGCGTCGTCGAGGTGTCGACCAGGCCCGTCGTGATCAACACGTCCCTGATCCACAGCTTCTCGAGATGCAGCGTCGCGGGATGCCCGTGGACGCCGATGTTGGCGACGCGGCCGCCCGGGCGGATCAGCTCCGTGCAGAGCTCGAACGTCTGCGGGATGCCGACCGCCTCGATCGCGACGTCGGCGCCGAGTCCGTTCGTCTGCGCGAAGACGGCGGCGACCGGGTCGGCGAGCGAGTTGTCGACGACCTCGTCGGCTCCGAACTCGAGCGCCATCTCGAGCCGGGATTCGGCGAGGTCGATCGCGACGATCCGGCCGGGCGTGTGCAGCTTCGCGGTCATGATCGCGGCGAGCCCGATCGGGCCGGCACCGACGACCGCGACGGTGTCGCCGGGCTCGACGCGGCCGTTCAGGATGCCGACCTCGTAGGCGGTCGGCAGGATGTCGGCGAGGAACAGTACCTGCTCGTTCGAGAGCGCCGGCGGAACCTTGTACACCGACGTATCGGCGAAGGGCACGCGCGCGAATTCCGCCTGCAGGCCGTCGATCAGATGGCCGAAGATCCAACCGCCACCGCCGGTGCAGAGACCATAGTGGCCTTCCTTGCAAAAGCGGCAGCGCCCGCAGGAGGTGATGCACGAGACGAGGACGCGGTCGCCGCGCACGATCGTCGTCACGGCGCTACCGACCTCGACGACGGTCCCGACGGCCTCGTGGCCGAGGATCGTCCCCGGCTTCACCTCCGGCACATCGCCCTTGAGGATGTGCAGGTCGGTACCGCAGATGGTGGACGAGTCGATGCGGACGATCGCGTCCGTCGGCTCGAGGATGCTCGGATCCGGCGCGGACTCCCACGACCGCTGACCGGGTCCGCCGTAGACGAGTGCCTTCATTGCGGCTCCTTTCTCTCGACGCCGCGATCGTCGCCGCCCGCGACGGCGACGCCATCGGCGCCGGCACGGAGATGGATGCGGGTTTCACCGCAGATCTGGCCGCAATGACGAGAGCCGGCGCTGAATCCGGGGGGCACGGTCGCGACAGGCACGCCCCGCGGCGACCTTGTTTCCGACTTCCGCCTCGATCGGCAGAACGATCGGCGGCGAGTTGCGGATTCTCCGCAGCAGGAGAACGGGTTCGCACGGATGTACCGTTCTACGCCGACGTTGACGATCGCGCCATGCCGACCCAGACGCAGCCGAGGCTTTGCAAGCTGCAATACGCAGTCGGACGCGTCGAGGAGTGCCCTGAGAGTGCGTGCCCGTTCTGGGAGCCCGGCGGCGCCGTGCTCGAGGGGCGCTGCGCCGTCGATCGGCTCGACCTCGTCGGCCGCCCGGACGTGGCCGACTGGCTCGTGCGCATCCGCAAGCGACTCGAGAGCCCGACGACCGATGCCGACGCAGAGGAAGCGCGCAGGCTCTTCTATCGACTGCTGAACACCGGCGACGCCGACGGGGGTTGACGCGAGCGCCGACGGGCGCCTGTTCGTCGCGGCGACCCGCACGGGAAACCCACAGTGCGTCTGCGAGCGAACGCCGACGGCCGCGACGGTCGCTAGCTACCCGGATCCTGCGGTAAGCGGCTGATGGTCTGGTCGGCGGCGGTTTCGTTCGTCGTCGGTGGGCTTGGGGTCGCGTGGTTGGTTGTGATGGAGCGTGGCGGCGTGGTCGCTGTCTTGGTCGTCGGTTCGAGGG
>DASRGD010000104.1:0-4005 GCA_035651195.1 Gaiellaceae bacterium | reverse complement strand
TCCTCGGCGAGCCGGTGGACGATCTTGACGAGCTCGTGCCGCCGCTCCTCGGTCAGCTGCGGGATCGCGAGCCGGATCACCTTGCCGTCGTTCGACGGCGTCAGCCCGAGGTCGGACTCCTGGATCGCCTTCTCGATCGCCTTGATCGAGGACGGGTCGAACGGCTGCACCGTCAGCAGGCGCGCCTCCGGGACGTTGATCGTCGCCAGGTTGCGCAGCGGCGTCGGCGTGCCGTAGTAGTCGATCTGGATCCGGTCGAGCAGCGCCGCCGACGCGCGACCGGTGCGCACGGAGTTGAAGTGCTCGTGCGTCGCCTCGACCGACTTGTCCATCCGCTCGGTCGCGTCGCGGACGAAGTCGTCGATCGCCGTCATGCCGGGACTCCCTCGCGCGGCGTCGAGATGACCGTCCCCACCTGCTCGCCGCGCACGACGCGCGCGATGTTGCCCGGCAAGAGCTCGAAGACGTGGATCGGCAGCGCGTTGTCCATGCAGAGCGAGAGCGCCGTCGTGTCCATCACCTTCAGGCCCTGCTCGATCGCCTGCAGGTGCGTCAGCTCGGGCAGGAACCGTGCATCGGGATCTGTCTCGGGATCGCCGTCGTAGACCCCGCGCACGCCGTGCTTGCCCATCAGAATCGCCTCGGCGCCGATCTCGAGCGCCCGCAGGGCCGCCGCCGTGTCAGTGGTGAAGTACGGGTTGCCGGTGCCGGCCGCGAAGATGACGACGCGCCCCTTCTCGAGGTGCCGGATCGCGCGGCGGCGGATGTACGGCTCGGCGACCTCGCGGACGTGCAGCGCCGACTGCACGCGCGTGACGGCGCCGTGCCGCTCGAGCGCCTCCTGCACGGCGAGCGAGTTGAAGACGGTCGCGAGCATGCCCATGTAATCGCCGGTCGCGCGGTTCATCCCCTCCGCAGTCGCCTCCAGGCCGCGGTAGAGGTTGCCGCCCCCGATCACGAGCGCGACCTCGAGCCCGAGCGAGTGCACCTCGACGAGCTCTCGCGCGAGCGCGTCGACCGTCGGTGCGTCGAGGCCGAACTCGCGCGGCCCCATCAGCGCCTCGCCGGAGAGCTTGAGGAGGATGCGGCCGAACGCCACGCGGCGCGTCTCAGGATCAACCGCGACGGCCGCCATCTAGCCGACAGAGAACCAGACGTAGTCGAGGAGCTCGAGGCCGCCCCGGTCGAGGGCTTGCGCGACCGTCAGGCTCGTGTCGTGGATCCAGGGCTGCTCCTCGAGCACGGCCTCGGCGAAGAAGCGTTTGTCGAGCATGCCTTCGACGATCTTCTCACGGACGGTCTCCGGCTTGCTCTTCACCTCGTCGCTGTTCGTCAGGATCTCCCGCTCGGCCGCGACCAGCTCGGTCGGCACCTCGCTGCGCGAGCGGAAGGTCGGCCGCGCGAACGCGATGTGCATCGCGAGCTCACGCGGGAGGCCCGGATCGCCTCCCTTCACCTTCAGCAGCACGCCGATCTTCCGGGCGGGCGGGTGCACGTAGGAGACGAAGGTCTCGCCGTGCGCGGCGGTGAGCCGCCGCACGCCGTCGATCTTGATGTTCTCGCCGAGGCGGCCGGACAGATTCGCCCGCCGCTGCTCGAGCAGGTCAACGGCGTCCTCGCCGCGCGCGTGCACCTCCCGGAGAACGTCCGCGGCGAATGCGCGGAAATCCTCGTTCTTCGCCACCGGCTCGGTCTCGCATGCCACGGCGACGAGCGTGCCGTACCGGTCGTCGGACTCCGTCAGCACGACACCTTCGGTCGTCTCGCGCCCGGCCCGCTTCGCGGCCGAGGCCATCCCCCGCTCGCGCAGGATCCGGACCGCCTCGTCGAAGTCGCCGCCCGTCTCCTGGAGCGCGCGCTTCGCGTCCATGATCCCGGCCTGCGTCGCCTGGCGCAGCTCGCGCACCATCGCCGCGGAAATCTCCGTGCTCACGACCCCTCCTCTCCTGCCGGAGGACCGGGCTCGCGCGCCGGCTCCGCGTCGGGCTCGGGGTCCCGCGCGCCCCCGTTCGCAGCTGCGGTCGTTCGAGGCTGCTGCTGGAGCTCGCGGCGGTCGAGCCGCTGCTTCCCGGTCTCGATCGCGTCGGCGATCACCTTGACGACGAGCGCGCACGAGCGGATCGCGTCGTCGTTCCCCGGGATGACGTACGAGGCCTCGTCGGGGTCGCAGTTCGTGTCGACGAGTGCGATCACCGGCAGCCCGAGCCGGCGCGCCTCGCGCACCGCCAGCTGCTCCTTCCGCAGGTCGATGATGAAGACGGCGTCCGGCTGCCGGCGCATCTCGGCGACGCCGCCGAGGTTCGCTTCGAGCTTCTCGAGCTCGCTCTCCATCGCGATCCGCTCGGCGGGCGGCAGAAGGTCAAGCTGGCCCTCTTGGTTGAGGGCCCGCAGCTCGTGGAGGCGCTGGATCCGATCAGAGATCGTGCGCCAGTTCGTGAGCAGACCGCCCAGCCAGCGGTGGTTCACGAACGGCATCCCGACGCGCTTCGCCTCGCCCTCGACTGCGTCTTGCGCCTGCTTCTTCGTGCCGACGAAGAGCACGGAGCCGCCGCGCTCGGCGACGGAGCGCGCGAAGTCGTGCGCCTCGTCGAGCAGCTGCTGCGTCTGCTGCAAGTCGATGATGTAGATGCCGCCCCGCTCGGTGAAGATGAAGCGCTTCATCTTCGGGTTCCAGCGGCGGGTCTGGTGGCCGAAATGGACGCCGGCCTCGAGTAGCTCCTTCATGGAGACGACGGGCATGGAAAGCCCCTTTCTCGGTTTCGGTTGCCGTTCGCCGGCGACGGTTCGGTGGGGACCGCGCCGACGGCGGCCACCGTCCACCTTCCCGTGCGCCGGGGGGAGGGACTGGACGGCCTCATCGTACCGGCTCTGCGAGCTCGTCCAGGTATGCCCGGAGCTCGGGCGGGAGCGGCGATCGCACGTCGACGCGCTCGCCGCCGAACGGGTGCGGGAACGCGAGCTGCGTCGCGTGCAGGAACTGGCGGCCGAGCGCCGGCTCGGGCGCACCGTAGACCGGGTCGCCGACGACCGGCAGGCCGATCGCCGCCAGGTGGACGCGGATCTGGTGCATACGGCCGGTCTCGAGCCGCACGCGCAGGAGCGCGTGCCGGTCGAGGAGCCGCTCGAGCTCGAAATGCGTGACCGCGTCTCTCGGGGCGGCGGTGGCGAGCGAGACGCGCGTCGGGTCGGCGCGGTCACGGCCGATCGGCGCCTCGATCCGACCGGCGCGCGAGCGCGGACGGCCGGAGACGAGCGCGAGGTACGTCCGCTCGACCGCGCGGCGGCGCACGAGACCTGTCAGCCGCCGGTGGGCCTCCTCCGAACGGGCGACGACGAGCAGGCCGGACGTGTCCCTGTCGAGTCGGTGGACGATTCCCGGCCGCTCGGCGTCGCCGCCGGCGAGCTCGTCGCGAAGAAGGTCGACGAGCGTGTCGCCCACGTGACCGGCGCCGGGGTGGACGACGAGGCCGGCCGGCTTGTCGACGACGAGCAGGTGTTCGTCGCGGTACACGACGGGCGGCGGCGCCGGCAGCGGCGTGTCCGCGTGCGGCGCCGGGGCGGGTGGGGGCAGCATGACCGTCTCTCCGCCCTCGAGCCGGTAGCTCTTCGGCCGCCGCTCGCCGTCGACGAGCACGCCCGCGTCAACAGCGCGCGCCGCCGCCGCACGCGAGCCGACCCGCGCGGCGAGGAAGCGGTCGAGCCGCTCGCCGGCGGCGTCCGGCGGCACGGTGAAGGCTGCGATCGAAGGCTCAGTCATCGGACGCGCCGCCCCGGACGTGCTCCGGCGGCGGGGTTTGACTCACCGGTCCGACAACCGACGTTCTCAGCCGGCACAACGACGCGCTCAGCGCTGTGGACGAAGGTTCACGCATTTGTCACTGAGAGGTTCCAGACGCGGCGCACCGACCGCGATAGCATCGCCTCCAGAGGGCGGCGGGTGGCTTCCCCACCCTGGGTGGGGGTGGGGTGCGTTCCGCCGCCGCTTGGTCTGCTGGCTCGCCTGTT
>DASRGD010000103.1:0-3465 GCA_035651195.1 Gaiellaceae bacterium | reverse complement strand
CGGCGATCCAGTCGAGCATCGGCCGCCCGGCGATCGGCAGCAGGGGCTTCGGCCGGTTCGCGGTCAGGGGGAAGAGCCGCGTCGCGTAGCCGGCGGCGAGCAGGATCGCCTTCATCGGCGGCAACGCTAGCCTTCGGCCTCGTGCCGATACCGACAGAGCCGATCGGGAGCATCCCGCGCCCGCGCGAGCTGCTCGAGGGGGTGGAGGCGTTTCGCGCCGGGACGATCTCGCGGCAGGCGCTCGACTCGCTCTACGACGCGGCGGTGCGGGAGACGATCGCGAGCCTCGCGGAAGCCGGCTCCCCCGTCGTCACCGACGGCGAGCAGCGCAAGCCGAGCTTCGTCACCTACCCGATCGACAGCTCCTTCGCGCACACGCGGTCGGTGTTGACGTAGACGAGGAGCTGGAGCCCGAGCTCCTCGAGGCGCGAGAGGCCGAAGTCGGCGACCTCGATGCCGTCCCGCTCCTCCGGAGTCAGCGCGATGCCCGCGTCGGCGAGGATGTCCGCGGCTCGGCGACGGGCCGCCGCGACCTCCGTCGTCGTCAGCATGCTCCGATGCTACTCGGCGAGCGGCAGCTCCTCGACCTGGTCGCGGGTGATGCGCCACGCGCGCAGGTCGTCGAGCGCGAGGCCGTAGATCAAGAAGACCCGGCCCGCCCATAGCCCCGCCAGCTCGCGGTCGGTGCGCGAGGGGCGAGGCTCCGTCGCCGGGTGCGAGTGGAAGACGGCGAGCTCGTAGCCCTCGTCCTCCGCGAACCAGACCTCGGGATCGACCTCGAGCTCGTACCGGTACGGCGACGCGAGCTTGTTGCGCCCCCGCACGTAGCGCTCGGCGACGCCGTCGCGGAAGAGCAGCAAGCCGCAGCACTCGTTCGGCGCCTCCTCCGCTGCGTGTGCGCGCAACTCGGCGCGGATCGCGGCCGGGACTACCACCAGAACGAGCGCTCCATCGACGCCTCCACGTCCTCCGCCGTCCAGAAGTCGGCGGAAAGGTACTTCCAGCCGCCGTCGGCGAGCACGCAGACGACGACCGACCCTGGCGGCAGTTCCTCGGCGACGCGTCGAGCGACGTGGACGACGGCGCCCGAGGAGACGCCGGCGAAGATCCCCTCGCGCTCGAGCAGCGCGCGCACGGCGGCGACCGACTCGCCGTTCGAGACGAGCAACTTGCGGTCGAGCTTCGAGACGTCGAGGATCGGCGGCACGTAGCCATCCTCGAGCGAGCGCAGGCCCATCACGAGGTCGCCCGGGTGTGGCTCGGCCGCCGCGACGACGACCTCGGGGAAAGCCTCGCGCAGGCGTGCGCTCGTCCCCATCAGCGTGCCGCCGGTGCCGAGCCCGGCGACGAGCGCGTCGACGCGCGACAGATCGCGGACGATCTCGGCGCCGGTGCCGTCGTAGTGGGCGCGGGGGTTCGCCTCGTTCGCGTACTGGAAGAGCATCACGTAACGCGGATCGGCGGCCGCGAGCTCCTGCGCCATCCGCACCGCGCCGTTCGAGCCGCCTTCCGCGGGCGACTCGACGATCGTCGCGCCGTACAGCTCGAGCAGCCGCCGCCGCTCGGGCGTCGCGTTCGCGGGCAGGACGCACGTCAACCGGTGGCCGCGCAGCTTCGCGACGAGCGCGAGCGAGATGCCGGTGTTGCCGCTCGTCGGCTCGAGTAGCTCCTGGCCGGGCTCGAGCTGCGCCGCGTCGACCATCGCGAGCGCGATCCGGTCCTTGATCGAGCCCGTCGGGTTCTGGCCCTCGAGCTTGGCGTAGATGCGGCGCCCGGGCGGCGAGAGCCGCTCGAGCGCGACGAGCGGCGTGTCGCCGATCAGGTCGAGCAGCGACTCAGCGACCACACCCCCACCCAGGGTGGGGATTGCCGCCCGCCGCCCACGAGGGCGACGATACCGCGGCGCGCGTGCCGAGACCGTCACGGAGGCGAGGCGATTCGGCGACGATTGCTCCACCGCCGCCCGCCATCGCCGGCAGCAGCACGACGGTCGAGTCGTCGCGCACGGGCACGTCGAGCCCGCCGAGCGTGCGGACGTCCTCGCCGTCCACGTAGACGTTCACGAACGGCCGGATCTGCTCGCCGTCGTAGATTCGCCGCCCGAGCATGGGGAGCTGCGTGCTCAGGTCCTCGAGCAGCTCGCGCACGGTCGATCCGGAGGCCCGGACCTCTCGTGCGCCGCCGGCGTCCTCGCGCAGGACGGGCGGCACGCGAATCACGCTCACAGCCGGCGTGGCCGCTGCTCCGATGAGCGGGACTGCTCGGCCGGCGTGGCAGTCCTCGAACCAAACCGAACGCATAGCGTGCTCATCGCGCGCAGAACTCGACGTAGTCGACGTACTCGGTGATCGTCGGCTCGTCGCCGCAGACCGGGCAGGCGCGGTTCCGCTTCACGTGCACCTCGTTGAACTCGCCCGCGAGCGCGTCCACCAGCAGCAGCCGCCCGATCAGCGGCTCGCCGATCCCGAGCGCGAGCTTGAGCGCCTCGTTCGTCTGCAGCGTCCCGACGATGCCCGGCAGGACGCCGAGCACGCCGCCCTCCGCGCACGACGGCGCGAGCTCGGCCGGCGGCGGCTCGGGGAAGAGGCAACGGTAGCAGGGGCCGTCCCCCGGCTTGAACACCGTCACCTGCCCCTCGAACCGGTAGATCGATCCGTGCACGACGGGGATCCCGCGCCACACCGACGCGTCGTTCAGCAGGTAGCGGGTCGGGAAGTTGTCGGCGCCGTCGACGACGATCTCCCAGCCGTCGTCGAGGACCTGGTCGATGTTCTCGGACGTGAGCCGTTCGCGGTAGGTGCGAACCCCGACGTCGGGGTTGAGCTTCTCGATCGCGCGCTTCGCGCTGTCCACCTTCGGCGTCCCGAGCGCGTCGAGCGTGTGCGCGACCTGCCGCTGCAGGTTCGTCTCGTCGACGATGTCGGCATCGATGATCCCGATGTGCCCGACGCCGGCCGCGGCGAGATAGAGCGCGGCCGGCGAGCCGAGCCCACCGGCGCCGAGCAGCAGCACCTTCGAGTCGAGCAGCTTCTGCTGGCCGGCCACGTCGACCTCGGGCAGCAGCAGGTGGCGCTGGTAGCGGTTGCGCTGCTCGGGGCTGAGGACGCGCGGCGCCCGCCACGGGCGGCCCTCGTCCTTCCACCGGTTGAAGCCGCCGGCCACGCTGGCCACGTCGAGGTAGCCGAGGTCCTTGAGGGTCTTGGCCGCGAATGCGGAGCGGAAGCCGCTGGCGCAGATGACGAGGATGGGGCCCTCGCGGTCGGGCACCTTGCCCTCCACCTGGCTCTCGAGGTGGCCGCGCGGGATGTGCACCGACCCGGGGATGGCCCCCTGCTCGTACTCTTCGGGTTCACGCACGTCGAGCACCAGCGACCGGTCGAGCCGGGCCTGCGCCTCTTCGGTCGTGACCTCGCTGATCTGGGCCTTGGCCTGGGCCAACAGGTCGCGTGACGTCGCCATAGTGGT
>DASRGD010000102.1:0-14658 GCA_035651195.1 Gaiellaceae bacterium | reverse complement strand
CGAGACGACGAGGCGGAGGTTCGACTCGATCATGTGCCGCTTCGCCGCGTTGTCGCCGCGCTCGATCCGCTTCGCGAGGATCACCTCCTGCGCCGCGGTGAGCAGCTTGTGGCGGCCGACGTCGGCGAGGAAGAGCTGGAGCGAGTCGCCGGCGCCCGAGGGCTGCTCGGCCTCGTAGACGATCTCCTCCGCCTTCACCGTGACCTTCTCCTCGGGAGCGCCTTCGCGCACCTCGAGCCCGATCCGCTCGAGCTCCCGCTGGAACTCCTCGACGTCGAGGTCGGCGAGCTCGTGCTCGAGCGCGAACGCCTCGAGCTCGGCCGGTTCGATCCAGCCGCGCTCCTCGCCCGACTCGATCAGCGTCCGGGCCCCCTCGGTCTCCAGCAGCTCAATCAGTTGGTTCTGGGTCAACGGCTCCTCCACACCCTTTCGTCGCTTCGAATATGCCCCAAACGCGAGGCCTTCGCACGCTACGGCATTTCCCTGCCATGTGCCAGGCCGAGGCATCCAGTTAACGAGGTTTTTACCGTTTCTATTCCGCCGCAGCCACCTCCGCCGCCTGCTCCTCGGCCTCGGCCGAGCTGCCGTCCCGGGAGGGTCGGGCGGGGAAGTCGAACTCGACCTTCCCTTCTGGTGTCAGGACGAGTCTCGCACGAAACGCCTTGCCCGCGCGCGACCTGAAGCCGGAGAGGACCTCGCGGGTGCGACCCTCCTCGAGCAACTGGCGGGCGATCTCCGGTGTGAGGGTGCGGCCAGCCACCTTCTTCCAGATCACGAAGCCGCAGCCCGGCTCGTCCTTGCTCTTCCAGCTCGTGCAGCCGTAGGCCTTCGAGTTCTCCCTGATGATCTCGCCGGTCTCGGCGCCGCAGCGCGGGCAGCGGCCGAGCTCGACCCGGACCGGGCGAAGCTTCTCCTTGTCGAGGGCGGCGATCTGCTTGACGATCTCGTCGGTGAAGCCGGCGATGTCGTCGATGAACGCCCGGCGGTCAGCGCGGCCGTGCTCGATGTCGGAGAGCCGGTGCTCCCAGTCGCCGGTCAGCTCGGGCGAGGTGATCTTGTGCTCCTCGAGCATCGTGATCACCTGCAACCCCTTGGGCGTCGGCTGCAGGTCGCGGCCCACCCGCTCGATGTATTCCCGGCGAATCAGCGTCTCGATCGTCTCGGCACGAGTCGCCGGCGTCCCAAGACCGGATTCCTTCATCGCCTCGCGGAGCTCCTCGTCCTCGATCAGCCTGCCTGCCGTCTCCATCGCCGAGAGGAGCGTCGCCTCGGTGTAGCGCGGCGGCGGCTTCGTCTCCTTCGCCTCGACCTCCGCCTCGACGCACCGCACCCGCTGGCCCTGCTCGAGCTGCGGCAGCTCGGCCGTCGCCTCCTCGCCGTCCTCCTCCTGGCGCGCGATCTTCTCTTCCTCGGACTCGAGCCCGTAGACGGCGCGCCAGCCGGCGTCGAGCGTGATCTTCCCGCGCGTGCGGAACCGCTCGTCCTCGAGGACGGTGATCACGGTCGTGCGCTGGTAGCGCGCCGGCGGGTGGAAGACGGCGAGGAAGCGCTTTGCGACCAGGTCGAAGACCCGCCGCTCGTCCGGCGTGAACTGGGTGAGGTCGTGCTCGATGTCCGTTGGGATGATCGCGTGATGGTCGTCGACCTTCGCGTCGTTCACGACTCGCCCCAGCGGCAGCTCGGCGAGTCCGAGCACGTACTCGGCCGCCTGCCGGTAGTCCTCGATCGGCTCGAGCGTGGCGGCCGTTGGCTTGATCTGCCCGACGAGGTCACCGGAGAGGTAGCGGCTCGAGGTCCTCGGATAGGTGATCGCCTTCTTCCCCTCGTACAGGCTCTGCGCCGCCTGCAGCGTGCGGCGGGCGCTGAAGCCGAAGCGGCGGTTCGCGTCGCGCTGTAGCGAGGTGAGGTCGTAGAGGAGCGGAGCGATCTCGCGCTGCTCCTTGCGCTCGACCGACTCGACGACACCGTCCTTGCCTGCCACCTTCGCGGCGATCGCCGGTGCACGGTCGGGATCGCCGAAGATGCGCGTCTCCTCGCCCTCGAACCAGAGGCCGGCGTAGCGCGGGTCGAAGGTGGCGTGCACGAGCCAGTACGGCTGCGGCTCGAACGCCTGGATCTCGCGCTCGCGCTTGACGATCATCGCAAGCGTCGGCGTCTGCACGCGGCCGAGCGAGACGACACCGCCGACCCAGGCACGCCCGCGGAGCGTCGCCGCGCGGGTGGCGTTCATACCGACGAGCCAGTCGGCCTCGCTGCGGGAGCGGGCGGCTGCCTCGAGCTGCTCCATCTCCCGGCCGGGCCGGAGCTTCTCGAAGCCCTCGCGGATCGCCTGCTTCGTCATCGAGCTGATCCAGAGGCGGTCGACCGGCTTGTCGACTCCCGAGAGCTCGTAGATGTACGAGAAGATCAGCTCGCCCTCGCGGCCGGCGTCGCAGGCGTTGACGATCCGGTCGACGTCTTCACGTTGCATCAGCTTGTGGATCAGCGCCAGCTGCTTCTTCGACTTGGCGTCGCGCGGCTCGAGCTCGAACTTGTCGGGGACGATCGGCAGGTCGTCCATGCGCCAGCGCTTGAACTTCTCGTCGTAGGCTTCGGGGTCTTTCAGCTGGACGAGATGTCCGACGGCGAAGGTGATGACGTAGTCGTCGGCTTCCATGTAGCCCTCTTTCGGGGTCTGGAACGGCCCCGGGAGGGCATTCGCGATGTCGCGTGCGACCGAGGGCTTCTCGGCGACGATCAGGGTCTTGGCCACCTGGTCCAAGATAGCGAGGCGACGGCCGCCCCCCTAGATGTCCCTGCTGGACGGGTTTTCGGCCCGCACGCGGCGCGCGAGGCAGGATGGTGAGCGTGAGCGGCACGCTGCTCGCGGTCGACGGCGACTCGCTGGCCCACCGGGCGTACCACGCGCTGCCGAAGTCGATCGCGAACAACGCGATCCTCGGCTTCGCGAACTTCCTCGTGCGGCTCTGGGACGCGGAGAGGCCCGCGGCCGTGCTCGTCGCCTGGGACTCGATCGACGAGCCGACGTACCGGCACGAGGCGCTGCCGGCATACCAGTCCGGACGCGAGTTCGAGGACTCGATCGTCGACCAGCTGGAGCGCCTGCCGGACTTCGTCGCGAGCTTCGGCTTCGCCTGCGCGAAGGCGCCAGGCTACGAGGCCGACGACTTCCTGGCCGCCGCCGCGCGCCGATGGAAGGGATCGGTCCTCGTTGCGACCTCGGATCGCGACGCCTTCCAACTCGCGAGCGAGCGCGTGACGATCCTGCAGCCGCTCAAGGGCGTGAGCGAGCTCGCGCGCGTCGGGCCGGCCGAAGTGCGCGAGCGGTACGGCGTCGAGCCGGAGCAGGTGCCGGATTTCATCGCGCTGCGGGGCGACTCGTCCGACCGGATCCCCGGCGCGCCCGGCGTCGGCGCGAAGACCGCGGCGGCGATTCTCAAGCAGTACGGTTCGCTCGAGGCCGCCCTCGCCGCCGGTCGCTTCCCGAACGTCGCCGACGAACTGCGCCTCTACCGCGAGATCGCGCGCATGGACCCCGACGCGCCGCTGCCGACGCTCGCCGCCCGGCAGCCCGCCTGGGCGCAGGCCGCCGAACGCGCGCGCGCCCTCGGGCTGAACGCGCTCGCGACGCGGCTCGCCGAGCGCGCGTGAGTGCGGGCTACTCTGGAAGCGATGCTCGCACGTGCTGCCGGACGTCCGCTCGCAGTCGCCACGCTCGTGCTCGTCTGCGGGCTCGTGCTGTCGACGCTCGTGGCCGCCGCGACGTCGAAGCCGGTCATCCTCGGGTTCACGCCGAAAGCCGGCAAGCCGGGTTCGTCGGTCGCGATCACGGGCAAGAACCTCCGCGGCGCGAAGGCGGTGCGGTTCGGCGGCACGGGCGCCACCTTCACCGTCGTGACACCGACGCTGATCGTCGCCAAGGTGCCGCGTGGCGCCCGGACCGGCAGGATCAGCGTGACGACGAAGCACGGCGTCGCGACGAGCAGGGCGAGCTTCAAGGTCTGACAAGGCCTGTCGGCGGGTCTTGCCCGCCGCATGATTCAGGCATGGAGCTCGTCAGCCATCGGGCCTTCCCGCGCCTGCACCCGACGGGTGCGCATCCCGAGTCGCAGGCGCGCCTGCACGTGCTGCAGGAGCGCTTCTCCTTCGTGGAGTGCACGGCCGCGAGCGAGGAAGACGTCCTGCGGTGTCACGACCCGCTGCTCGTCGAGCGCGTTCGCGGCACGCGCGGCTGGCTCGATCCGGACACGATCTGCACCGAGACGAGCTACGAGGCGTCCCTGCTCGCCTGCGGGGCGGCGATCGAGGCCGTCGCGCGCGACGGGTTCGCGCTCGCGCGGCCGCCGGGCCACCATTCCGGGCCCGCGCGCGCGATGGGCTTCTGCATCTTCAACCCGGCCGCCGTCGCGGCGCGCTTCGCGCAGGCCGAGCTCGGCCTCGGGCGCGTTGCGATCGTCGACTGGGACGTCCACCACGGCAACGGCACGCAGGACATCTTCCGCGGTGATCCCTCGGTGCTCTACGTGTCGTTGCACCAGTGGCCGTTCTACCCGGGCACAGGCGGGCCGGACGAGCAAGGCGAGACGCTCGTCAACATCCCGCTCGCCGCCGGCACCGGCGACGACGGCTTCCTGGCGGCGTTCGAGACGGCCGAAGAGGCGGTGCGCCGCTTCGAGCCCGAGCTGCTGCTCGTCTCGGCGGGATTCGATGCACATGCCGAAGATCCGCTCGCGCAGCTCGAACTCTCGACCGAGGTGTTCGGCGAGCTCGCGCGCCGCGCGTCGCGGCTCGCGCCGCGAGTCGCCGCCGTGCTCGAGGGCGGCTACAACCTCGCGACCCTGCCCGACCTCGTCGGCTCCGCGCTCGCGGGCTTCAATGACGTCGGTGCGTAGGCAGGCGCTCCCGCTTCTCGTCGGCGCCGTCGGCGTGTCGACGTTCGGCGACCTCGTCGGGATGGTCCCGATCCTGCTCTACGTCCAGGCGCACTCGAGCTCGGGGCCGGCGGTCGCCGCCGTGCTCGTCGCGCTCTGGGGGCCGCTCTTCCTGTTCGCGGGCCCTGCCGGGCTCCTCGTCGACCGCTACGACCCGCGTCGTCTCATGTTCGCGGCCGCGACCGCCCAGGCGGCGGTCGCAGTCGCGCTCGCGTTCGCCGCCGGCGTGCCGGCGGCGATCGGCCTCACCGCGCTGCTCGGGACCGGCGCCGCGCTCGCGCAGCCGGCCGAGTTCGCGCTCGTCCCGACCCTCGGCGGCGCGAACGTCGGCCGTGCGAACTCGTACGTCGAGACGTCGCGCGCGCTCGGGTTCGCCGCCGGCCCGTTCGTCGGCGGAGCGCTCTCGGCCGTCGGCGGCATGAAGGTCGGCCTGCTCGTCGACGCGGGCACGTTCGCCGCCGTCGCGGCGGTCGCGTTCGTGCTGCCGCCGCCTGCTCGCCGGCCGGATGCGGCCGACGACCGCGGCCGTGCGCGCGATGGCGCCGTCTTCCTCGCGCGCGACCCCTTCCTGCGGATCGTCCTCGGAGCGGCGTTCGCATCACTCCTCTTCATGACGGCGTGCGCGCCCGCAGAGGTGTTCTTCGCGAAGGACACGCTCGCCGCGGGCGACAGCGGCTACGGCATCCTGCTCGGCACGTGGACGATCGGCATGGTCCTCGGCGGCCTTCTGCTCGGACGGCGCTTGCGCGGAACAGTCGTCGCGCTGACGGCGATCTGCGTGCAGAGCCTCGGCATCGGCGTGCCGACGCTGTGGCTGGCGCTTGCGTGGGGCTGCGCGTGGTTCCTCGTCGGCGGCGTCGCGATGGGGACGAAGAATGTCGTCATGCGCACGCTGATCCACGAGCGTGTGCCGGCCGAGCTGCACGGTCGCGCCTTCGCGGCGTACAACGGCCTGCGCAACTTCGCCGAGCTCTTCGCGCTCGTCGGCGGCGGCTTGCTCGTCGCCGCCGCCGGACCGCGCCTGACGATGGCGCTCGCCGGCGCGCTCCCGCTCGCCGCCGGCGTCGTCGCGCTCGTCCGCTTCACGCGCCGGCGCGGCGAGCTGCTGCCTGCGACCGCGGTCTAGCCGCGTGCTGCACCGAGCTTCTCGAGCGCCTCGCGTCGCGAGGAGACCCCGAGCTTGGCGAGCAGGTTCTTCACGTGCGAGCGCACCGTGTGCTCCGAGATGATCAGCCGCCGCGCGATCTCGTCGGTGCTCAGGTGCTGGTCGAGCAGCAGCAGCACCTCGAGCTCGCGCGCCGAGAGCACGCCGGCGATCGACTCGGGGACGGCGTCGGCGCGGTGACCGCCTTCGCGCACCTGCTCGAGGAGGCGGCGCGCGACGGCGCCCGACAGCGCGACGTCGCCGGCGGAGACGCCGCGAAGGAAATCGACGATCCGCTCGGGCGGCTCGCTCTTCAACAGGTACCCGGCGGCGCCGCCGCGGATCGCGCCGAGCAGGTTCGCGTCGTCCTCTGACGCCGTCAGGACGACGATCTCGGCAGCCGGTGCGGCGTCACGCAGCCGGGGCAGCGCCTCGAGCCCGCCCATGTCCGGCATCGTCAGGTCGAGCACGACGAGCCCCGGCTGGAGCGCGGCGGCGAGCTCGATCGCCTCGGCGCCCCCCGACGCCTGGCCGACGACTTCGAAGTCGTTGGCGGTGAGCAGGGTCGCGAGCGCCTCGCGCGTGAGCGGGTGGTCGTCGACGATCAGCACGCGCGCCTTCATGGCCGCGCCGGATTGTGCCGATACGATCGGCGATGCGCCACGAAGGTGACGATTTCGAGGGCTTTCTCAGAGACGAGATCGTCCTCGTGCTCCTGCTCGGGGCCGCGCTCGCGCTCTTCCTGACGAAGCCCGGTTTGCGCGGCACGTACGACCTGCCGCAGCTGCGGCTGATGCTGATCACGCTCTACGCCGTCGGCGGCGGGCTGGTCGCGCTCCTCTCGGCAAGCCGCTTCAGCGCCGAGGGCCGCCGCTTCGACCTGCTGCTGTACGCGGGCTTCCTGCTCACGTCGCTGTCGTGGGTCGCGTTCTCGATCGCGCCTCAGGTCGCGGGCCTGTACGAAGACCGCACCGCCGTGTGGACGGAGCTCCTCGGCGTGCTCGTGGGCTGGGCGATCATCGCCCTCGCGCCGTACGTGCGCGGGCGGATCGAGGAGCGACGTCGGGCGCTGATCGAGGTGCCGACGTTCGTCCTGCTCGTGCTCGGGCTGCTCTGGGTGATCGCGGGCGCCGTGGGCGGCGCGCTGCCCGACGTGCAGATCCGGCACGGACAGGAACCGCCGCTCCTGACGGCGACGGTGGCGCTGCTCGCGCTCGTCGATCTCGCCGCGGTGATCGGTTTCAGCAACCGTTTCCGCGTGCGCAACGAGGACCTCGACCGGTGGCTCGCGCTCGGCGCGACCCTGATGCTGTTCGCCGCCATCCACTTCGTCTTCACGCCGCCCGCCGCGACGACGTTCGTCTCGCAGGGCGACTTCCTGCGCCTCCTCGCCTACGCCGTGCTCGTCGTCGGTGTCTGGCGCGCGATCCGCTCGTCCGATCTCCGGCGCGCCGTCGCCGAGGAGCGGGCGCGCGTCGCCCGCGAGATCCACGACGGCCTCGCCCAGTACCTGTTCGCGGTCACGACCCACGTGTCGATGCTCGAGAACGGCGCCGACCGCGCGGAGACGCTGCCGCGCCTCAAGGAAGCCGCGCTGTCCGCCCAGCAGGAAGCGCGCTTCGCCGTGCTCGCGCTGTCGTCCGCGGCGGGCAGCGCCCCCTTCGACGCGGCGCTGCGCCGCTACGTCGAGTTCCTGACGACGGACGGCGGGCTCGAGGTCGAGCTCGAGATCGACAGCGCGATCACCCTCGCGCCGGACGAGCAGATCGAGATCTTCCGCATCGTCCAGGAGGGGCTGGCGAACGCACGCAAGCATGCGGACGCGCACCGCGCGCGGGTGACGATCGCACAGCGGGGTACGGAGCGCGTCGTCAGCGTCCACGACGACGGCAGCGGCTTCGACGTCGACGCGAACGGCAACGGAGCCGGCCAGGGGCTGAAGAACATGCGGGCGCGCGCGGCGACGATCGGCGGCGCGTTCTCGCTCGCGTCGGTGCCCGGGCGGGGGACGGCGCTCGAGGTCGTCCTGCGCGCGTGAGGCGCCGGTCGTCGGCGCCGCCTCAAGTGATGACGACCGGCGTCAGGACGAGCAGCGCGCCACCCGGCTGAAGCTGCGTCAGCTGCGACGTATACAGGTGCGGATACGTGAGCGCCGCGATCGTGTTCGCCTCGAGCCGGTCCGGATCGTCGGACCGCGGCGGCACCGCGAGCGGCAGCGTCTTCGCGAGCGGCCGCGACAGCGGTCGCGCCAGATCCTCTTTTCGGTAGTACAGGACCGTCGTCGCCGTCGCCCCGCGCGCCGGCGGCATGAAGACGAGCACCGACTGCAGCTGGCGCACGTACTTGAACGAGTAGAGGGCCGTCTCGAGCCCTTCACGGTGGACGAGCTGGCCGCGGGTCAGGCTCGGCGTGCCGGTCGCGATCGAGCAGTGGTAGCCGAGACCGCAGAGCGTGTACATCGCCGTCGTCGTCGGCGAGACGATGTGGACATCGGTGACACCGTGCGGTGACCTGACGGCGACAGCGGCGATCGCGATCGATTCGGTGCCGGCGGTGACCGTCGGCGCGCTCGGCACGACCGCGGCGATCTGGGCGCCGCTCGCAAGCCGATACTTCGGCGCCACGTGGTCGGCGATCTCTTTCGTCATCACCTCGAGCGAGCCTCGTCTTGGCTTCCAGCTCGACCAGGCCGCCGACTTGCCGAACCCCGGGCGAAGCCCGAAGCCGATCAGGACGACGAGCGAGGCGACGAGGATCGCGCCGAGCGCCGCGTAGACGATCAGGAAGCGGGTGGCGAAGTAGTCGCGGGGCGGGACGGCCACTGGCAAGCTCGGCGACGAGCCACCCGGCTTCGCCAGCTCCGCGGCCAGAGAGTGCTCTTCGTGCATGTCTGCCTTCCCCCTAAAAGGTACCCCGCCGCGGGCGGATTACCCGTCGACGGCCAGCTGCACCGGCGGCGTTCGTGCGTGCTCGACCACGTCGGCGATGATCTCGTCGAGCGTGCGCGTCGGGCGCCACCCGATCGCGGCGGAGATCTTGTCGATCGCCGGCTCGCGGTGCAGGGTGTCCTCGATCCCGAGCCCGTAGACCTTCTCGTACGGGACGAAGACGAGCTCTGCCTGGGAGCCGGTCGCCGCGAGGACGCGCTCTGCGAGCCCGAGGATGCTGATGCGGTCGGTCGAGCCGACGTTGAAGATCTCGCCGCCGAGCGAGCTCCGGTCGACGAGCCCCTTGAGGGCGCGGATCGTGTCGTGGACGTGGCAGAACGAGCGGGTCTGCGTGCCGTCGCCGTGGATCTCGAGGGGAACGCCGGCGAGGGCGTTGCGGACGAAGTTCGGGATCACCATGCCGTAGCGGCCGCTCTGCCGCGGGCCGACGGTGTTGAAGAGCCGCGCGATCACGCAGTCGAGCCCGCGCTCTTGGTGGAAGGCGAGCGCCAGGAACTCGTCGACCGCCTTCGAGTCGGCGTACAGCCAGCGCTTCTGCGTCGTCGGGCCGTAGACGCGGCGGTCGTCTTCCGCGAGCGGGCGCTCCTCGCGATGGTCGCCGTAGACCTCGGACGTCGACGCGATCAGGACTCGCTTCCCGAACCGGGCGCAGTACTCGAGGACGGTCTCCGTGCCCTGGATGTTCGTCACCATCGTGTGCACCGGCTGCTCGACGATCAGGCGCACGCCGACCGCAGCAGCGAGGTGGTAGACGACGTCCGCGCGGTGGACGAGCTCGCTGACGACGGCGCGCGAAAGGACCGACTCGACCGTGAGGTGGAAGTCGCGACGGTCGCCGAGGTGCTCGACGTTGGTGAGGCCGCCGGTCGAGAGGTCGTCGAGTGCGTAGACCTCCCAGCCCTCGTCGAGCAGGAGCTCGCACAGGTGCGAGCCGATGAAGCCGGCGCCGCCGGTGACGAGGGCAGTGGGCATACAGTCGCTGAACGCTAGCCGCACGCCGGGACGAGAGAGGGCGAGCCGTCCGTGCCGCCGCGGTCCGGCTCGCCCTTAGACGTGTGGCCCGTGCCGCATGCGGGCCATCTCCGCGGCTCTCGATATAGCGGCAGGCACGCGCTTGATCCCTCACCCAAAGGATGGTTCACGTGCCTGCTTCACGCGCTCGGCGGTCCAACCGGCGACGGACCGCGTCTGGTAGGTCAGGCCGGCAGCAGGTGCAGCAGCTGCGCGCGGTGCGTCGCCTGCGTCCGGTTGGCGACGTCGAGCTTGCGGTACACGTTCGCGAGGTGGAACTTGACGGTCTGGCGCGTGATCCGGAGCTGAGCCGCGACCTCGCCGTTGGAGTATCCCCGCGAGGCGAGCTCGAGGATCGCGAGCTCGCGAGCCGTCAGGATCCCGGCCGTCTCGGCTCGGGGGGCCGGCGTCGGGCACGGCAGGCGGATCGAAGGGTCGTACGTCTGACGGATCGCGAACGCGACGTCGTCGCGCGAGGCGCTCGTGTCGATGAAGGCCGCGACGCCCGTCGCGAGGATGTCGTCGACGCGGTTCGCCTCGCGGTCGCCCGCGAGCGCGACCACGCGCATCGAGAGCGGCGGCTGCACCGCCCGCCGCAGGAGCTCGAAGCCGTCCATCGACCCGGGCGGCGCCTCGACGCCAGCGATGAACAGGTCCGGCGAGCAGGCGGCGAGGATCTCGAGCGCGCCCTCCGGCGTCGTCGCCCGGCCGACGATCTCGAGGCCGGCGCCACCGAGAACCTGGTCGAAGGCGTCCAGGAGCAGCGAGTACCGGTTGTACAGCACGACCGTCGGGCGGGCCGGGCGATCGGACTCGGTCATCGAACCTCCCTTCCACCACGCCGCATGTGGGACTCGCTGGGGAGAACGCCGCGAGGTCTGGTGTGGAAAGCGGGTTCTACCACGCCTTGGCAGCGCTGTAAATCCCTGTAAAGCTTGAGCACCCGTCGTCGACCGCCCCCGACCACGGTGTGGGAAGCCCTGGGAGGACGTTGGGGACGAGGACAAGGCAAACTGGCCGGCAGGCCAGGCGAGTTAGGCCGGTGGCCCTATGGACAGGACCCAGACGAAGGTGTATCCCACGACGCGTGGATGGCGGCATCCACCGGGAGTGGGCACGTTGCGGCAAACAGGAGGAGGCAGAGCCATGGACGAGAGGCGTCGGACGGCGGTACTGCTCGACGAACACCCGATCTGGTTGACGGCGCTCGAGCGCGTCCTCGAGGAGATCGGTTTCGAGCCGATCGCGAAGTTGCGCGACCCGGCGGAGGCGCTCGCCACGATCAAGCGCGAACGACCTGACCTCTTCCTCCTCGACATCGACGCCAGCGGCTCGCAGCCGGATGCGCTCACGTGCCTGCAGGAGGCGTGCGCGCAGGTCCCGTCGCTGAAGGCGGTCGTCGTCTCGGCCTCGGAGGAGCAGAGCCGGATCGAGGCGGCTTTCGCGGCCGGCGCCGTCGTCTACGTCCTCAAGCGGGCCGAGCCCGGCGACCTCGCCTCGGCGATCCGGCAGGTGTTCGCACGCTCGCTGTACCTGGCAGGCTCGACGACGACACAGCCCGCGCGTGCGGCCCGCAGCGACGAGGCCGAGAACGTGGGCCTGACGCGGCGCGAGCGCGAGATTCTCCAGCTCGTCGCCGAGGGCCTGACGAACGGAGACGTCGCACGGAAGCTGTGGGTGACGGAGCAGACGGTGAAGTTCCACCTGGCGAACATCTTCCGCAAGCTGAACGTCACCAACCGGACGCAGGCGAGCCGCTGGGCGCACGCGCACGGGCTGCTGGGCGAGGACGACGCGGACGGCGATACCGCCGGCCGCGAACTCGCGCTCGCGTAACGCCCGCTCGTCGAGTCGAACGTCGCTACCCTCGATCGGGGGATTGAGTTCCCGGCCGGCCCGGCCATGCTGCGGGTCACGAGTACGGCAATTGCCGCTCGACTCCTCGGGGGGCGGAGAGCATGACCGATGTGCGAAGCTCGTTCGAACGGACTGTCGTCCCCGGCGAGCCGGTGACGGCGTCGTGAGCGAGTCCGACCGCTCGGCGCTTCTCGTCGCACGACAGCCGGCCCGGCGACGCACGATCGCGCTCGCGCTCGAACGTCACGGCGTGTCCGTCGTCGGCGAGATCGCGAGGCCGGACGAAGCGCTGCCGATCCTCGAGCAGCACGGGCCTGCTCTACTCGTGATCGAGCTGTGCGCGACGACGAACGACGCCGACGTGACCCGCCGCAACGAGCAGGCCCTCGAGCTCGTCCGGGCAGCGCGCGAGCGCCTTCCCGGGCTGCGCGTGATCGCGGTCACCGATTCGCTCGACGCCGACGCATTCGCCGACGCGATCGGCAAGGGCGTCGACGCCTATCTGCTCGGATCGGACGCCGAGTAGGACCTGGTGCCGTTCAGCTCGCCGGTGCCCATGCCGGCGAGCGCGACGAGCGCAATCACGAGCGTCACCATGTGCGAGAGCTCGTCGGTCTTGCGGACGAACCCTGCGACGCCGGCGAGGCCGGTCAGCGCGGACCGCTTGGCGCCGTTCCGCGACCGCTCGCCGGCGACGAGGAGCACCTTCGGCGCCGTCGGCGCCAGCCGCAGGAGCCGCTCGACCGTCGCGGCCGCCGCTGGGAAGTCGTCGGCGAGCAGGACGACGTCGGCGCGGCGCGTCAGCGCGAGCTCGAGCGCGTCCTCGCAATCGCCGGCCCAGCCGACCACGTCGACGCTCGGCTCGCCCATCAGCGCCAGCTCGAGCTGCCGCGAGGAAGCCTCGTCGGGGTCCGCGAGGAGTATTCGCACGGGTGCTCGCCGCGCCTGCACCGGCGCTGAGTGTCTCGTACCCGCGGCCCGGTTGTAGCTGGCAATCCGGCTAATTCGCGTGCGCGGCCGAGGGCACCGGCTCCGCGTCACATCCCCCGAAAGAGGGAGTCAGTCGTGCGCGTAGACGAGCTGCGGCCGCCCGTGCGCCTCGCAGAGCGGCCGCTGCCAGACGTCACCGACGCCGGCGAGGTCGACGGGTGCGGCGCAAACGGCGCAGGGGACGAAGGCGAAACCTGGGCGAACGTCGTCTCCGAGCGGGTCGAGCGTTGCATCGACAGACAGCAGCTCGGGCTCGTAGAGAAGCGGGATCATCGTCGGGCCTCCGTTCGGTCGTCCTCAGTACGTCCCGTCCTCTATCGGGTCCTGCCCGCTCGGCCAATACTGGCCCAAAGCACAGGTTTGCCCGGGCGCGTCGACCGCGACCGGACGCGCCGCGGCCGGAGCGGGGCCGGCCGCGTCGCCGGGAGACGGCTCTGGCCTCGAGCGGAGATGCCGCTTGCAACGCAGAACGAGCGCAAGCCCGCGGTTCGGCATCGGCTCGCGTGCGAGCGGAACCGCGAGCGTCCGCGGCGCTGGGAGGCGCCGCCTCTCGCACCAGCTGCGGGTCGAGCCGGGTCGGCGCCGGAGCTCGACCGTCGCGCCGACATCGTCTCGCTAGGACTGGACCGCTGCGACCGGCTCGTCGGCGCGCGGCAACGGCGCGATGCCGGCCGCCGCATACGCGTCGTCCTGGTCGAGCGTCTCGTGCTCGAGCAGGGCCTCCGCGAGCGCGTCCAGCTTCTCGCGATTCTCGGCGAGCAGGGCGACGACCTCCTCGTGCGCGGCGTCGACGAGCGCGCGCACCTCCTCGTCGATCAGCTGCCGCGTCTCGGGCGAGACGTCGGCGACACCAGGCAGCAGCGGCCCCTGACCGTCGGCCGGGATGACGGCGACGGTGCCGATCTTGCGGCTCATCCCCCAGCGGCCGACCATCTGCCGCGCAATCTGCGTGAGCTGCTGGATGTCCGATTCCGCGCCGGTCGTGATGTCGCCGAAGACGAGCTCTTCGGCCGAACGGCCGCCGAGCGCGACCTTGATCTTCGCCCGCAGCTCCTGCTCGGTGTAGTTGAAGCGGTCGGCGTCGGGCGCGGCGAAGGTGACGCCGAGCGCGAGCCCGCGGGGGATGATCGAGATCTTCCGCACCGGGTCGGCGCCCTCGGTCAGCATGCCGACGATCGCGTGACCGCCCTCGTGGTACGCGGTCCGGCGCCGGTCGGCAGGGCTCATCATCACCTTGCGCTCGGCCCCGAGCACGATCCGCTCGAGCGCGTCGGTGAAATCCGCCTCCTGCACCTGGGCATGGCCGCGTCGCGCGGCGAGCAGAGCCGCCTCGTTGACGAGGTTGGCGAGGTCGGCGCCGACCATGCCCGGCGTCGTCGAGGCTATCCGCGCCAGCTCGACGTCGGCTGCGAGCGGAACGCTGCGCGTATGGACGCGGAGGATCGCCTCACGGCCCGCTCGGTCCGGCGGCTGTACCGCGACCCTTCGGTCGAAGCGCCCGGGACGCAGCAGCGCCTGGTCGAGAACGTCGGGTCGGTTCGTCGCCGCGATCACGATCACCCCTGTCGACGAGTCGAAGCCGTCCATCTCCGTGAGGATCTGGTTCAACGTCTGCTCGCGCTCGTCGTTGCCGCCGCTGAAGCCTGCGCTGCCGGTCGTGCGCGAGCGGCCGACTGCGTCGAGCTCGTCGATGAAGACGATCGACGGCGAGCTCTCCTTCGCCTGCTTGAAGAGATCGCGCACGCGTGAGGCGCCGACGCCGACGATCGCCTCGACG
>DASRGD010000101.1:0-42378 GCA_035651195.1 Gaiellaceae bacterium | reverse complement strand
AGCAGAAGGAGGCGGAGCTCGCAGCCGCCGAGGCAGCCGCCGCGATCGGCGGCGCCGCGGACAGCCTGCAGCTCTTCCTTGCCGACGTCGGGCGCCACAAGCTCCTCACGGCGGCCGAGGAGGTCATGCTCGCGAAGCAGATCGAGCGCGGCGACCCGGCGGCGAAGCGGCGCATGATCGAGTCCAACCTGCGCCTCGTCGTCTCGATCGCCAAGGGCTACCGCGGCCTCGGCGTCCCGTTCCTCGACCTGATCCAGGAGGGCACGCTCGGCCTCAACCGCGCGGTCGAGAAGTTCGACTGGCGCCGCGGCTACAAGTTCTCGACGTACGCGACCTGGTGGATCCGCCAGTCCGTGCAGCGCGCGGTCGCGAACCACGCGCGCACGATCCGCGTCCCGGTCCACGTCGTCGAGCGCCAGCAGAAGCTCTCGCGGGCCGCGCGGCGGCTCGAGGTCGAGCTCGGCCGCGAGCCGACGAAGGACGAGCTTGCCGAGGCGACGGGACTGCCGATCCAGCACGTCGACGAGGCTCTGTCGGCGGCGTCGGCGTCGGTGTCGCTGAACCAGACGGTCGGCGCCGACGACGAGGGCGAGCTGGGTGACCTCTTCGCCGACCGCGAAGCTGCCGATCCGTTCGACGAGGCCGAGGAGTCGCTTCGGCGCCAGAACATCCGCAAGGCGCTCGATGCGCTTCCGGAGCGCGAGCGGCGCATCCTCGAGCTGCGGTTCGGGTTCGAGGGCGAGCCATGGACGCTCGAGGCGATCGGGCACGAGCTCGACCTGACTCGCGAGCGCGTCCGGCAGCTTGAAGGCCAGGCGCTCTCGCGACTCGCGGCGCTGCGCGAGCTCGCCGGTCTCGCGGCGTAGTAGCGTCTCCGGGAAGCGGCCGAGGGAGGGCTCTGCACGCAAGACCGACGCACGGAACCTGCGCACGCGCGGGTCGCTGCTCGCGCTCGGCGCCCGTTTCGAGGGCGTCTTCCGGAAGCACATGCTGCTCCCGAGCGGCCCGCGGGACTCTGCCTGGTACGCGATCACGGAGGACGACTGGCCGGCCGTGAAGGAACGGCTCCAGCGCCGACTCGATGCGCTGCGTGGTTGAGGTGGCGGCGGTGCGCGCGGAGCCGCGCGAGGACGCCGAGCAGGTGACGCAGGCGCTCCGCGGCGAGGCGCTCGCCGTCGAAGCACGGCGGGACGGGTGGGCGCGCGTCGTGACGGGCTACGGGTATTCGGGCTGGCTGCGGGAAGAGGCCGTGTGCGACGGCGAGCCGCTGTCGCTCGCCCGCGGCTTTCTCGGCGCGCCGTACGAGTGGGGTGGGCTGACTGCGGCCGGCATCGACTGCTCGGGGCTCGTCCACATCGCCTTTCGCCTGGCCGGGCGGCTCGTCCCGCGCGATGCCTGGCAGCAGGAGGCGGCGGGGAAGGTGCTTCCGGAGGGTGCCCTCAGACCGGGCGACCTCGCGACCTACGGGGAGGCGCGAGCGGACCACGTGGCCATCTGGCTCGGCGGCGGCCGGATCCTCCATTCGCGCTTCGGCGCGGGGGTGGTCGAGGAGCCGGAACCGCCGCCGCTCCGGGCCCGGCGGCGCGCTGCGGTCCGCCTCTAACGAGGGACTGCTCCGGCTAAAGCCTCCCCAGGAGGTCGCCGATAGTCGGGTCGTGGACGCTGCCGAGCGCAACGAGATCCTGACGCGCTACGAGGCCCATCAGCGCCGCTTCGAGCGCGTCGCGGCCAGGCGCGCGCCGGTCGCCGAGGTGATCGCGCTTCCGCAGCGCTACGTGGTCGAGCAGGAGCCGACCCCGCGCGAGATCGAAGTGCTGCAGCTGATCTGCGACGGCCTCGTCAACCGCGAGATCGGCGACCGGCTCTTCCTGTCGGAAGAGACGGTCAAGAGCCACGTCCGCCACATCCTCGCGAAGCTTCAAGCCCGGTCGAGAGCCCACGCGGTCGCGGTTGGCTTCCGGCGTGGGCTCATCGACTAGAGAGCCGTAAGCGTTAGGGGTTTTCGGGCTCTAGCAGCCCTTTCCTAGGTGTGGACAATTCCCCGTTCGGGGGATGCCAGGTCGCGGCGGAAAGGTTTAGCTACGCCCGCGGCTTACCACCAGATGGTGCCGCCCGCGAGTACACCGCGAGAGGCGAGGTGACTGATGATTCTGCGCATATCCGCTCCTAAGTGGGGACTGACGGCAGAAGCGATCGTATAACCCTTTTGGGGGATGCGCAAGAGGCTGTGTGAAAAAGCGAGCTTGATGATGGCTGCTACAAAGATTTATCAAGCGATCTTGGCTCTAACTGCGGTAGCGCTTGCCGCGGTTGCCTCGCGCCACGGGATCGGGAACGCCTACGCAGTCGCCGGGCTGGCGGCCGTGGCCGCATTCACAGAGCGCGGGCGAGTTCAGCTGGGAAACCTCACGGAGGTCTCAATCTCTCTTCTGCCGACGGTGTTCGCGGCAGCCGTGTTCGGTCCGTTTGCGGCCGTCATTGTTGCCTTTTGTTCTCTCATCGGTGACTTTCCACCGCTGATACCACGCCGAGAGCGCAGTGCTGCATTCGCCCGCGGGGCTCCGTACCTGAAGTGGGGCATCTACACGTGTATCCGCGTGATCTACGCTGCGACAGCGGGCTTCGCGGCGATAGTTTCCGGCGCTCTCGTCTCAGGGACGTCTGCACGGCTAGTTGTGGCCACGACTACAGCAGCACTTGTGGCCGAGGTGCTCGATTTCGGCTTCGTCGCGCTCACCGTCGTCGTACGGGGGGGTGACGTGGCCGGCTTGCTAAGGATGCTGACGCCGGTCCTCGCCGGCGCCGTACCAATCTACACGCCAGTTGTAGCGATGCTGGCTGTTGCATATTCGCAGGTGTCTCCTTGGACGCTCGCACTGTTCTTCCTTCCGTCGCTGGCGGCCCATCGATTGTTCGCGCTGTATCAAGAACAGCGTTCGCTGACGGGGCAGCTAGTTCAGGTCAACGCGAACCTTGAACGCGCGAACCTCTCATTTGCATCAGCGCTCGTAACCACCCTCGATGCACGAGACAGATACACCGCTGGCCATTCGGCGGCGGTCGCCATCTACGCTCGCGACATCGCCGCTCGGATGGGTCTTCCGGAGGAGGATCAGAAACGCGCACATCTTTGTGGCCTCGTCCACGACATCGGCAAGGTCGGCCTTCCGGCTGGTTTGCTCGAGAAACCCGGCGCGTTGACGCACGCCGAACGATGTGAGATGCAGCGTCACTCCGAGATTGGCGAACGCATCCTGTCGAAGGTGGAGAGCTACTCGGAGATTGCTTCAATCGTCCGCCACCATCACGAACGTCTGGATGGCGATGGCTATCCAGACGGTCTCGCGGGCGACGAGATCCCACTGCTCTCGCGAATCATCGCTGTGGCGGACGCCTACAATGCCATGACGTCAGATCGCCCGTACCGAGATGCGATGGAGAGCCATGTCGCGAGGCTGCGACTCGCGGAGGCCGCCGAGTCACAGTTTGACCCGAGCGTAGTCGCCGCCTTTGAGCAGGTACTGGCAGTGGCGAATGAGGAGTATCGAAGGGGCCTTGCGGATGACTTCGCGTTCGACGTTCAGGAGGCGAAATCGCAACTGCGCGACGTCGACGACGTGCGTCCGCGCCAGCGTGATGTCGCCATCACTTCGGTCGCTGCAGCCACGCCCGGCTAAAAGAGCCTATCCCGTTAGGCAGGTCCCGGGCTCCGGCGGCGAAGCAGTTCCCTCTCATCCGACGCAGGGTAGACGATAGGTCCTTGTGGAGTTGGAGTGGCTCTCCTGCCACTGACTGATGGGCAACGCCCCGCTGGGCGGCGAGGAGGCCGGCCCCAATCCCGCCGACAGAGTCGAGCCAAAAAAGGGGGAAGCGCTCGCTTCTTTGCGACCGCAGCGGCGCCCGGCTCGCAGTCGAGATCGCCGGCGCGAACGTCAACGACCTTTAAGCTGCGTCGGTCGATGTTCGAGCGCATAGGGATCGCCCGGCCGGACGCCACCCCTGAGCGACCGTAGGGGATCTGCCTGGACAAGGCTACGACTGCCATGAGGAGTACGAGCTCGTCGGCGCCTTAAGGGCTCCCCCGCACGTCCGCTCCCGACGCGAGGACAAGGCGACGCTCGCGCAGGAGGCGGGCTTCCGGGTCTGCTGCCGGGTCGTCGAGCGCACCCATTTCGGCTCAACCGCTTCCGCGGCCTGCCCCATCCGCTGGTCGAAGAAGCCCGACAACCACCGCGCCCTTTCCAGTTCGCCTGCGGCCTCATCACCTGGCGCCTCGCGACCGCCGAGAACCTAACCGGGAGGCTCTAAGCTCCCTCACGACTCAACGCCCTTCCGACGGCCTCTGCGCGATTCCGCGCACCAAGCTTTTTCAGAATGTGGCCTACATGCACTTTCGCCGTCGCTGTGCTGATAAAGAGTGCTCTGGCGATCTCGGTGTTCGTAAGGCCTTGGCGTACGAGTTCGAATACTTCTTGCTCGCGAGGCGTGAGCGGCGTATTGCTCAGACGTGGCTTGCGACCCAGTGCGACGCCAGCTCGCTCGGCCAACTCGAAGTCGCGAGACCTGCGGAGAGCGCCGAGTACGTGCTCTTTATGGTTCGGCAAAGCCAGCAGATTCGGGAGAAGCAGAGGCTCCGCACGAATTGCTGCAACCAAGGCGTCCCAAACGCCTAGGCGTGGTGCAAGCCCGGCCCACTTAGAAAATTCGGTTCTCCCAAAAGACCCCTGCCGGACGAGACTGACGGCGCAGGCACACCCGGCCAGCGCGCACGCATCGACCGAGGAGGTGAGGTCGATTGCGGCACGGGCTAACTCAAATGCAGCCTCCTTGTCACCCAAGACTGCAAACACCAGCGCTCGCATTGACAAGAACTCGGCCCGCATTGCGGAGTTTACCGGTAGCGAGCTGTCGACCTCCAGTGCATCGGACGCGTCGGATGCGCGCTGAAGCGCCAAGAGAAGGCGGGCGCGCAGGACGGCAGCATTCAGTGTTAGGTGGCCGTCGCGATGCTCGTCTGCAGCATGTTCGACCCGTTGAATCAAGCCTTCGCTTGTTCCGAATTCGCGGAGTCCAAGATGAGCAGCCGCCAGCGCCCACTGCGCATGAGGCCGTGCCCATTCGAGCTGATAAGCGTCGACCTGCTCCATTTCCAGCTTGGCGAATCGAAGCGCCTCGTCGTAATGAGCGCACAAAACCATCGTGTATGCATAAGTATTAGTGAAGGAGGTTCGAACAGCTGGGTCCTTGACCCGATCGAGGGCACGAATGGCATCGTCGACGCTTGGTTTGGAAGCAAAGCCTTTCGTGTATCTGAGGTAAGAGAGCTTCGCAGTCGCTGCGCGAACTAAGTCAATTGGCGAATTGTCTTGGCGGCGAACGACCTCTTGTACGGCGGCTCCAGCATTTGGCGATTCTGAGTAGAGCGACGTGAGCACGAGTCCCCAGATCGCATCCCGTCCGTCGTCTACATCCCGGGCGGCGGCGTCGGCGAGCGCGAAATGTTTCTCGGCGCTGCGATGGTCAAAACGCAGCTGCGCGCCCTGCCCGGCAAGCCAGTGGGCATGCGATGCAAGAGGATGGCTAGGCCCTAGGCGCCGCGAGACACTTTCGGCGATCGTCTCGGCCGTTTCGAAAAGTCCGTTCCGATATGCAGTCTCCGCATCGATGAGATCAAGCACTGCCGATGAATCAGTCATCATCTCGCGACCGAAGCCTCCCATTTGCTCAAGCGTCGCGATCCGACCAGTGCGGAGGAGAGGCTTGAAAGCATGCTCGATCAGCTCAAGTAGCAACCTCGTCGACCGGAGGTAACGTACTAGCTCGAATGCATGATCCCAGGCCGAGTGGGTGACACTCAAGCCAATCGCGTCTTCGATCCGGTCGCCCGAATCCTCCTCGCCGGCCAACTTCGAGAGCAGGTACTGACGAATCAGCGGGTGAAGTTCGACGGCTCCGGAACTAGTAGTTGTCAAGAATCCGTACGCAATGGCTTGTTCGACAACTTGAGCAGCGTCAATGCCGAATGCCTGAGTGACGAACGGATGGTCTAGGCTCGGTAAGAGCGCGAGTGTGATCAGCTGGTCGCGCAAAGCTTGGCTGGTGGCATGGAAAAGCTCCTCTGCGAAGAAGCGAAACAGCGTGCTCGAAACAGCATTCGACGGCGCAGGTTTTTCGCCCGTTGTGATTGCGGCCAGCCCGACGAGGGCTGGCCAGCCCCTCGCTTGCGCCAAGGCCGTCGCTCGGGCCCGGTTCGACTTACCGAGTACCGCCAACGCCTCATCGTCGGTAAGAGCGAGGTCTCCTGGACCAAGTTCGATGAGATCTCCGTAGATCTCGTGACGTGCGGCGGCCCATTTTGGCCGGACCCGCGACGCGACGAGAAGCCGAAACCCAACGCGTCGCCAAAGTTCCTCGATTAGTGCCTCCGCGGTCGCGTCTTCGGCGATGTGGTGGTAATCGTCGATCACTCCAGTTGATTTGCCGCGGTCTCGCAATGCGATCGCGAAGGCGTCAGCGATTTCACCAAATTGACGAGTGGGTCTTTTGAGCCCTCGGAGAAGTTCCTGAGCATAAACGTGGAAACCGGGCTCAAGTGAATCCAAGCTTTCGGCAAGTCCGACGGCCAACCGCGCTAGATCAGACGAGCCCACCCCAGCCGTGTACCACCAAACGCCGGAGCGACCCTTTGCCCACTGCCGGGCGAGCGTCGTTTTCCCGTAGCCGGCCGGGGCGACGAGGAGGATCGTTTTCGCGTCCGTTTCTTCCAGCTGCTTGAGCAGCCTTGGTCGCTCGATGATCCGCCGCTCCGGCGGTGCCAGTGTCGATTGTTCTGCCTGCGCCTGCACTGGCCCTCCCCTGAGGCGGCGCCCCCGTCCGCCCCGGACGACACGCTAATTGCTCCAGCGTTCAGAGGGAAGAGCTGATCGCGCCCGCGGCGAGCTGGCCGCGGGCGCGATTGCCGTTCAGCCCCCGTTGTCGGCTTTCGCCAACTCGAGGCTCCTTGCCAACGGGTCTTCGCCGGTGAGCAAGCGGTACGCGAGTGGAATCTGCCGGCGTCGCGGCACGCCGAGCTTCTGCCGGAGAATGTCGCAGTGCGCTTTCGCCGTTCGCGGCGAAATGCCGAGTTCCGCGCTCAGCTCCTCGTTGGACAGACCCTGGGCAATCAGCTCGATCACCCGGCGCTGCCGCTCGGTGATCGACGACGAATCTCTGAGTGCCTGCATGAGACGACGCTAACGCGGGCCGCGCGACGGGAACATTCACCGAACGGCGTATTTGCGGGCTGCCGGAAGCCCCTCAGTAGACTGTCCCGCCCGGTGTTCGAGGCTCTCTCCGACAAGCTCGGCAGCGCTCTCGGCGACCTGCGCAAGAAGGGCAGGCTCGACGAGGAAGCGATCTCGCGCGCGATGCGCGAGATCCGGCTCGCGCTGCTCGAGGCCGACGTCAACCTCGGCGTCGTGCGCGACTTCGTCGCCCGCGTGCGCGAGCGCGCGGTCGGCGAGGAGGTGCTGAAGAGCCTCACGCCCGGCCAGCAGGTCGTGAAGGTCGTCCACGACGAACTGACGGCGTTGATGGGCAGCTCATCGTCCGGGCTTGCGCTTGGGAAGTTCACCGTCGTTCTGCTCGCCGGGCTCCAGGGATCTGGCAAGACCACGGCGGCTGCGAAGCTCGCTCTCCAGCTCCGCAAGCAGGGCCGGAAGCCCGGCCTCGTCGCCGCCGACCTCCAGCGGCCGGCGGCGATCGACCAACTCGAGCAGCTCGGCCGCCAGCTCGACGTGCCGGTCTACCGGACCGAGACGACCGACCCGGTGCGGGCGGCGACGAGCGGCCTCGCGGGCGCGCGCGAAGCGGGCCTCGACACGGTGATCGTCGACACCGCGGGCCGGCACCAGGTCGACGCCGAGCTGATGGACGAGCTCGCCCGCGTCCGCGACGCCGTCCGGCCGATGAACGTCCTGCTCGTGCTGGATGCGATGACGGGGCAGGAAGCCGTCAACGTCGCGCAGGCCTTCGAGGAGCGCGTGGCGTTCGACGGCGTCCTCCTCACGAAGCTCGACGGCGATGCGCGTGGAGGCGCGGCGCTATCGGTTCGCGCGATCACCGGCAAGCCGATCATGTTCGTCTCGACCGGCGAGAAGCTCGGCGACCTCGAGCAGTTCCATCCCGACCGGATGGCGTCGCGCATCCTCGGCATGGGCGACGTGCTGACGCTGATCGAGCGCGCCGAGCAGGCTGCCTCCGAGGACGAGCAGGCGGAGATGGAAGTACGTCTGCGCAAGGGCCAGTTCACGTTCGACGACTTCCTGCGCTCGTTCGCGATGCTGCGCCGGATGGGGCCGCTCCAGGGCGTGCTGAAGATGATCCCTGGCATCGGCCAGCAGCTCGAGGGGCTCGACGTCGACGAGAACCGGCTGAAGCGGGTCGAGGCGATCGTGCATTCGATGACTCCGGCCGAGCGGGCATTCCCGCACCTGATCGACGGCCGTCGGCGACAGCGGATCGCCCGCGGCTCGGGCACGACCGTCGAGCAGGTGAACCAGCTGCTCGAGGGCCGCAAGATGATGGAGCGGATGCTCAAGAATCTCGGCAAGGGAAAGCTCCCGAGCCTGCCCGGCGCTCCCGCCTCCGCGCGCAGCGCGACGAAGCGGAAGCAGAGCAAGCGCAAGGCCGGCCGGCGCTAACCTGTCCCCATGGCGGTCAAGCTCAGGCTGACGCGAGTCGGCTCCAAGAAGAACCCGATCTACCGTGTCGTCGCGGCCGACAGCCGGTCGCCGCGCGACGGCAAGTTCCTGGAGATCGTCGGACGCTACAACCCGCAGACCGAGCCGTCGACGATCGAGTTGGACGAGGCGAGGGTGAGGGACTGGCTCGGCAAGGGTGCGCTTCCGACCGAGGCGGTCGCCCGCCTGCTCAAGGCCAAGGGCCTCTCGTAGTGGCCGAGCTGCTCGCGTTCCTCGCGCGCGAGCTCGTCGACGACCCGGACTCGGTGCGGGTCGATTCGGTGGAGCGGGAGAGCGCGCTCGTCCTGCGACTGCACGTCGCGCCGGACGACGTCGGCAAGGTGATCGGCCGCGGCGGCCGGATCGTCCGCGCGCTGCGGACGATCATGCGTGCAACCGCCGTTCGTGAGGGCCGGCGCGTCCTCGTCGAGATTGCCGAGTGAAGGTCGCGGCGCTGTACGACGTCCACGGGATGGTACGGCCGCTCGACGTGGTGATCGCGGACGTCGAGCGCGAGAGAGTCGACGCAGTCGTCTTCGGCGGCAATCTCCTCTTCGGCCCTTTCCCCCGCGAGACGGTCGGGCTTGCCCGCTCCGTCGAGGACGCGCACGTACGCGGCAACTGCGAGCGTGAGCCGGACGACCGGGATCGCCGGCCGCTTGGCGACGATCACCGGCGCTGGTCGCGAGAGCTGCCGCTGACGGCGTCGATCGACGGCGTCCTCCACTGCCACGCTGCACCGACGAACGACATGCCGATCACGACGGCGGCGACGCCCGACGACGTCGTCGCAGCGCTCTTCGCGGGAATCGACGAGGACACCGTCGTCATCGGGCACACGCACCACCAGCTCGACCCCCGCGTGGGAGCACTCCGTGTGATCAACGCCGGCTCCCTCGGGATGCCGTACGAGGACGAGGTGAAGGCATGCTGGGCGCTGCTCGTCGACGGCGTCCCGTCGTTCCGGCGGACCGGATTCGACGTCGACCGCGCCGTCGCGGAGATTCGCGCGAGCGGCTGGCCGCTCGCCGACGAGTTCGTCGCGGAGAACCTCCTCACGCCGGTTTCGCGCGCCGACGCGATCGCGCAGCTCGAGCGCCGTCGGGCAGCGTGAGCGAGCGGATCGTGGTCGGTCGGGTCGGGCGGGCGCACGGGCTCGACGGCTCGTTCGTGGTCGAGGATGCGAGCGACGACGAGCGCTGGTTCGCGGTCGGTTCGCGACTGCTCGCGGGGCCGCGCGTGGTCGAGGTCGTCGGGACGCGACGCGGTGGGGGTGGAAGGCGCGTGCTGAAGCTCGACGTCCCGCTGCCGCGCGGGACCGCGCTCGAGGTCGCACGGGATTCGCTGCCGGCGACGGACGACGGCGAGTACTACGCGTTCGAGCTCGTCGGCCTCGAGGTCGTCGAGGAGGGCGGTGCCGTCCTCGGTCGTGTCGCTCGCGTCGAGCCTGGCGTCGCGAACGACGCGCTCGAGCTCGAGGGCGGCCTGCTCCTGCCACTCGTAGCTGCCTGTGTACGCGACATCGACCTCGAAGGCGGGCGTATCCTTGTCGCTCGCGGCTTCTCGGATCCCGCGTAGCCCTTTGCAGCTCGACGTCTTCACCCTCGTTCCTCATGCCTACGCCTGGCTCACCGAGCAGCGTCCAGTCGCCACCGTCCTCGGCTCCGAGCTCGACCTGCGACTGTTCTCGTATCGCGACTACACGCCGCTCCGCGCAGGGCAGGTCGATGACGAGCCGTACGGCGGCGGTGCCGGCATGGTCTTGCGGGTCGACGTCGTCGCCGCTGCGCTCGACGCTGTCTACGGCGGGCCGCCGCCGCACCGGGTCGTCGCGCTCACCCCGCAGGGAAGACAGCTCAGCCAGCAGGTCGTCGAGGAGCTTGCGGGCGAGAAGAAGCTCACGCTGCTGACGGCCCGGTTCGAAGGCTTCGACGATCGCATCGTCGAGCACCTGTGCAACGACTCGATCTCCGTCGGTCCCTACGTCCTCTCGAACGGGGACCTGCCGGCGATGGTCGTCGTCGACGCGATCGCGCGGCGGCTGCCGGGTGCGCTCGCCCAGGGATCGGGCGAGCTCGAGTCGTTCTCGGCGGGCCTGGGCGGCGCGCTCGAGCATCCGCACTACACTCGCCCGCCCGAGTTTCGCGGCTGGCGGGTTCCCGAAGTGTTGCTATCAGGCGATCACGGCAAGGTGGAGGCATGGCGACGCGAGCACGTGCGATGAGGCGCTGGCGCAACCCGATCGACAGGCTGACCGAAGGCCTGCCGAAGCCGTGGCGCACGACGATCGACTGGCTCGTGACGATCGTCGGCGCGATCCTGATCGTGCTCGCGATCAAGCAGTGGGTCATCAACCCATATCGGATTCCGTCGAGCTCGATGGAGCCAACGCTTCACTGCGCGCGGCCGGGGCTCGGTTGCGAGGCGTCGTTCTCCGACCGCGTCCTCGCCTGTCGTTTCTGCTACGACCTCTGGAGCCCCAAGCGCGGCGACATCATCGTCTTCAAGACGCCACCGGCGGCGGCGCTCGCGTGCGGCGCGGGCGGAACGTTCGTGAAGCGGCTGATCGGGCTTCCCGGCAACACGGTCTTCGAGGACGCGCACGGATTCATCTGGATCGACGGGAAGAAGCTGAACGAGCCCTACATACGCCCGGACCGGCGGCTCCAGGACGTCCAGGACAACCCGGATTACCGCGGGCACAAGTGGACCGTGCCGAAGGGGCACTACTTCTTCATGGGCGACAACCGCGGCGAGTCCTGCGACTCGCGCAAATGGGGCTCGGTCCCGCGCGGCAACCTGATCGGGAAGGTGATCGCGACGTACTGGCCGCCCTCGCGTATCTCGATCGAGTCGATCCTCGGCCGTCTCTGACCGCTGCGGCGCTCGGACGGGCACGAGCTGCAGCGGAGAAGTTCCGGAGTTGGCACAGACACGCGCGAGCTTTCCGGCTACGTTTCTTCTCCCCGGGTGGGTGGGGGGTAAGTGGGTGGGTCGGTCGTGCGCCGGTCCGGGCGCGACGAGGTTCGGCTACCATGCTCCGGCCGTTCAGGCCCAGCGCGACATGAGCACGACGATCCAGGAACTCGAGCGCCGCCAGCTGCGCGAAGTGCCGTCGTTCAAGGCGGGCGACACCGTGCGCGTCCACTTCCGCGTCATCGAGGGCAACCGCCAGCGCATCCAGGTCTTCGAAGGGATCGTGCTCCGCCGCCAGGGCGCAGGCGTGCGCGAGACGTTCACCGTCCGCAAGAACTCCTTCGGCGTCGGCGTCGAGCGGACGTTTCCGCTGCATTCGCCAAAGATCGACAAGATCGAAGTGACGGCGCTCGGCGACGTCAACCGCGCCAAGCTCTACTACCTCCGCGCCAAGGTCGGACGGAAGGCGCGGATTCGCGAGCTGCGGCAGAGCTAAGAGCTTCGTCACAAGTTCGGAACGCGGCTGCTCGCCGCCGCCGTCCGCGGTTATCCTCGGCGCATGGCGAAACTGACCGGCCGGAAGCTGCTCGCCTTCGATCGGCGCCTCGGTGCGCGGTTCGTCGCCGGTGCGGACGAGGCCGGCCGCGGGCCCCTGGCGGGGCCGCTCGTCGTCGCCGGCGTCCTGCTCGACCTCGAGGCGATCCGAGAGCACCGAGCGCGGCCGCTCGCCCTCCTCAACGACTCGAAACAGCTCGACGAGGACGCGCGCGAGCGTCTCTTCGTCGCCGTGCTCGGCTGCGCCCAGCGCGTCTCGGTCCACGTCTTCCCGCCCTCCGTGATCGATCGCGACGGCCTCCAGCGGACGAACCTGCGCGGACTCCGTGCGGCACTCGCGGCCTGCCAGCCCGCCGACGTCAACCTGGTCGACGGCTTTCGCCTCGGTCCGACGGCGCCGCCGCACCGAGCGGTCGTCGACGGGGACGAGAAGAGCGCCGCGATCGCTGCGGCGTCGATCGTCGCGAAGGTGACGCGCGACCGGTACATGCACACTGCCGACGCGCTCTATCCCGCGTACGGGTTCTCATCGCACGTCGGGTACATCACGCCCGCGCACAGCGCTGTCGTGCGGCGCGTCGGCCCGTCCGAGATCCATCGGCGCTCGTTCCAAGCGCTCTGCTATCAAAACGAGACCGCAGCCTAGGAACGACGCCGAGCGTCGTGCCGCACGGTGGTACCGGCTCCGCGGCTACCGGATCCTCGACACGAACGCCTGGGTCGCCGGCAACGAGCTCGACGTCGTCGCACGACGCGGCAACCTGCTCGTCTTCTGCGAGGTCAAGGCGAAGGCTGGCGACGGGTTCGGGGACCCGCTCGAGATGGTCAGCGCGGAGAAGATCCGCCGCGTGCGCCGGGCGGCCGAAGCTTGGCTTGCCACGCGGCCCGAACTCGGGAAGCTCGTCGTCCGGTTCGACGTCATCGTCGAACGCGACGGGCGCCTCGGTTGTCTGCGCGCCGCGTTCTAGACGCAGCGCCTGGTAAGGGCGCGGCCGGGTCCGCCGACCGACGTCGACGCGCGAGCTCGGGGCAGCGGAAAGCCACAACCTCTTCGCGCACGAGCGGGAGCCGCGTGACGCGCCGCGCCGGTCCGAGCACTCGCAACGGCGGTCGCCGCGCGCGTAGGTTCGTCGCTGGTTCGCGCCGCATGTTCGCCGCCGAGCTGCCTGGCGTTCCGGACGCTGGTCGACGAGTGCGAGTACGCAGACGCGGCGCGGGTCGTTCTCGCGGGAGCCGCCCCCTCGGCCCGTCTCACGACGCGCTTCGATCTCGACTTCCCGCGCGCGCCACGGCGGAGCCGTGCTGGTGTCACAGAGCATCGCCGCCAATGCAGCGCCCGTCGACCACGCCGACCACGTCCTGGCCCGTTCGACGCCGTCCTCGCGCGCGCGGGCCGACGCGGGAATCGCTGTCGGCGTACGTGGGACGGGATCGCAGTCGGTCGCGGGGCGCGTGCCGCCGCGGCGCTGCACCGGGGCGCCGACTGTGATCGTCGTCAGGATCGCCGCGGGCCGTAGCCGTGAACCGCTGGACCGGCCGCCGCGCCAGCGAGCGGTTCGAGGACGTGCCGGTCGCGCGCCACACGCCTAGACTCGAGGTGTGACGGAGCTCCCGCTGAGCGGCGGTTGCCTCTGCGGCGGCGTCCGCTTCGAGCTCGACGCTTCGCCCGCCTCGGCGTCCTACTGTCACTGCACGCGCTGCCAGCGCCGAACCGGGACGGCGGCGTCGGCGCAGGCGCGAATCGTCCCAGGCTCGCTCCGCGTCCTGCGCGGCCGTGAGCTCCTCCGTGCGTACCGGCCGGAAGGCGGTTGGGCGAAGGTGTTCTGCAGCGTCTGCGGGTCGAGCCTCTGGAGCGAGAGCCCTGATGAACCCGAGCTGAAGTCGATCCGCCTCGGCGCGTTCGACGAGGATCCAGGCGTGCGACCGAGCTACCGCCAGTTCGTCGCCTATGCGGCGGCGTGGGAGCCGATCCCGGAGGACGGGCTGGCGCGCTACCCCGAAAGAAAGCCCCGTTAGGCGCGAGAAGTTCCACTCTCGGCACACAAGCGTCACGCTCCCGTTTCCCTTCGTCGCCTAGAGTGGCAACGTGCTCGCACGCACCGTCACGCATGCTCTCGTCGGCCTCGAGCCTCGCCGCGTCGAGGTCGAGGCGCATCTGCAGCGCGGCGTGCCGGCGTTCGCGATCGTCGGCCTCGCCGACCGCGCCTGCCAGGAGGCGAAGGAGCGTGTCCGATCGGGAATCACCTCGGCGGAGCTCGAGTGGCCGCAGCGCCGGATCACCGTCAACCTCGCTCCGGCCGACCTGCGCAAGGAGGGCTCGGGGTTCGATCTGCCGATCGCCCTCGCCGTGCTCGCAGCTTCGAGCCAGCTGCCACCGGGCTCGCTCGCCGGGCACGCCGCCGTCGGCGAGCTCGCGCTCGACGGGCGCTTGCGGCCCGTGCCCGGCGCGCTCGCGGCGGCCGAGGGTGCGCGCCGGAACGGTGCCCGCCGGCTCGTCTGTGCGGCCGAGTCCGGCTCCGAGGTCGCCCTCGCCGGCGTCGAGCCCGTGCCCGTCCGCCACCTCGCCGAGGCCGTCGCCTACTTCCGCGGCGAGCGCGCCCCGCCGCCGCCTGCGAGCGACGTCGTCCGTGATCGCGGGGCCGTGGCGCCGGATCTCGAAGACGTGCGCGGGCAAGAGCGGGCACGGCGGGCCCTGGAGATCGCCGCGGCCGGCTCGCACAACCTGCTGCTCGCGGGCCCGCCCGGCATCGGCAAGACGATGCTCGCCCGTCGGTTGCCGGGGATCCTGCCGCGGCTGAACGACGACGCTGCGCTCGAGGTCACCCGCATCCACTCCGTCGCCGGGTTGCTGGCCGCCGGCGCCGGCCTCGTGCGCACGCCGCCGTTCCGCGCACCGCACCACACAGCGTCGACCGCCGCCGTCGTCGGCGGCGGGTCGGCGCCGCGACCGGGTGAGGTAACGCTCGCCCACCTCGGGGTGCTGCTCCTCGACGAGCTGCCCGAATTTCCGCGGCCCGTCCTCGAGGCACTCCGCCAACCGCTCGAGGACGGCACGGTGGCCGTCGCCCGCGTCGGCGGCCGGGTCGTCTTCCCGGCGCGCTTCCAGCTCGTCGGCACGATGAACCTCTGCCCATGCGGCGCTCGCGGCGACCGGACCGTCGACTGCAACTGCACGGCGCAGCGACTCGACCGCTACCGCGAACGGCTCTCACGGGCGCTCCTCGACCGCTTCGACGTCGTGGTTGCGCTCCCGCGACCGCGCGGAAGCGAATTGGCCGCGCCTCCGGGCGAGTCGTCGGCTCCCGTCCGCGACCGCGTGACGGCGGCTCGCGAGCGGCTCGCCGCCTCGTCGCTCGTGCCGACCGCGGCGGCCGAGGCGCTCCTGACGCGAGCCGTCGAGCGGCTGCCGCTGTCGGCGCGCGGCCGAGCGCGGGTCGCGCGTGTCGCGCGGACGATCGCCGCTCTCGCGCCGGCGTCGGCGATCGGCCCCGAGCATGTCGCCGAGGCGCTTGCCTACCGCTCGCCGTCGGAGCTCGCGGTTGCGTGAACGAGCTCGCCCTGATCGCATTCGCTGCGTCGCGTGAGCTGCACGCAACGCCACGCGAGGCGCGGACGGAGGCGTTCGCGGTCTTCGAAGTCGGCTTCGACGAGCACGCGTTCCGGGCCGAGCTCGCTCGCGCCGGGTTCCGCTGGCTCCCGCGCTCCGATCCCGCCTTTCCGCCGCTGCTCGCTTCGATCCACGATCCGCCGCCGGGGCTCTTTCTGCGCGGCGACGCGTCGCCCGAGCTGCTTGCGCAGCGCTCGGTGGCGGTTGTCGGCGCGCGCGGCTGCAGCGACTACGGCGCGCACGTCGCGCGCTCGCTCGGCCGAGACCTGGCGCACGCCGGCGTCGTCGTCGTGTCCGGCCTCGCGCGCGGCGTCGACGGCTGGGCCCATCGCGGCGCCCTCGACGGTGGCGGCGCGACGATCGCCGTGCTCGGCTGCGGGATCGAGCGCGCCTATCCGCGCGCCCACGCTGCCCTGGCCGCTCAGATCGCCGCCACGGGGCTCGTCGTCTCGGAATACCCGCCTGGCGTCGCGCCCGCACCGTGGCGCTTTCCTGCCCGCAACAGGATCGTCGCCGGACTGGCTGCCGCGACCGTCGTGGTCGAAGCGCGCGAGCGCAGCGGCGCGTTGATCACAGCCGATCTCGCGCTCGAGGAAGGGCGCGAGGTGCTCGCCGTGCCGGGCGAGATCACGGCTGCGCTCTCCCGCGGAACGAACGCGTTGCTCCGCCTTGGCGCCGCCGCCGTCACCTCTGCCGAGGACGTCCTCGAGGCGATCGGCGTCGCCCCGAGTGGGGGTGAGCAGCCCGATCCGCCGAGCGACCCGGCCGCAGCTGCGCTAGCGGCGCTCGCGGCAGGTGCTGCGACGGCCGACGAGGTCGCGCGGACTACCGGGCTCGACTCCGCCGTCGCAGCGGCGGCGCTCGTGGAGCTCGAGCTCGCCGGGCTCGTCTTCGCGCGAGCCGGGGTCTACAGGAGGTGATGCCGCCGCCCTAGCATCGACCGCGCGTGACGACAACTTCATACTGGCTTGCCGAGCCGTTCGAGCTGAAGACGAAGCGAACGTCCAGCCCGGTGGACGTCACGATCGTCGGTGCCGGCGTCACCGGGTGCTCGTGCGCGCTTGCGCTCGCAGAGCGTGGTCTGCGCGTGCGCGTGCACGAGGCGCGCCGCGTCGCGGCGGGCGCGAGCGGCAGGAACGGCGGCTTCGCCCTGCGGGGAGCCGCAATGCCGTACGACCGCGCCCAGGCGCAGTTCGGACCGGAGCGGGCGCGGCTACTCTGGCAGCTGACGGAGTCTGCGCTCGTGCGGCTGAGGAGCCTGGCGGGCGACGCGTTCCGGCTCGTCGGCAGCCTACGCCTTGCCGCCGACGAGGCCGAGCGGGAGCAGCTCGCGCGCGAGCTTGCCGCGCTCCGCGAGGACGGCTTCGCCGCGGAGTGGCTCGAGGAGCTGCCGCCGCCGCTTTGCGCGTCTTACCGCGGCGCGATCCTGCACCCGGGAGACGGCGCGCTCGACCCGGCCCGCTGGGTGCGGCGGCTCGCCGAGCGCGCCTGCCGGGCCGGCGCAGAGATCGTCGAGGAGAGCTCTGTCGCACCGGCCGATCTCGAGCCGCCGGTCGTGCTGGCCGCCGACGGCCTGCTCGCCGCCGGGGTCCGCGAGCTCGAGCCGCACGTGTGGCCGGAGCGCGGGCAGATGCTTGCGACGGAACCGCTGCCCGAGCGGCTCTACGGTCGCCCGCACTACGCGCGAAACGGGTTCGACTACTGGCAGCAGCTCCCGGACGGCACGCTCATCGTCGGCGGCAAGCGCGACGCCGACTTCGAGTCCGAGCGCACCGCCGAAGAGGCGACGACGCCCGTGATCCAGGGGCGGCTCGACGAGCTCGTGACGCAGCTCGTCGGCAGGCTGCCACGGGTCACGCACCGCTGGGCCGGCATCTGGGGTCAGACGCCGGATCGGCTGCCGCTCGTCGGACGCGTCGGCGAACGAGAGGGGCTCTGGGTGGCGGGCGGCTACTCCGGCCACGGAAACGTGCTCGGCCTCGCGTGTGGCGAGCTCGTCGCGCGCGCGATTGTCGGCGAGCGCCCGCGGGAGCTCGCGCTCTTCGAGCCGGGCCGTTTTGCCTAGAGCTCGACGCGGGCCAGGTCGGCGAAGGACGACGCAGCGTCCAGGGCTGCCAGCGCCACCGCGAGATCCTGAATCGCGAGCCCGGTCGAGTCGAAAACTGTCACCTCGTCGTCGCTCCTACGACCTTCGGCTTCGCCGGTCAGCACGGCGCCGAGCTCGGTGGCGTCGACGCGTGTGATCAGCCCTTCGGCGAGCGCGTGCGCGAGCTCGCCGCCGTGGCTGGCCTGCTCCCAGTCGTCGCAGAAGAGGTGGGCGCGGGCGAGCTCGGTCGCTGCTGCCTCGGCCTTGCCGGGGCCGTCGGCTCCCATCAGGCTCACGTGCTGACCCGGACGGAGCGAGCCTTCGACCAGCACGAGTTCGTGGCCCGGCGTCACCGTCGCAATCGTGTCGGCACGCAACGCCTCCGCGAGCGAGTCGGCGACCGACGCGTCCAGCTCGGCGGCGGCTTGCCGGGCCCGATCTCGATCGACGTCCCAGAGGACGACGCGGCGGCCACGGGCGAGGAAGGTGCGCGCGACTGCCCGACCGTTGACGCCGGCGCCGATCACGGCGGCCGTCTCCGAGTCCGCTCGGCCCAGCGTCTCCGCCGCGAGTACCGCGGCCGCGCCGGTGCGGAGCGCCGTCACCGCGCCGGCGTCGAGGACCGCGAGCAGCCGGCCGTCCTCGGCGTCGGAGACGAGCACGACGCCGCTCACCGTTGGTAGTCCCCGCGCCGGGTTCCCCGGGAACGAGTTCACCCACTTCAACAACGCGCGCCCGTCGCCGAGCGCGGGCATCGCGCGGAAGTCGCCGGCCGGATAGTTCGTCACGTACACCTTGGGCGGCATCGTCCACTCGCCGCGCGCGTACGCGACGAAAGCTCGTCGCACCGCCTCGACCGCTCGCTCCGGCGACACCGCCTGCTCGACCCGCGCGGCCGTGAGGACCGGAACCGCCGTCAAAGCGTCTTGACGGACGACACGAGTCTCAGCACCGACTCCTTCGCGTCGCCGAAGAGGAGCGACGTCTGCGGCTCGACGAAGAGCGGATTGTCGATGCCGGCGAAGCCCGTCGCCATCGAGCGTTTCATGACGACGACCTGCTTTGCCTGGTCGACGTTCAAGATCGGCATGCCGTAGATCGGGCTGCCCGGCTGGTTGCGCGCCGCCGGGTTGACGACGTCGTTCGCACCGATCACGAGCGCGACGTCGGTCTGCGCGAACTGGGGGTTGATCTCGTCCATCTCGTGCAGCGACTCGTAGGGGATGTTCGCCTCGGCGAGCAGCACGTTCATGTGCCCGGGCATGCGGCCCGCAACCGGGTGGATCGCGTAGTCGACCTCGACGCCCTTCTGCTCGAGCACGCCCGCGAGCTCCGCGACGGCGTGCTGCGCTTGCGCGACCGCCATTCCGTAACCGGGAACGACAATCACCTTCTGCGCGTAGGCGAGCATGATCGCAACGTCCTGTGCCGTCACCGTGTGGATCGTCCCTTCGACTGCCATGGCGCCGGCGCCCGGCTGCACCTTCCCGAAGGCGCCGAACAGCACGTTGCCGAGCGAGCGGTTCATGGCTCGGCCCATCAGCATCGTCAAGAGCGTGCCGGAAGCGCCTACGAGCGCGCCGCTCACGATCAGCACGTCCGAGCCGAGCTCGAAGCCGGTGGCGGCGGCAGCAAGGCCGGTGAACGCATTCAGGAGCGAGATGACCACCGGCATGTCCGCGCCGCCGATCGGCAGCACGAAGAAGACGCCGAAGACGAGCGCGCCGAGGAGCATCGCCACGAGCAGCCACTGGCGTTCGGCACCCGCGATGATCGCGACACCGGCCGCGGCGACGGCGGCGAGCAAGCCGAGGTTGACGACCTGCTGCGCCGGGTACGTGATCGGGCGGCCGGAGATCAGCGCCTGTAGCTTCGAGAACGCGACCATCGAACCGGCGAACGAGACGGAGCCGATCAAGCCCGAGAGCACGATCGCGATCGCTACGTCGCCGTGCAGCCGGCCGGGTGCCGGCGCGAGGTTGTGGAACTCTGCGAGAGACACGAGCGCCGCTGCGCCGCCGCCGACGCCGTTGAACAGCGCCACCATCTGCGGCATCGCCGTCATCTTCACCTTGCGCGCGCCGATCACGCCGAACACCGATCCGATCGCAGCTCCGACCGGGATCCGCCAGCCGATGTGCAGGTGCGAATGCGCGAGCGTGACGGCGATCGCGACCGCCATTCCTGCCGCTCCCACCCAGGTGCCGTACCGCGCGGTCGTGGGCGACGACAGGAAGCGCAACGCTAGGACGAAGCAGATGATCGTCACGAGGTAGAAGAGGTTCGAGACGTTCTGGCTCACGACCCGCCCTCGCCCGGCCGGCGTTGCTTGCGCCCCTTGAACATCTCGAGCATGCGGTCGGTGACGACGAACCCGCCGACGACGTTCGCGGCGCCGAGGATCACCGCGACGAAGCCGACCCAGCCGGTCAGCGCGTCGGGGTGCACGATGCCGGCGACGAGGATCGCGCCCACGATCACGATCCCGTGAATCGCGTTCGTTCCGGACATGAGCGGCGTGTGGAGGAGCGTCGGCACCTTCGAGATCACCTCGACGCCGAGGAAGATCGAGAGCGCGAGGACCGTCAGCTCGACGACGAGTTGCGCGAAGTGGCTCACGGCCGAACCTCCGGTCGGCTCCCGCGGAGGAACGAGCTGCGACCGAGGCTCACGCGGCCGCCCGTTCTCGGGTCACGCAGGCGCCGACGGTGATCTCGTCGCTCCAGTCGAGCGTCAGCGTGCCGCCGGGCGCCAGGTGCGTGAGCAGCGCGGCGGCGTTCCGCGCATAGAGCTGGCTCGCGTGCCCCGCCATCGAGCTCGGCAGGTTCAGCGGCCCCACGACCTCGACGCCGTTGACGGAGATGACTTCGCCCGGCCGCGTCAGCTCGCAGTTGCCGCCGGTCTCCGCGGCGAGATCGACGATCACCGACCCGCGTCGCATCCGCTCGACGGCGGCGGCCGGGATCAGCTTCGGGGCCGGCCGACCGGGGACGGCGGCCGTCGTGATCACGACGTCGAATTCGGGAATCCGCTGCTCGAGCGCCTCCTGCTGGCGCTGCTGCTCCTCCGCGGTGAGCTCACGCGCGTAACCGCCGGCCGTCTCCTCGCCGACGACGCCCAGGTCGAGGAACGAGGCGCCGAGCGACTGCACCTGCTCGCGCACGACCGGCCGCACGTCGAAACCCGAGACAACCGCCCCGAGCCGCCGCGCCGTCGCGATCGCCTGCAGCCCGGCGACGCCGGCGCCGAGCACGAGCACCTTCGCCGGCGGAATCGTCCCCGCAGCGGTCGTCAGCATCGGGAAGAACCGCGGCAGACGGTCGGCGGCGAGGAGCGCACCCTTGTAGCCGGCGACGGTCGCCTGTGACGAGAGCGCGTCCATCGGCTGCGCGCGCGTGATCCGCGGGATCGACTCCATCGCGAACGCGACGACGCCACGCGCGGCGAGCCGCTCGATCGCCGCCCGGTCGGTCAGCGGCTGGAGGAACGCGACCAGGAGCTGGCCGCCGCGAAGCCGTCCCTCCTCGTCGGGTGTCGGTTTCGCGACCTTGACGACGGCGTCCGTGTCGTGCCACGCGTCCGCGACCAGCTCCGCGCCCGCCTCGGAGTACGCCTCGTCGGCGAAGCCGGCCGCCTCGCCCGCACCGCGCTCGACCGCGACGGTGAACCCTTCGAGGCGGATGACCACCTCGGGTACGAGCGCGACGCGCTTCTCGCCCGCAGCCGTCTCCCTGGGAACGCCCACCCGCATTCGCGCGACGCTATCGCAAACGCCGCCGGTCACTGGTCGGGAGCCCCGTGCGGCCTCGCGCGCGAATCGTCGCACAGTCGGCACGAATCGACGCCCGCACCGGCAGCTATCGTTACCCGTCGGGGCGTTCCGGTCGCGCACGTGTCCGCATGCCCGGAGACGGCGCTCCCAGACGGCGGCCCTAGACTCGCGCGCGTGACCCACCTCCTACTCACGTACGGGCTCGCCCTCCTGTTCGGCCTGGTCGCGATCGAATCCTCGGGCGTACCGCTTCCAGGCGAGACGGCGCTGATCGCGGCGGCCGTCCTCGCCTCGCAGGGCCACTACTCGATCGTGGCGGTGATCGCCGTGGCAGCCGCCGGCGCCGTCGTGGGTGACAACATCGGCTACTGGCTGGGGCGCACGGGTGGTCGGGAGCTGCTCGCGCGCCTGCCGGTCGTGCGCGACCACTTCGAGCGCGTCTTGCCGGTCGCCGAGCGGTTCTTCGACCGCCACGGGTCGAAGACGATCTTCCTCGCGCGCTTCTTCGCCGTCCTCCGCGTCACCGCTGCCTGGGTCGCCGGCATCAGCCGCATGCCCTGGTGGCGCTTCCTGCTCTGGAACGCCGCCGGTGGGATCGTCTGGGCGATCCTGGTCGGCGTCGTCGCCTATCAGGTCGGCAAAGCGGCGGCGGATGCGATCAGCCGCTACGGCCTCTACGCCGGCATCGCGGTCGCCGTCCTCGTCGTCGTCGCCGGCGTCGGCGCGAGATTGTGGCGGCCTCGCTGGCTGAATCAGGTGCGCGGCCGACCCGACAAAACGGCGTGAATCGCAGCCGGCGGTTTTTCGCTAACCTCGACGTAACGACGATCGTCCAGGAGGAGGTCGAAATTGGCTCGGAAAACCGTTCTCGTTTGCGATAACTGCGGCGCCGAAGTCGGCGAGAACAAGGGTGCGGCGATGCGCGTGACGTTTACCGATGCGCGTCGCGGCTCGAAGGTCGCGGATCTCTGCGACGACTGCGCGGGTAGCATGCCCGGCCGCGCCGCGGCGCGGCGAGGACGGCGTCCGAAAGCCGCCTGAGATTGCCGCACGGTGCGCGGCGGGCCCGCGCGCGCCGCCGGAGCCGTCCTCGGGCAGCACTACGATGGCTCGGGTGGGGCTGAGCCTCGTCGCGGGGCCCGCAAACGCGGGCAAGGTCGCGTTCCTGCTCGAGCGCTATCTGGCGCGCCTCGAAGACGAGCCGTTCCTGATCGTGCCCAACCGGTCGGACGTCGACCGTGTCGAACGCGACCTGCTCCGTCGGTGCGGCTGCCTCGTCGGGGGCACGATCGGCACCTTCGACGACCTGTTCGCCCGCCTCGCCGACAGTGAGCGCCGGCCGGTCGCGACCGAGAGCCAACGGCTGCTCGTCGTGCGGCGCGCGATCGAGCAGACACGCGCACGACTGGACGGGCTGACGCGGTCGGCGCGATTCGTCGGCTTCGCCGAGGCGCTGCTCGGAACGCTCGGCGAGCTCGAGTCGGGGCTGCTCGACCCAGGCGACCTCGAGGACGAGCTGGCGACGCTGTACGCCGCCTACCGCGGCGAGCTCGACCGCCTCGGCCTCGTCGACCGCGACCTCCTCCGGCGCACGGCCGTCGAGCGGCTGCAGAGCGAGCTCGACGCGTGGCACGGCGAGCCGGTCTTCGCCTACGGCTTCGAAGACCTGACCGCAGCCGAATGGGCGCTCCTGCAGGTGCTCGCGGGGCGCGCCGAGGTCCACGTCTCCCTGCCCTACGAGCCGGGGCGGGTCGCGTTCGAATCGCTGCGCACGACCGCACAGGACCTCGCGGCACTGGCGAACGGCGATAGCCGGGAGCTGCCGCCCGCGCACGCCGGCGCGGGCTCCGTTCTCGCCCACCTCGAACGAGCCCTGTTCGAGCCGCGGCCGCCGCAGGCGCCGCCTCTCGACGGCTCGCTCCGCTTCCTCGAAGGCGCCGGCACGCGCGCCACGCTCGAGCTCGTCGGCGACGAGGTGCTCGCACTGCTCCGCGGCGGCATCCCGGCCGAGCAGGTCGCGCTCGTCGTCCCGTCGCTCGAGCGCTGGCGGGTAGCCGTCGAGACGGTGTTCGCGTCCCTCGAGATCCCGCTCGCGATCGAAGGGCGCGTGCGTCTCGCCGCGACGCCGCTCGGGCACGCGCTCCTCTCGCTGCTCCGCTTCGCCTGGGCGGACGGAGGGCGATCGGAGTTGTACTCGTTCCTGCGCTCGCCGTACTCGGGCATCGCGCGCGCGAGCGTCGACTTCGCGGAGGGGCGGCTGCGCGGCCGCGGCGTGAGCCGGCCGGAGCGGGTCGAGGAGGAGACCGAGCGGCTGCGCGAGGCTCCGCTCGTCGCGTTGCGCGAGCTGCGCGCGGCACCCACGCCGCTCGACGGCGCGCGCGCGCTCGTCCAGTCGATGCTGCGCGCGGCGCACGGCCTCGCCGCGCCGCCCGTCGGCGACACGGCGCAGCTCGACCTGCGCGCGGCGGTCGCGGCGACGACGCTGCTCGACGAGCTCGACGAGTGGTCGCGGCTCGCCGGGGCTGTGCCCACGGACGACCTGCTCGCCGCCCTCGAGCGAGCCGAGGTGCGGCTCGGAGCGAGCGCCGAGCCGGGCCGGGTAGCGCTGCTCGACCTGCTGCGCGCGCGGACGCGACGGTTCCGCGTCGTGTTCGTGCTCGGTCTCGCGGAGGGGTCGCTGCCGTGCCGCCCCCGTGCGTCGGCGTTCCTCGACGAGGATCGCCGCCGCGAGCTCGGGCGGCGGCTCGAGCGTCCGGATCCAGTCAGTCGTGATCGCTACCTCTTCTACACAGCCTGCACGCGCGCGAGCGAGCGGCTCTACCTCGTGCGCGAAGCCGCGAGCGACGAAGGCATCCCGCGCGAGCCGAGCCCGTTCTGGAGCGAGGTGACGGCGCTGTTCGCGCCGGACCAGGTCCGGCGCGCGACGCGGCGGCGTGCGCTCTCGGAGCTGACGTGGCCGCTCGACGACGCGCCGAGCGAGCGTGAGCGGTTGCGCGCGCTCGCTCGCCTCGCCGGCGACGGCGACGCCGCCGCCGTCGCGCTCGCCGACGCGAACGGCTGGAGGCGCCGCCTGCAGCGCGCGCGCCAGGCGTTCCAGCGGCCGACGCGCCTGCGCAACCCGGCCGTGCTCGCCGAGCTGGGCGCGCGCCGCGTCTTCTCCGCCACCGAGCTCGAGCGGCTCGGCGACTGCTCCTCGGCGTGGCTTCTCGAGCGCGTCGTCGACCCGAAGACGATCGACGCCGAGCCCGATGCGCTCCTCCGCGGCAAGATCGCGCACCAGGCCCTGTACACGTTCTACAGCGGGCTGCCGAAGCAGCTCGGCGCGGAGCGAGTCACGGCCGAGAATCTCGGGGCGGCGCTCGCGTTCCTCGAGCGCTGCCTCGACGAGGCGCTCCGCGGCGGCGTCCGGCTCGAGCTCTCGGACGCGCAGACGGCCGAGCTTCGCGTCGGGCTGCGCCACGATCTCGAGCGCTTCGTTCGCGAGGAATCGCGCTCGCCGCTCCCGCTCGTGCCCCGCCGGTTCGAGGTCGGCTTCGGCAGCGAGCGGTGTCCGCCACCGTTGCAGCGCGGCCTCGAGCTCGGCGACGGCCTCTTCGTGAGCGGCAAGATCGACCGGATCGACGTCGACCCGTTCAGCGCGCGCGGGATCGTGCAGGACTACAAGTCCGGCAAGGGCTCGTTCTCGGCCGCCGAGATCGACGCCGAGCAGCGCCTGCAGGTGCCGCTATACATGCTCGTACTCCGCGATCTCGTCGGTATCGAGCCGCTGGGCGGCGTCTATCGCGCGCTCGCCGGCGGCGGCTCCGCACGCGGGCTCCTCCGCGACGACGCCCGCGACGACCTGCCGGGCTTCAAGACGAGCGACTACCTCGACGAGGACGCGTTCTGGGCCCAGATCGAGGCCGCGCGCGAGCGAGCGCGCGCGAACGCGCAGCGGATCCGCCGCGGCGACGTCGCACACGACCCGCGCGGCGGCGAATGCCCGCCGTGGTGCGACCTGTGGACGATGTGCCGGGTGGCGCGGGCGTGATGAACGACCAGCAGCTCGCGGCGGTGGCGGCACGCGGGGAGGTCTTCGTCTCGGCCGGCGCGGGCACCGGCAAGACGTCGGTCCTCGTCGAGCGGTTCGTGCGGGCGGTGGGCGAGGACGGGCTCGACGTCGACTCCGTGCTGGTGATCACCTACACGCGCAAGGCGGCGGCCGAGCTCCGCGCCCGCATCCGCTCGGCGCTCGTCGCGCGCGAGCGACCCGAGCTCGCGCGTGAGCTCGACGGCGCCTGGATCTCGACGATCCACGGGTTCTGCGCCCGGCTCCTGCGCGCGTACCCGTTCGCCGTCGGTATCGACCCGCGCTTCCGCGAGCTCGACGAGGAGCACGGGGCGGTGCTGCGCGGCGAGTCGTTCCGGCGCGCGCTGGGCGCGTTCTGCGCGACCGGGGAGGAGCGGCGTCTGCGTCTGCTCGCCACCTACGGCAGCGCTGCGTTGCGGCGCATGCTCACCGGCGTCTACGAGACGCTCCGCTCCGCCGGGCGCGAGCTCGTGCTCGAGCTCGGCGAGCTGCCCGATCTCGACGGTGCGCTGGCCGAGCTGCGCGACGAGGCTGCCGCGCTCGCCGCCGACACCGCGGCGACGCCGCGCCAGCGTGCGGCGGCCCGCGCGGCGCTCGACCTCCCGGCCGTGGCGGAGGATCTGATCGAGCTGAGGGCCCTGCAGGCCTCGGGGCCGCGCGCCGCCGGCTTCGAGGAGGCGCGCAAGCGGGTGCAGCAGGCGGCGCTCGAGGTTCTTGCCGCCCACGACAAGGAGCTGCTGCAAGAGCTGCTCGATCTCTTCGCGCGCGAGTACGCCGCCGCGAAGGAGCGCGAGTCGGCGCTCGATTTCGAGGACCTGCAGCTCCTCGCGCGCGACCTCCTCCGCGACCATGCGCGCGCGCGCGAACGCGAGCAGCTGCGCTTCCGGACGATCATGGTCGACGAGTTCCAGGACACGAACGCACTCCAGTGCGAGTTGATCGACCTGCTCGCGGACGGGCCGGCGAAGGACGTCTTCTTCGTCGGTGACGAGTTCCAGTCGATCTACGGCTTCCGACACGCCGACGTGCACGTCTTCCGCGAGCGACGGGCGGCCGCGTCGCAGCGGCTGCCGCTGACCGAGAACTACCGGTCGCGGCCCGAGGTGCTCGCAGCCGTCAACTACCTGTTCGAGCCGGCGTTCGGCGAGAGCTTCCAGCCGCTCGCGTGCGCGCGCGAGTTCCCGGATCCGGTGTTCGGCCACCCTGTCGAGTTGCTCGTCACCGACAAGGACTCGTACCGCGACTCGGGCGAGCACTGGCGCCGCGCCGAGGCGCGCCAGATCGCGCGCCGTGTCCGCGGGCTCGTCGATGCGGGTGCCGCGGCGCCGGGCGAGATCGTGTTGCTCTTCGCCGCCGGCACCGACGCCGACGCGTACGAGGAAGAGCTGCGCGCGCAGGGGCTCCCGACCTACCGCGCGACCGGGCGCGGGTACTTCGGCCAGCAGCAGGTCGTCGACCTGCTTCTCTACCTGCGCCTCCTGCACAACCGGTACGACGACGAGGCGCTCGTTGCCGTGCTCGCGTCGCCGTTCGTGGGGGTCTCGAACGACGCGCTGCTGCTGATCCGCCGCCACGCCGGCCGCCGGCCGCTTTTCAGCGGCATCGAACGGTCGCTCCCGGAGGCGCTGAGCGCCGAGGACGAACGGCTGCTGAAGGCGTTCAGGCAGCGCTACGACCGGCTCGTCGCGCTCTCGGCGCGTGCCTCGCTCGAGCTGCTCTGCGAGCAGGTCGTCTGCGAGCACGACTACGACCTCGCCGTGCTCGCCCGCTGGGACGGCAAGCGCCGGTACGCAAACCTGCGCAAGCTGATGCGGCTCGCGCGCGGCTACGAGGAGCTTCGCGGCCGCGACCTCGAGGGTTTCGTCCGGTTCGTCCGCGACCAGCAGGCGCTCGGCGCGGCGCAGCTCGAGGCGGTCTCGGAGGAAGAGGGGGGCGACGCCGTCCGCCTGCTCACCATCCACGGCGCGAAGGGTCTCGAGTTCAAGGTCGTCGTCGTCGCCGACGCGGGGCGGGACACCGGGCGCCGACCGGGCGCCGACGAGATCCTCGCCCGCCCCGACGGCCGCTTCGGCTTCAAGGTCGTCCATCCCGCGACCGGCGGCAAGCACTCGGTCTTCGAGTACGAGCGCGTGCGCGCAGCAGCGCGCGAGGAGGAGGAGGCCGAGCGTCTGCGCCTCTACTACGTCGCGATGACTCGTGCGATCGATCGGCTGATCGTCTCCGGTGCCGTCGACCGCGTCCGCGCGACGCCGATCGGGTGGGTGCTGTCGCGACTCGAGTGCGAAGAGCAGCTCGCGCACGCGTGCGAGCCGTTCGAGCTCCAGCGCGGCGACGCGCGCTTCCTCGTCACCGTCGACCGCTTCACGCCGGCGCAGGCGCCCGCCGCCGCGGCCGAGCCGGAAGCTCAGCTGGCGCTCTTCGCCGAGCTGCCGACGGCAGCGCCGCCCCCCGGCTACCGGCTGCCCGAGCTCGCGCCCGTCGCGCCGCCGCCGCTCCACCGCGTCCGCCGGCTGTCGTACTCGGCCCTGGCGCTCTACGAGCGCTGCTCGTACCGTTACTACGCCGAGCGCGTCGCCGGGCTGCGCGAGGTGCGGCGGCCGGCGGCGGGAGAGGCGGGGCTCGGCGCGACCGAGATCGGCGACGCAGCGCACCGGCTGCTCGAGCTCGTCGACCTGCGCCACCCGCGGCTGCCCGACCTCGGCGTCGTCGCCGCCTGGTACCCGCGCGTCACCAGCGACGAGCTCCAGCGCATCGGCGCCCTCGTCCGTTCGTACTGCGAGTCGGAGCTCGCGCAGCGAGTCGCCGCGCTCGCGGCTGCCCGGCCCGAGCGGCCGTTCGCGTTCGAGCACGACGGCGTCCTGCTGCACGGTCGCCTCGACGTCCTCCACCGCGACGGTCCACACGCGCTCGTCGTCGACTACAAGACGAACCTGCTCGGCGAGCGCACGCCGGAAGAGGTCGTCGAGTCGGAGTACCGCCTGCAGCGGCTCGTCTATGCCCTCGCATGCTTCCGCGCCGGCGCCGAGCAGGTCGAGGTCGCGTACGCGTTCCTCGAGCGACCGGACGCCGTCGTCTCGACGAGCTTCACGCGCTGGGACGTCGACGAGCTCGGGCACGAGCTCTCGCAGGCGATCGCACGGATCGACTCCGGCCGGTTCGTGCCGACGCCGAGCGAGTTCGCCTGCGCCGACTGTCCCGCGCTCGACCTCGTCTGCGCCGGTCCGCGGCTGCACGCGGGGCGAAGCCTCTCGGACGCGGCTCTCGTCGGCGCGTAGCGCGAATGCCGAGGAGCTACGTGGCGGAAGCGCGGAAGCGCGTTGGGCCGAAGCGCGCGCGCGTGCGGCCGATCATCGAACGGCTCGCCGCCGAGTACCCGGACGCGACGATCGCGCTGCGCTTCGGAAACCCGCTCGAGCTTCTGGTCTCGGTGCTGTTATCGGCACAGACAACGGATGTGAACGTGAACCGCGTCACCGAGAACCTGTTCCGCAAGTACCGGCGGCCCGAGGACTACCTGGTGGTGCCGGTCGAAGAGCTCGAGCGCGACATCTTCGCGACCGGCTTCTACCGGCAGAAGGCGAAAGCGCTGCGCGGCACGATGCGCATGCTGATCGAAGACTACGGCGGCGAGGTGCCGACAGACTTCCACGCGCTGCTGCGGCTGCCGGGGGTCGCGCGCAAGACGGCGAACGTCGTCGCGGCCGAGCGGGGCGAGGCGCAGGGCATCGTCGTCGACACGCATGTCCGCCGGCTCTCGCAGCGGCTCGGTCTCACCCGGGAAGAGGATCCGGTCAAGATCGAGCGCGACCTGATGAAGCTCGTTCCGCGTGCCGACTGGGGGCGGCTCCCGCACTTGCTGATCTGGCACGGCCGCCGTGTGTGCGACGCGCGACGCCCTGCGTGCGAGCGATGCGTGCTCAGCGACCTCTGTCCCTCGAGCAGGGTGTAGCGCCGCGGACGCGGCCGCTCGGGTCCACGCGTCGGCCGACGCGCGCGCACGGACCGGCCGCCCACGTCTCCGCAGCGCGGTTTCGCGTTCGTCGTCGCCGTGGTCGCGCGGGCGCGCGACGCTCGCGCGGCGTCAGTGCGGCCGCGGCGTCAGGGCGACGAGCAGGCCGCCATCCTCGTCATAGGCGGGAAAGAAATCGGCCGTGACCGGCTTCTCGAGACCGGCCCGCGTCTTGATCGCGAGCTGCTGGCCAAGCTTGCGGACGCCCCACTCGCGCACGAGCTGCACCGGATCGCCGTTCGAGAGCTGGAGCGCCTGGACGACGTCGCGGCCCATCAGCTCCTCCTCCATGAACCCGGTCAACTCGAAGATGCCGCGACCCGTCGCCAGCACGCGCGCGTCGCGGTCGCAGACGATGAATCCGGTCGCCTGGGCCGGGTAGTAGTCGTCGAGCAGCTCGAACAGGAAGCCGAACCCGCAGTGATGGCAGGCGGGCGCGTCGGTCGAGAACCCCTCGCGACCGTCGACGTCGACCGAGCGTTCCTTGCAGCGGGGGCAGATGTAGTGCGGCACGCGCTCAGGGTAGCCCGGTCGCTACAGCCATCGCTTCCAGCGGAAGTAGGCGAGCTGGGCGATCGTGGTCACGAGGATCAGCCCCCACGACCACCAGTAGCCGAAGCTCCAGCCGAGCTCCGGGATGTGGTGGAAGTTCTTCCCGTAGAGGCCGACGATGAACGTCGGCAGGAGCAGCAGCGACGCCACCATCGTCAGGCGCTTCATCACCTCGTTCTGGTCGTTCGCGATCTTCGCCTGGAAGTAGTCGCGCACGCCGGCGACGAGGTCGCGAGACGTCTCGAGGCCGTCGGTCGCGCGGAGGAGCTTGTCGTACGCGTCGGCGAAGTGGAGCTCGACCTCGCGCGGGAAGAGGTCGGTTCCGTCGAGTTCGACGCGGTCGTCGACGATGGCGTGCACGGCGTCGCGCGTCGGCGCGAGCGTGCGGCGGATCCGGAGCAGATCGTGCCGGAGCGACGAGATCCGCGCGCGAACCTTCTCCGCGCGCCATGCCTCGACGTTGTCCTCGAGCTCGTCGATCTCGTCGTTCAGGTCGTCGATCAGGTCGAGGTAGCGCTCGGCGACGTCGTCGACGAGCCGGAACAGGTACATGCCCGTCGGCTCGGTCGGCCGGCACGCCTCCTTGGCGGGTCTCGGGTCGAACGGCTTCTCGCCCGCCGGCGTCTTCGAGACCGTGACGAAGGCATCCGTGGTGAGGATGAAGTCGATCTCCTCGTAGTAGACGCGGTCCTCGTCCGGGACGGCGACCGCGACGAGCAGGACGCCGACGACGTAGGTGCCGTGCGACTCGATGCGCGGCCGCGGCTCGTCGTCGTGAACGAGCGGCGCGAGCAGCAGGTCGAGCGCCGCCGGATGGAGCTCCGTCGGCAGGTGCGAGGTGAGCTCGGCCTGCGACGGGTCGATCAGGTCGATCCACGGCACGCCCTCGGCCACGCCGCCGAGGCTAGCGACGTGGTCGGCTAGCGCGAGACGGCCTCGCGGCGGGGCGCCGTCAGCGCCGTTCCGGCGTGGCCCTCGAGCGCCGCGAGGTAGCGCTCGGCATCGAGCGCCCCCATGCAGCCGGAGCCGGCGGCGGTGACCGCCTGGCGGTAGACGCGATCCTGCACGTCGCCGACAGCGAAGACGCCCGCGATGTTCGTCTCGGTCGTGCCCGGCCTGGTGATCAGGTAGCCGGCTTCGTCGTGGTCGAGTTGGTCGAGGAAGAGCGCAGTGTTGGGATCGTGGCCGATCGCGACGAAGAAGCCGTCGGTGTCGATCTCGACCCGCGCGCCGGTCTCGACGTTTCGCAGCCGGACGCCGGTCACGCAGGCGGCGCCGAGGATCTCCTCGACGACGTACGGCGTCAGGAACTCGATCTTCTCGTTCTCGCGGGCGCGGTTGACCATGATCTGCGACGCGCGGAACTCGTCGCGGCGGTGGACGAGCGTCACCTTCGTGCCGAAGCGCGTCAGGAAGAGCGCTTCCTCGAACGCCGAGTCGCCGCCGCCGACGACGACGATCCGCTTCTCGCGGAAGAACGCCCCGTCGCACGTCGCGCAGGCGCTGACGCCGCGGCCCTGCAGCCGCCGCTCGGACTCGAGCCCGAGCCAGCGCGCGCTGGCGCCGGTCGCGACGATCACGGCGCGCGCGCGGTACTCCTCGTCGCCGACCCAGACGCGGAGAGGCTGCCCCGAGAAGTCGACCTTTGTCACGTCGTCGGTGACGAACTCGGCACCGAACCGCTCCGCCTGCCGCCGGAAGTCGGCCATCATCTCGGGGCCCATGACGCCGTCCGGGTAACCGGGATAGTTCTCGACGTCACTCGTCAGCATCAGCTGCCCGCCCCACCGGAAGCCCTCGATCACGAGCGGCTCCAGGTCGGCGCGCGCGCTATAGAGCGCGGCCGTGTAGCCGGCCGGTCCACCGCCGATGATGATCAGCTCACGTACGTCGTTCCTACTCAAAGAACCTCCTCGAGAAGCGTCACCCCATTAAACGTGGCCGAGCGGCTGGACGTTCCCGAGCCGCAACCGGCTCAGGCGACGAGCTCGCCGCAAAGGTACAGGCGGCCGTCACGGGCCTCGGCCACCTCCCACTGCCGGTGGGCCTCGGTCACGCCCGGCCGCACGAGATGCCGCACCTCGTGCCCGCGGGCGTGCAGGAGCTCCGCGATCAGGCGCCGGTGGCAGCGCGGCCACGGCGTCTCGGAGCACATGAGGCACGGCGCCGGCGTCGCCAGGACCTCCGCGACCGCTGCCTGCCAGCCGGGTGTCGTCATCCGGGCCGCGTAGGAGCGGAACGCCGCCACGTGCACGCAGGCGAATCGCTCCTCGCCCGGCTCGCCGCTCAGGCGCCCGCCGAGCGCAACTGCGTGGCGGTAGCCGATCCCGACCGCCGAGAGCGCTTCCTCGAGCGGGCCGCGGTTGAACTGCGGGTTCCGGCGCGAGCCCGGGAAGCGGCGCACGTCCACGAGCGTCTCGACGCCGCCGCTCCGGAGCATCGCGACGAGCTCCTCGAGCGGCCGCGTCCCGTGGCCGATCGTCTGGATTAGCATCGGCGGCAAGGAGGGTAAGCAGAGGCCAGTGGCTCGGGAGACGGTGACTTGGGAATCGCTCCGTGAGCTGGCGAGCTTCCGCGCCGAGCGGGGCTGCGCCGTCAGCCTCTACGTCGACCTCGACCCGTCGACCGCGCCGACGCCGGCGGACGCCGAGGCGCGCTTCCACTCGCTCCTCGCCGAGGTGCAGAAGGAGGCCGATGCGCGCGGGTTCGACCACGAACGCAAGCAGGCGCTCTTCCGCGACATCAACCGGATCCGCGTCTGGTGGGACGCCGACTTCGACCGCGACGGCAGCCGCGGCGTCGCCCTCTTCGCGTCGTCGCTCGACGGGCTATGGCGGACGCTGTCGCTGTTCGAGCCCGTGGAAGACCAGATCCGGCTCGAGCGGGAGCTGTACCTCGCACCCCTCGTGCCGCTCGTCGGTCGCGGCGACGGCGCGCTCGTCGCCGTCGTCGGCCGGGAGCGCGGGCAGGTGTTCCGGCTGCGAGACGGCCGGCTCGACGAGATCGTCGACCAGACGGAGGAGCAACCGGGAAAGCACGACCAGGGCGGTTGGTCGCAAGCGCGCTACCAGCGCCACCTCGAGAAGCTCGTCCACGACCACCTGAAGAACGTCGGCAGCGAGCTCGAGCGACGGCTGCGGCGCGGCGGTCGACCGGAGCTGGTCGTGATCGTGCCGCCCGAGCTGCGCGGGGAGTTCGAGTCCCGTCTCTCGCCGGAAGCACGTGAGGCGATCGTCGGCTGGGCGACGGCCGAGGCGCACGCGACGCCGGCGGAGCTGCTCGAGATCGTCCGCCCGATCCTCGACCGGGCGCGGGCGCGCCAGGTGACGGAGGCGCTCGAGCGTTGGCGGTCGGAGGTCGGCCGCGACGGCCGCGCCGCTGCCGGCTGGGCGCAGACGCTCGAGGCGGCGTCGGACGGTCGGGTCGAGGTGCTGCTCGTCGAGACGGATGCGAACCGCGACGCCTACCGCTGCCCGAGGTGCGAGCGCGGGTCCGCCTCCCCCGGCGCGTGCCCGGTTGACGGCACCGAGCTCGAGCACGTCCCGGACGGGCTCGACCTCGCCGTGCACCGCGTGCTCGCGTTCGGCGGCTCCGTCGTCCCGGTCGAGGGAAGCACGCTCGCGGGGCACGAGGGCATCGGCGCCTTGCTGCGGTACTGACGCTACGCCGCTTCGATCGCGCGCGGCCCCGCCGGCCGCTCCGCCTCGAGGCCGGGGTCGGCCTCGTCGGTCGCGCGCTCGAGCTTCGTCGCGAAGCGGTCGAAGCGCTTGTCGGCCTCGGCGAACTTCGACTGGGCGTGCCCGAGGTGCTTGCCGACCAGGTCGAAGTCGTCCCGGAAGCGGGAGAACTCCTTCCCGAGCTCGGCGACGTACGCCATCACCTCGTGGGCGTGCTCCTCGATCTGGAGCCCGCGCAGGCCGAGGACGACCACCTGCAGGTAGGCGGTGAAGGTGGTCGGCGACACCGGGAAGACGCGTCGCCCGAGCGCGTACTCGAGCAGGCCGGTCGTGGGGCCGCAGGCGATCTCGTAGTAGACCGACTCGACCGGCACGTACATGAACGCGAAGTCGAAGGTGCCCTCTTCCGGGCGGATGTACTTGCCCGCGATCTCGTCGACTTTCGCCTTCACGTCGCGCGCGAACGCTCTCGCGTGCAGCTGGCGCTCGTCGTCGGTCGCCGCCTCCTGCAGGCGGTGGAAGTTGTCGAAGGTGAACTTCGAGTCGACGGGGATGAGGCGGCCCGCCCGGACGACGGCGTCGACGCGCTCGCCGGTGCTGAACCCGTACTGGCGCTCGTAGGCACCGGGCGGGAGCCGGTCGCGGAGCAGGTTCTCGAGCAGCAGCTCGCCGAAACCGCCGCGCGCCTTCGGCGGGCGCAGGGCCTGCTCGAGGCGGGCGAGGTCGTTCGCGCGGGCGAGCATCTGGGACGCCGTGCCGTCGAGCTTGCCGAGCTTCTCGGCGATCTGCGTCGCCGTCTCGCCGCTCGACTGCTGCGTCGCGAGCAGCCGGTTGTCGAGGTCGCTAAGCCGACGGTCGACGGTCGCCGCGAACCCGTGCAACCGCCGGTCGACCTCGTCGCTCCGCGCGGCCAGCTCGGCGCGCATCGCGCGCGCGAAGAGGAGCAGCCCGCCGAGGAAGGCGCAGCCGAGCAGGCTGACGACGAGGGTGACCACGAGCCGCAAAACGCTAGCGACGGTCTCGGACGGAGGACCGGCGCGTGGCCGGACGGAAAAAAATCAGCCCCGGCGAGTCCGAAGACCTACCGGAGCTGAGTGCCGGATCCGACTGGTCCGAAGACCGACCGGATCCGACGCCGGAACGCTACGCCGCGCCCCGAGCTCGGTCAACGTCCGTGCTCGAAGAAAGAGCGCACGTTGCGGTCTTTTTCGCCGCCGCGCTCGACGGCCCGGGGGAACAGCCGTTCGCTCGCCTATCCTGGCCGCGATGCACGACGCGTTCGTCCCCGGCGGCGCGCTCTCGCTCGCGCTCCGCGAGTTCGAGCCGCGGCGGGAGCAGGCGGCGCTCGCGGCCGCGGTCGCGCGGGCGCTCGCGACGGGCGAGCACCTCGTCGCCGAGGCGGGCACCGGGACCGGCAAGAGCCTCGCCTACCTGATCCCGGCGCTCGAGTCGGGCGAGCGCGTGGTCGTCGCGACCGCGACGAAGGCGCTCCAGGAGCAACTCCTGCTCTGCGAGGTGCCGGCGGCGGCGCGTGCGCTCGGTCGCGACGTGCGCGTCGCCGTCCTCAAGGGGCGCCAGAACTACGTCTGCCGCAAGCAGCTGCAGAGCTTCGGCGCCATGTTGTTGCGCGGGCCGCGCGACGAGCAGGCGTTCGAGGCGATGCAGCCGTGGCTCGCCGCGACCACGACCGGCGACCGCGCCGAGCTCGCGCTCGAGCCGTCCGACGCCCTCTGGGCCGAGCTGTCCGTCGGCGCCGACCGGTGCGCCGGCGGCCGCTGCCCGTTCGTCTCGACGTGCTTCGCCGAGGCCGCCCGCGCCCGGGCGGCCGAGGCCGAGCTGGTGATCGCGAACCACGCGCTCTACTTCGCCGACCTCGCCGCCGCCGGAGCCGTCCTGCCGGCGCACGACGCGGTCGTGTTCGACGAGGCGCACCGCCTCGAGGAGAGCGCCGCCGCCTGGCTCGGCGGGCGCATCTCGCGCGCCGGCCTCGGCCGCCTCGCCGGCGACGTCGAGCGCGCGTGCCGCGAGGCAGCCCGAGTCGCGCCGGGTCGCGCGCTCGACCGTGTCGGCCGCGCCGGCGAGCGTCTGCTCGGCGCCGTCGCTCCGCCGAGCGGGCGCCGGCGCCTCCGTGAGCCGCCGGCGCGCGAGCTCGCGCTCCTGCAGGAGGCGCTCGGCGCGCTCGCCGACGAGCTGCAGGGGCAGGGCGAGGACCTCGATGCGCTCGCGCGGCGCACGCTCGCCGTCGCGGCGCAGGCGGAAGCGTGCATCGCGCCCGACGAGCTCGGCCGCGTCGTCTGGGCGGAGCCGGACGCGGTCGCGTGGGCGCCGATCGACGTCTCGGGCGAGCTGCGCGAGCGCCTCTGGGAGAACGGGCCGATGGCGATCCTCGTCTCGGCGACGCTGACGACGGGCGAGGACGCAGGCTTCGTCCGCCGCCGGCTCGGGCTCGCCGACGCGCGCGAGGTCGTCGTCGGTTCGCCCTACGACTTCCGGGAGCAGGCGCTCCTCTACGTGCCGCGGACGATGCCCGACCCGCAGGCCGACGGCTTCACGGAGCGAGCGGCCGACGAGGTCGCAGCGCTGCTTGCGCTCTCGGAAGGGCGGGCGCTCGTGCTGACCTCCAGCTACCGCGCGCTCGAGGTGCTGCGCAGGCGGGTCTGCGGCCGCGTCCCGTACGAGGTCCTCGTGCAGGGGGAGGCGCCGCGAGAACGACTGCTCGAGCGGTTCCGTGCCGAGGTCGACTCGGTGCTGCTCGCGACGACGACGTTCTGGCAGGGCGTCGACATCCCCGGCGAGTCGCTCTCGCTGCTCGTGATCGACAAGCTTCCGTTCTCGGCGCCCGGCGACCCGCTGCACGAGGCGCGCTGCGAGGCGGTCGAGGCCGAGGGCGGCGACTGGTTCCGCGACTTCGCGCTGCCGACGGCGATGCTCCAGCTCCGGCAGGGCTTCGGCCGCCTGATCCGCAGCCACGCCGACCGCGGCGTCGTCGCGATCCTCGACCCGCGCCTCCGCACACGCGCCTACGGCCGCGCGTTCCTGGCGGCGCTGCCGCGCTGCCCGCTCGTCGAGGACCACGCCGCCGTGGCCGCGTTCTTCGGAATCGCCACCCAGGCGCTAGCCTGAGCGCGGCGCCGGGGTGGCGGAACTGGTAGACGCGCTCGGCTTAAACCCGAGAGCCCTTAGGGCGTGGGGGTTCGACTCCCTCCCCCGGCATCATCGAGCGGCCCGGCCGCGGAGAGCCGAAGGGGCGAACCGCCTAGAGCAGCATCTTCATCCACGCCGGCTTGCAGTCGCAGTCCAGGTGGCGGACGTGGCAGCGGCGGCAGCGCCACTGCGTCAGCAAGACCCAGCGCAGGTGCGCGACCTCGATCGCGAGCGCGGTGGCGAAGAGCGGCAACAGCTCGGGGTGGCGCATGCCGGTACTAGGCTGCCGGTCCGGGCGGTCGCCTGCATGGGCCATCCGTCCCATTTTCCGCGCACAGAAGCCCTATAGAGTCAGCCCAGTGGTCGAGGTCGCCCACTCGCCGACCGCGCTGGAATGGGACACGCCGCTCTACCGGCAGGCGCGCGCGCAGCTCGAGCAGGCGGTCGCGCAGGCCGACATCCCGGAGTTCGTCGTCGAGCGGCTGCGGTACCCCGAGCGGGCGGTGATCATGACGCTGCCGGTACGGATGGACGACGGCCGCATCCGCTCGTTTCCCGCCTACCGCGTGCAGCATTCGTCGATCCTCGGCCCGACGAAGGGCGGCGTCCGCTACGACGCGGGCGTCAACCTCGGCGAATGCGCCGCGCTCGCGATGTGGATGACGTGGAAGTGCGCGCTGCTGCGACTTCCGTACGGCGGCGCCAAGGGCGGTGTCCGCTGCGCGCCGAGGGAGCACTCGCAGGCGGAGCTCGCGCGGATTACGCGTCGCTTCACCGCCGAGCTGACGCCCTTCATCGGCCCCCAGGAGGACATTCTGGCGCCCGATATGGCGACGAACGAGCAGACGATGGCGTGGATGATGGACACGTACTCGATGCAGAAGGGGTACGCCGTCCCGGAGATCGTGACCGGGAAGCCGATCTCCATCGGCGGCTCCGTCTTCCGCCACGAGGCGACGGGCGCCGGCGTCGTGATGGTGATCGAGCGCGCGTGCGAGCGGCTCGGCTGGCGGCTCGGCGAGCTCCGCTGCGTCGTCCAGGGCTTCGGCAACGTCGGCGGCATCGCCGCGACCGAGCTCGTCGAGAAGGGCGCGACCGTGATCGCCGTCTCGGACGCGACCGGGGGCGTGTTCGCCCCCGACGGTCTCGACGTGCCGACGCTGCACGAGCACGTGCGGGAGCACGGCACGCTCGAGGCGGCGAGGGGTGGCGCCCACCTCACGAACGCCGAGCTGCTCGAGCTGTCGTGCGACGTGCTCGTGCTCGCCGCCCGCGAGGACCAGATCACCGCGGCGAACGCCGACCGCGTCCGCTGCCGCCTGCTCGTCGAGGGCGCGAACGGCCCGACGTCGGTCGAGGGCGACCGCATTCTCGCCGAGCGCGGCATCCCGATCCTGCCCGACGTGCTCACGAACGCCGGCGGCGTGACCGTCTCCTACTTCGAGTGGGTGCAGGATCTCGGACGCCTGTTCTGGGACCGCGACGAGATCCGCGCCCGCCTCGGCGACAAGCTCGGCGATGCCTTCGACCGCGTCTGGACGCTGGCCGAGGAGCGGCGGCTGACCTTGCGCGCGGCAGCGCTCGTCGCCGGCATCCGCGAGGTCTCGGCCGCACTCGAGGCGCGCGGCCTCTACCCGTGAACCAGCTCGTCCGCGACGCGATGGTGTCGGAGCCGCTCGCGCTCGAAGTCGGCGCGTCGGCGCAGGAGGCAGCCGAGGCGCTGACCCGCGACGAGGTGCGGGCCGTGCTCGTGACCGAGAACGGGCGCCTGGTCGGCGTCGTGACGCGGAAGACGCTCGTGCGCGAGGTCGTCGCGCGTGGTCTCGACCCGCGGCGGACGACGCTGCGCGAGATCGCAGAGCCGCCGAACTACACGCTCGACTCGTCGATGCCGCTCGACGACGCCTTTGCCTTGCTGGAGGAGCAGGACCTCGAGCGCGTGCCAGTCGTCGAGCGCGAGAAGCTCGTCGGCGTGCTGTCGCGCGCGGTCGTCAGACGGCGGCTGGCAGAGGACTCGCCGCTGCCGGAACCCGAGGAGTAGAGGGCGCAGCCTCGCCGGCCGTTCCGTGAGGTCGCCCGCAGCAGCGAGACCGCTCGTAAGGGCGAGCTTCAGTCCTCGCCTGCGGCCGCAAGCGCGATCCCGTCGAGGAGGTCGCGCTCGCTGAAGGCGAGCGAGGGGAGCCGGTAGCGGCGCAGCACTTCGAGCACGATCAGCGCGCCCGCGACGATCACCGGCGCCCGCTCCGGGTCGAGCCTCGGGATCCGGCGTCGCTCGGCGAGCGGCAGGGCGGCAAGGCGCTCGAGCTCGGCCTCGACCGAGGCCGGCGTCAGCTCGCCCGCGAGCTCGCGCAGCTGCCAGACGGTGCCGGCGACGCCGACGGCCCCCGACGGGCACAGCTCGGGGAGGAGGGCGTGGACCTCGGCGCCGGCGGCGGCGAGCTCCGCCCTGGTCGGCGGGTCGCTCGCGAGGTGGCGCTCCGTCAGGCGGACCGACCCGACGTCGAGGCTCGTCCGCGCGCGGCCGAGGCTGAGCTCGGTCGAGCCGCCGCCGACGTCGAGCAAGAGCGTCTCGTCGTCGGCGATCCCGGCGCCGCGCCGGATCAGCTCCGCCTCCTCGTCCCCGGAGAGGAGGCGTGTCCTGAAGCCGAAGCGCTCCTCGAGCCCGCGCAGGAACTCGCACCCGTTCGCCGCGTCGCGGACCGCGCTCGTCGCCGCGGCGAGCGCCCTCTCCGCGCCCAGCCGGTCCGCCTCGGCACGGTAGGCGCCCAGCACGTCGGTCACGCGCTCGACCGCTTCAGGCGCGAGACGGCGCTGCGCGTCGACGTCCTCACCGAGGCGAGTGATGACGCTGCGGCGCACGAGCGCATCGACCCGGTCGCTCTCGACGTCGGCCACGAGCAGGCGCGTCGTGTGCGTGCCGAGGTCCACCGCTGCGACGCGCGTCACCGGCGGAGGAAGCCGAGCACGCGCAGCGCCGCCCGCGCATCGCCCGCCGCCGCGGCGATCACCGCTCCGGCGGCGAGCGACTCCTGGAGCTGCCGGCGTGCGCGCTCGAGCCGCGCGGCCGCGTCCTCGGCGCGGCCGAGCCGAGATTCGGCGGCCGCGATGCCGTGCATCAGCCCGTCGACGCCCCGGCCGAGCGCGCGCCTCGCGTGACGAAAGGCGCGCCAGGCACGGAAGCCGTTCAGCGCCGCGCTCGTCAGGCCGGCCGCGAGGGCGGCGACGAAGATCCCGAGCGCGGCCCAGGCGTACGGGGGCATCGGGGGATCGTAACGGCCGGCCTAGAATCGAACCGTGGCCCGCGTGCAGCAGCTCGTCGCGCGCCACTACGGTCTGACGCAGGTCGCGATCGTGCTCGCCGCGGTCGACGTGTACGAGCTGCTCAGGCAGGCGATCCGGCCGGACTGGCCGCTCGCACTGCAGCACGCCCAGGAGATCGACTCGCTCGAGCGCGGCCTCCACGTCGCGTGGGAGGTGCCCGTCCAGCACGCCCTCCTCCAGGTGCCGCCGCTGGTGCAGGGGTTGAACGCGCTCTACATCGGCGGCCACTTCGTCCTGACCGGCGCCTTCTTCTGGTGGCTCTACCGCCGCTCGCGTCCGGCGTTTCGCCGCTTCCGGAATGCGTTCATCGCCGCGACCGCCTGCGCGCTCGCCGTGCACGCGGCGTTCCCGACCGCGCCTCCCCGGCTCGCCGGGCTCGGCCTCGAGGACACGCTGCGCACCCTGTCCGGGCTCGAGATCGGCTCCGTCTCGAATCCGGTGGCCGCGATCCCGTCGCTCCACGCCGGCTGGGCGCTCGGCGTCGGCGTCGGACTCGCCGCGTACGCGCGCTCCCGCGTGTCGCGCGCCGCCGGTGTGGCCTACCCGCCGCTCGTCGTCGTCACGATCGTCGCAACCGGCAACCACTTCGAGCTCGATGCCGCGGCCGGCATGGCGCTCGTTGCGCTCGCGCTCGCGGTGGTACACTTGAGGCCACGCCGCGGGGTGGAGCAGTCAGGTAGCTCGCCGGGCTCATAACCCGGAGGTCGCAGGTTCAAATCCTGCCCCCGCTACTCGAAAGGCCCTGCTAAGCGGGGCCTTTTGTTTGCAGATCAGGCGCGGCGGCGCCGATTTGTACCCCTCTTGTACCCATCGCGAAGTTCAGGGCCGACGAAATTGTCCGTTTTTCGGGGCTCGCCGATGTCGATCGAGGCGACTCGCGGCAGGCGCGCAAAGGCGCGTCGCTCTGCGGGGTATGATGAGCGTGTTCATAACACCGAGGAGCGTGATGGCACGCAGAACCGTCAATCTGCCTGAGAGCGTGGAAGCGCTCGCTCGCGAGTCCGCCGAGGAGGGGGAGTCCTTCTCGGGCACGGTCGCACGGTTGATCGAGGCAGGTGCGCGGGCGACCCGGGGTCGCCGACGGCCGCGCTATGTCGGATCGGGCGAGGGGCCGGACGACCTGGGGCGGCTGGCTGAGCGCTACCTTCGCGAGCTCGTGACTGCGCGCTGAGGGTCGTCGCCGACACGGGCCCGCTGGTCGCGGCGGCGAATCGTCGCGACCGCGCGCACGGGCTCGCCGCCGCGCTCGTGACCGAGTTGGGGCGGGATCTGGTGGTTCCCGGGCCGGTGCTGGTCGAGGCCGACCAGCTTCTCCGTGCGCGAGTCGGTGACCGCGCGGCGCGGCTGTTTCTCGAGGCGCTCGTCGCGGGCGAGCACACCGTGGCGTTCCTCTCGGCCGGGCTTCTGAGGCGTGCGGTCGAGATCGACGCGCGCTTCGCCGACCTCGACCTCGGGCTCGTCGACGGCTGCGTGATGGCGATCGCGGAGTCGATGCGAGCTCCGATCCTCAGCTTCGATTTCGAGCACTTTCGCGCGACCCGCCCAGCCCGCGGCTTCTGGCAGCTCGTCGTCGACGAGACTCGCTACGCGGACGCGACGGGCGCAGAGGAGAAGCGCATGCGCTGATGGCAGGATGAGGGAATGGCGAAGCCGGCCACGATCGACGAAGCATTGGACGCGTTTCTGGCAGACCAGCGGAAGCGTCTCTCGGCGAAGACGCTCCGCAACTACGAGGACGTCGTCTCGCTCTTGCGGAGCTCGCTGAACGGCTACGCCTACCAGTCGCTCACCGGTCTCGAGGAAAAGCGTTGGCGGAAGGCGTTCGACGGCGGCGACGAGGAGGCGTTCACGCGGCTCTTCGGCCCGGAGAAGATCGTCGAGAACCTCGGCGAGTTCCTCGGCTACTTCATGGTGCGGAAGGTGATGGCGAGCCAGGAGCTGCTGCGAGCT
>DASRGD010000100.1:0-16918 GCA_035651195.1 Gaiellaceae bacterium | reverse complement strand
CATCGGCGCCGGGCAGATGAGCCGCGTCGACGCCGTGCGGATCGCCCTCGAGAAGGCGCGGGAGCTCGGCCACGACCCGGCCGGGGCGGTGCTCGCGAGCGACGCGTTCTTCCCCTTCGCCGACGGCCCGCAGCTCGCGCTCGAGGCGGGCGTGACGGCGCTGATCCAGCCCGGGGGGTCGAAACGGGACGCCGAGGTGGTCGAGGCGGTCGAGGCCGCGGGCGCCGCCATGGTCTTCACCGGGCGGCGACACTTTCGGCACTAGCGCGATTCTTCTATCGTTCGTCGCGGTTCAGGCGGCACCGAACGAGGGGACGGACGGCAGTGGGCGGACTGCTCGACGACATCAAGCACGTGCTGCGGCAGCGCTTCGACGCCTACATGGCGTCGAAGGCGACCGCGCACGTCGTCCAGCGGGAGCGTGAGCAGCTCGAGCGGATCGACGCGAAGCTCGACCGATTCGCGACGCGGATCGAGATGGCGCTGCTCGCGGCCGAGGCGCGGGTCGAGAGTCTGCGCCGTCTGGAGGACGAGCTCCGCGCGCTGCTCGCCGAGCTCCGACAGCGAACGGGCGACCTCCGGATCACCGGCATGGACGAGCTGATCGAGCTGATCGACTCGCTGCGGAACGTCGTTCCCGGCGGCGCCGCGGCGCGCGAGGGCGACGTCGGGTCGGCGATCAAGCGGCTCGCCGGCGAGCCCGACCGCCGTGACCACGCACCGCCGCCGCCGCCGCCTCCGCCCGCACCCGCGGAAGGCGGCCTCCATTCCGTCCGCGTTCGCGCCGACGCGCCGGAGCGGCAGGCACCGCCGGTCACCTTCGGCGACGTCGAGTCGTGGCGGCCCGACGAGGACATGCGGCTGATCGAGATCGATGTCGACCGCGACGCCTCGTAGCCGCTTCGCTGTGGTCGGGCCACAGCTCCAGGACGTCGTCGTCCTCAGCTCGCGCTTCCGCATGTGGCCGGACCCGCCGGCGCCGATGGCCGCGGACGATCCCAATCCGTTCGTGTATCCCGAGGGCGACTTCCTGACGCTCGCAGCGGCGACGAAGCGATCGCCGCGGGGGCTCGTCCTCTACCTCCAGGCGGACATCGACGACTTCGCGATCCCGTTCTCGCTCAGCCTGCTGCTCGCGGCCCGCTTCGAGCTCGCCGAGGGCGACGTCGAGCGCGAGGACCTCGAGTCGACGCTCGTGTCGCTCTGCTACCCGTTCCTTCGCGAGCTCGTCGCCGACATCACGGGGCGCTCGCCGATGCCTCCGTACGAGCTGCCCGCGCGGACGCCCACGCACTTCCGGCTGCGGTCGAACTTCGGCTAGAAGCCGCCGGGGCCGGCGAAGCGGTAGAAGAGGGTGCTCCACCGGACGCAGTAGCCTTCCCCGACAATGGGACGACGCTACCCGGGCGTTCTCGACCTCGTCGGCCACACGCCGATCGTCCGGCTCGACCGCGTCTCCCGCGACGTCCCCGGCACGATCCTCGCGAAGCTCGAGTACCTGAACCCCGGCGGCTCGGTCAAGGACCGGATCGGGCTCGCGATGATCGAGGCGGCAGAACGCGACGGGCGCCTGCGCCCGGGCGGCACGATCGTCGAGCCGACCTCGGGCAACACGGGCGTCGGGCTCGCGATCGCGGCTGCGCTCAAGGGCTACCGCTGCATCTTCGTCATGCCCGACAAGATGAGCCAGGAGAAGATCGCGATCCTGCGCTCGTACGGCGCCGAGGTCGTGATCACGCCGACCGCCGTCGACCCCGATTCGCCCGAGTCGTACTACTCCGTCTCGTCGCGGCTCGCCGAGGAGATCCCGGGCGGCTTCAAGCCCGACCAGTACTCGAACGCCGCGAACCCGAAGGCGCACTACGAGACGACCGGGCCCGAGATCTGGGAGCAGACCGGCGGCGAGCTCGACGCGATCGTCGTCTCGGTCGGCACCGGCGGCACGATCACCGGCATCGGCCGCTACTTCAAGGAGCGCGGCTCGCAGACGCTGATCGTCGGCGCCGATCCGGAGGGGTCGGTGTTCACCGCGAAGGACGAGCGCGACGTGCACCCGTACTTCGTCGAGGGGATCGGCAAGGACACCTGGCCGCAGACACTCGACCCCGAGGTCGTCGACGAATGGGTGCGAGTGTCCGACCGCGATTCGTTCCTCGTCGCGCGGCGGCTCGCGCGCGAGGAGGGAATCCTCGCCGGCGGCTCGTCGGGGACGACGGTGTGGGCCGCGCTCCAGGTCGCGAGGAGGCTCGGGCCGGAGGCACAGGTGCTGGCGCTGCTGCCCGACTCCGGCCGCTCGTACCTGTCGAAGTTCCTCGACGACAAGTGGATGCTCGAGTACGGCTTCCTCGAGCGGGCCGCGCCGGCGCCGACGGTCGCCGAGCTGCTCCGGGCCAAGCACGCCGAGGTCTCGGAGGTGCCGCCGCTCGTGACGATCTCGTCGCACCAGAAGGTGGGCGAGGCGATCGACGTCATGCAGCGCTACTCGATCTCGCAACTGCCCGTCGTCCGCGACGGCGACGTCGGCACGCTCGCAGACGTGATCGGCTCGCTGCAGGACCGCGACCTGCTCGACCGCGTCTTCCGGGACGCGGACGCGGTGCACGAAGACGTCGCCGCCGCGATGCAGCCACCGCTTGCGACCGTCGAGGCGCGCGCCTCGATCGACGAGATCGTCGCCGCCCTCACCGGCCGCACGAACGCTGTCGTCGTCGCCGAAGCCGGCCGCCCGATCGGCGTGGTCACGCGCTCCGACCTGCTCGAGTTCCTCGCCCACAGGCGCTGAGGCGTCGCTAGCAGCTGCGGACGACCGTCACCTGGTAGACGAGCTTGACCGTCTCGGTGACCGCGAACCACGGCAGCTTCCACCATTCCTGCGGCGCGCCGACCATCCGGAGGGCGCCGTGGTAGCAGCGCGTGATGAGCATGCGCGCGCGAACGACGTGGAACTGCGACGTCACGACGTCGATCCGCGTCAGGTGGAGCTGCCGCGCGAGCCGGCCGATCGCCTCGGCCTCGCCGCGCGTCGAGTAGGGAACGGCCGCAAAGCAGCGTACGCGCGCGCTGCGACCCCCGCACACCTCGCGTTCGAGGCGCGAGCCGCCGCCGGCGGAGACGAGCAGCAGCGGCGCGTACCCTTCGCGCACCAGCCGCAGGCCGACCGGCAACCGCGACCGCGAGCCGCTGAGGACGACGACGGCGTCGGCGTGGACGGGCCGGTCGCCGTGATCGACCGCGAAGACGATCGCGACCGCCGCCGCCCAGGCGAGCACCGCCGCGGCGACCACCCTGAGCAGGAGCCACATCGGCCGCGCAGCCTATGGTGAGCGCCGCGGCGCTGCGCCGCTTCGTCGTCGCGCGGCAGGCCTTCTCGAGCCGCTTCCGTCGCGCCGGCGTTGACGACGTCGCGGCGGCGATTCGTCGGCTGCAGGCCGTGCAGCTCGACTCGATCGCGACCGTCGACCGCGCCCATCGCCTGACGCTCTCCACGCGCATCGGCGCCTACGAGGAGCGCGGGCTCTCGCGCCTGCTGCGCGAGGGCCGCGTCTTCGAGTACTGGGCACACGAGGCTTGCCTGCTACCGATCGAGGACTACCCGCTCTACAAGCGGCGGATGCTCGAGCTGCGCGACCGGCACTGGTGGGGACGCGAGCGACCGGCCGAGCTGCGCTCGGTCGAGCGCGAGGTGCTCGCCCGGCTCGAGGCCGAGGGGCCGCTGCCGGCACGCGCGTTCGAGGGGCGCAGCGAGCCGATGTGGGGCTGGAAGCCGGCGAAGCGGGCGCTCGAGCACCTGCTCGCGGCGGGCGAGGTCGCGATCGCGGGGCGGCAGGGCTTCCAGCGCCTCTACGCGCTGCCGGAGCGGGTGATCCCGAAGCAGTGCCTCGAGTCGCCGACGCCGTCGAGCGACGAGTTCCACCGCGGGCTCGCGCTGCGGGCGGTGCGCGCGCGCGGGGCCCTGACCGAGGCCGGCATCGCCGAGCACTGCCGGTTCCGCGGCGGCGCGCGCGCGGTGCGGCCGCACGTCGACGAGCTCGTCCGTGACGGCGTCCTCCGTCGCGTCGAGGTCGACGACGGAGGCGCGCCGGTCGTCGTCGAGGCCGCCGCCGAGCTCGACGGTGCGCCGACCGCGGCCGTCCTCCTCTCTCCGTTCGACAACCTGCTCTGGGACCGCGCGTTCGTTCGTCGTCTCTTCGGCTTCGAGCACGTGATCGAGGTCTACAAGCGCGAGCGGGAGCGCGTCTACGGCTACTACGTCCTGCCGTTGCTGGTCGCCGACCGCCTCGTCGGCCGCGCCGACGTGAAGGCGGACCGCGCGCAGGGCGTGCTGCAGGTGAAGCGGTTCACCGCGGAGCCGGGCGTCCGCCGCCGCCTCGACGTGCCGCTCGAGCGCGCGGCGGTGAGGCTGGCGCGCTCGATCGGGCTCGCGAGCGTCGAGCGCTAGGCTCTTGCGAATGGAGTTCGAGACGCGCGCGATCCACGCCGGGCAGGAGCCCGATCCCGCAACGGGCGCGGTGATCACGCCGATCTACCAGACCTCGACGTTCGCGCAGGAGGAGGTCGGGAAGAACAGGGGTTACGACTACTCGCGGGTCGCGAACCCGACCCGCACCGCGCTCGAGACGGCGCTCGCGAGCCTCGAGGGCGCAGAGCACGGCATCGCCTACTCCTCCGGGCTCGGCGCGACCACGACGATCATGCACCTCGTCGATCCCGGCGAGCGCGTCGTCCTGATCGCCGACGTCTACGGCGGCGTCTACCGGCTGACGTCCCAGGTCTACGAGCCCAAGGGCTACCGCTTCACGTACGTGCCGGCCGACGAGTTCGACGAGAGCCTCGCCGCGCACCTCGGCGAGGATGTGCGGCTCGTCTGGCTCGAGACGCCGTCGAACCCGCTGCTGAACGTGGTCGACATCCGCCGCGCCGCCGATGCCGCCCATGCCGCCGGCGCGCTGCTCGCCGTCGACAACACGTTCGCGACGCCGTACCTGCAGCAACCGCTCGAGCTCGGCGCCGATCTCGTCGTCCACTCGACGACGAAGTACCTGAGCGGGCACTCGGACGTGATCGGCGGCTTCGTCGCGACGAACGACGCCGCGCTCGGCGAGCGGCTGCGCTTCCTGCAGAAGTCCCTCGGCGCCGTCCCGGGGCCGTTCGACTGCTGGCTCGTGCTGCGCGGGATCAAGACGCTCGCGCTGCGGATGCGCCGGCACTGCGAGAACGCCCGCGCCGTCGCCGCGTTCCTCGACCACCACCCGGCCGTCGAGCGCGTCCTCTACCCGGGCCTGCCCTCCCACCCGGGCCACGCGTCGGCGCGGCGCCAGATGCGCGACTTCGGCGGCATGGTCTCCTTCCTCGCCGCGTCCGAAGAGGAAGCCGTCGCGCTCTGCTCGCGGACGAGGGTCTTCACGCTCGCGGAATCGCTCGGCGGCGTCGAGAGCCTCATCGAGCACCCGGCGCGGATGACGCACGCGTCGACACGCGAGGCGCCGTTCGCCGCGCCGCGCAACCTCGTGCGGCTCTCGGTCGGGATCGAGGCGCCGGCCGACCTCGTCGCCGATCTCGAGGCGGCGCTCGTCAGATCGACCGCGCGGGTCGGCACGTAGCGCCTCGGCACGTCGGTCCACGGCAGGAGGCCGAAGCGCGCGAGCGCGTCCGGCAGCCGGCCGCGCGGCCACATCTCGCGCGTGTGGCCCCAGGTGCCGCGGAAGCTGTCGACGCGTGCGTGCGGATTCCAGCCCAGGATCTCGACGACGAGCACGCCCGTCTCGTCGACCTGGTCTCGGATCACGGCGTCGCGGGTGCTCCAGTAGAGCTCGAGCGGCACCCCCGAGAGCGCGAGCTGCCGCGCGAAGGTGTCGGGGCTGCGGCGGGCGTAGGCGAGCGGCGCGGTCAGCGGCGTGCCGCCGATCTCCTCGCGCGCGAGCCGCTGCAGCCGCCGGCCGCCGGCAAGCCCGGCGAAGTCCCAGTAGCGGCGCGCCATGTCCGTCGCCGGATCGAACGCGGCGACGCCGGCGAGCAGGTGCGGGTGGCGCGCGGCGAGGAGCAGGACCTCCTGGCCGCCCATCGAGCCGCCGATCGCGAAGATCCGGCGCGGATCGACGTCGACGCCGTTGCGGCGGGCGATCGCGGGCATGCGCGCGAGGTCGGCGATCTGGCCGGGCGCGCCCCACGAGAAGGAGCCGAGCCGCCGGCCCTCGCCGGCCGGGTCGATGACGGCGAAGCCGCCCATCCCCGGCAGGTCGCCGAAGACGCGCGCGTTCTGACGGGCCGTCAGCCCGCGTCCGTGCGGCGAGATCACGAGCGGGATCGGCCTGCCGTCGTAGTGCCGCGGCAGCAGCAGGTACGCCGCCCGGATCCGCCCGTCGTGCGCGCGGTAGTGGATCACCTTCACCTCGACCTGCGGCTGCACCGGCGCGGCGGCCGTCGAGACCGGCAGCAGGACGAAGACGCTCAGCGCCGCCACTGCGAGCCGCACGCTGCGAGGCTACGGCGCCGATTGCGAAGATGGCGTTATGGATTCGTTGTTCCCAGTTGACCTCCGCTTCGGCGGCGTCGAGCGCGCGATCGGCGTCTACGTCCTCGACGGCCCCGGCGGCCCGCTGCTCTTCGACTGCGGGCCCGCGACCACGCTGCCGCGACTGAAGGAGGGCCTGCGCGAGTGCGGTGTCGAGCTCGGCGAGATTCGCCATCTGCTGCTCTCGCACATCCACCTCGACCACGCCGGCGCAGCGGGCGCGATCGTGCGCGAGCATCCCGACCTGACGGTCTGGGTGTCGGCGGCCGGGGCGCCGCACCTCGTCGACCCCGGCCGCCTCGAGCGCTCCGCGCGCCGCCTCTACGGCGAGAGCTTCGACACGCTCTGGGGCGAGCTCGCGCCGGTGCCCGAGGCGAACGTGCGGATCGCGGCGGACGACGTCCTCGGCTGGGACGTCTTCCCCGCCCCCGGGCACGCGTCGCACCACGTCTGCTACGTCCGCGACGGCACGCTGCTGGCGGGCGACGCATGCGGCGTGCGAATCCAGCCCTCGCGCTACGTCCTCCCGGTCTCGCCGCCGCCCGACATCGACGTCGAGGCATGGCACGCGACGATCGCCGAGATCGAGCGGCGCCGGCCCGAACGGCTCGCGCTGATCCACTTCGGCGTCGAGTGCGACGTCGCCGACCACCTGGCGCGACTCGGCTCGGAGCTCGACCGCTGGGCCGCGCGCGTCCGCGACGGCGTCAGCCTCGAGGAGTTCGTCGAGGCGGGCCGCGCCGACGCCGGCGCCGACGCCGACCTCTACGACCGCGTCGCGCCGTACTGGCAGTCGTGGCACGGCCTGCGCCGCTACTGGGAGGTCAGGAGCGCGGCGTGACCATCGCCGAATACGCGCGCAGGTAGTCGCCGACCATGCGCTCCGGCGAGAACCGCTTCTCGGCGTAGCCACGGATCGTCTCCGGCGAGAGGGCGTCCGCCTCCTGCAGCGCCGCCGGTGCGATCGACCAGTCGTCGACGATGATCCCCGAGCGGCCGTGCTCGACCACTTCGGGTACCGCCCCCCACCGGGTCGCGATCACCGGCGTCCCGCACGCCATCGACTCGATCATCACGAGCCCGAACGGCTCTTCCCATTCGATCGGGAAGAGGGTCGCACGCGCGTGCTGCAACAGCTCGACCTTCTCGCCGTGCGAGACCTCGCCGACGTACTCGATCCTCTCGTTCAGGTGCGGGCGCACGTACGCCTCGAAGTACTGCCGCTCGAGCGGCTCGCGCATCTTCCCGGCGATCTTCAGCGGCAGCCCCGTCTCGATCGCCGTGCGGACAGCCCGGTGCGCGCCCTTGTCCGGGCTCATCCGGCCGATGAAGAGCAGGTAGTCGCCGCGGTCGGGCGCGAACGGATAGAGGTCGAAGTCGAGCGCGTTCGGGCAGTTGGCGACCCAGTTCAGATTCGGCTTCGGCTTGCGCTGGTTCATCGAGATCGAGATCAGGCCGACCGTCGGGGCGACGGCAGCGACCTGCTCGTAGAGCGCGCCGGGAATCCCGTCGAGCGGACCGTGCACCGTGTGCACGAAGGGAACGCGCAACGCACCGCCGACCACTGCCCCGAGCAGCCCCGTGTGGTCGTTGATCAGGTCGAAGTCGTCCTGCCGCGAGAAGCAGTGGAGCGCGTGCCTGAGCTCGGTGAACGTCCGCCCGATCTCGTCGCTCGGCGCCTCTTCGAAGACGTAGTCGAGCGTCGCCTTCGTGCGCGACTGGCCGGCCGCGAACAGCGTCACGTCGTGACCTGCGTCGACGAGCCCGTCCGCGAGCAGCCAGACGACCCACTCGATCCCGCCGTAGCCGGTCGGCGGAACGGGGAACCACACCGGTGCGAGGATCGCGATCCTCATGCAACCGGCTCGACGCGGACGCGGCCGTCTTCGACGACGACGTCCCACTGGCGGTCGAAGGCGCGGATGCCCGAGACGCGGATGTCGGCAGCCCAGGACGGCAGCTCAGGCGCGATGCTCTCGAGCTCGTTGCGACGCCGGTCCGGCTGGATGCCGAGCAGCAGCTGCATCAGCAGCACCGGCGCTCCCGCCGCCCAGGCCTGCGGGCGCGCGGCCGTCGGATACGCGATCGGGAACGGCGTCTCCGCCCGCGCGAGGCCGGCGAAGACCTCCGGCAGCTGCCAGCCGAAGTGCCCGGCCGCCTCGAGCATCCGGCGGACGATTCGCTGGCACTCCGACCAGCGCCCCTCCCGCGCGAGCCCCCACGCGATCAGCGAGTTGTCGTGCGGCCACACGGTGCCGTTGTGGTAGCTGAGCGGGTTGAAGCCGGCGTCGTCGGCCGACATCGTCCGCACGCCCCAACCGGACCAGAGCGGCTCGCTCATCAGCCGGTCGACGATCGTGTCGACCCGTTCCGCCGGCACGATGCCCGACCAGAGCAGGTGGCCGATGTTCGACGTGAGCGAGTCGACGCGCTGCTTCTCGTGGTCGAGCGCGAGCGCGTAGAAGCCGCCGCGCTCGTCGACCCAGAACGCCTCGTCGAAGCGGGTCTTCAGCGCCCTCGCCTCGCGCTCGAGGCGCTCGGCGAGCGTCCGGTCGCGCCACGCCTCGCGCGCGAGCTCGGCGCAGCGACGCTTCGCGTCGTAGACGTAGCCCTGCACCTCGCACGGCGCGATCGGCGCCTCCGCGACTCGTCCGTCGTGGAAGCGCTGCGAGTCGCTCGAGTCCTTCCACGACTGCACGGCAAGCCCGCGCGGCGAGCGGCGCAGGAACTCGACGAACCCGTCGCGGTCGCGGTCGCCGTACTCGTCGATCCAGCGCAACGCGGCGAGCGCCGGCTCCTTGAGCTCGCTCGCGAGCGCGCGGTCGTCGGTCCAGCGCCAGACCTCGGAGAGCAGGATGAGGTAGAGCGGCGTCGCGTCGGCGGTGCCGTAGTAGCGGTCGAACCAGTGCGCGGCCGCCTTGCCGCGCCGCACCTCGTGCACGATCTTCCCCGGCTCGGCGTCGCGCGCCGGGTCGTCCTCCTTCGCCTGCAGCGCCGCGAGCGCCCGCAGCGCCGTGCGCGCGAGCTCGGGCCCGAACAGGAGCGTCTGCAGACAGGTGATGATCGTGTCGCGCCCGAAGACGGTCATGAACCAGGGCATGCCGGCGGCCGGGAGCTTGCCGGTGATGCCGTCGGCACGCATGCGCAGCGCGGCAAGGTCGCTGACCGAGCGCGAGAAGGACTGCGAGAGGGCCGACCAGCCGGTCCGCACGTGCGGCACCCGCAGCTGCCAGGCGGCGAGCGAGTCGCGGACGCGCGTCAACTCGTCGCCGAACCGTGTCTCCGTGCTCAGCGCCGCCTGCGCGTCGCCGCTCGGGACGACGTCGACGAGCAGCTCCCAGCGCTCGCGCGGCGCGAGCTCGACCCGCCAGTACGCGTCGCCGCCGTGCTGTCGCGGCGTCTGCGAGAACCCGATGACGGTGCGACCGTCGCCGTCCCCGGCGTCGAACGCGAGCCTGCTGCCGTCGTCGAGCCAGGTCGGGTCGGCGGCCGGCGGCAGCGGCTCGGCGTGCACCGGATCGCCGAGCGTGAAGTCGCGGCCCTTGACGGCGAAGATGTCGGCGAAGTCGCAGGCGAGCTCGAGGCAGACCTCGAACCGCTGCGTCTCCATCGACTCGTTGCGGATCGCCAGCCGGTCCTGCATCGTCGCGCCGACGAAGCGCGAGCGGACGATCGACAGCACGTCCTGCCGCAGTCCCGCCGAGACCGGGTTCCGGAGGTAGAAGGCAGCCGAGAAGTACTCGACCTGGCCCGACGAGAGGAGCAGCGGCCGGGCGCCGTTGATCGTCAGGACGAGCCGCGAGAGCCGCCGCGTGTCGTCGGCGTAGAGCCCGCTCGTCTCGCCGGCGATGTCGCCGCGCTCGTCGCAGATGCAGAACGTCGAGCCCTCGAGGATCGTGAGCATCCGCGCTAGCGTCGGTGGATGCGCCCGCCGCTCGACTGGTCGATCGACATCACGACCAGCTCGTCGACGACGAGGTGGAGCGGGCGCGTGACCGCGAACAGGATGCAGCCGGCGACGTCGTCGGCGCTGAGCGGCCTCGTCCCCTCGTAGACGGCACGCGCCTGGTCAGCATCGCCCTTGAACCGGACGAGCGAGAACTCCGTCTCGACGAGCCCGGCGTCGACCGTCGTCACGCGGATGTCGCGGCCGAGCAGGTCCTCGCGCAGCGCCCGCGTGAAGCCGCGTACGGCGAACTTCGCCGCGACGTAGCTCGCGGCGTTCGGGTACGCCCAGCGCCCGGCGACCGACCCCATGTTGACGATGTGCCCCGGCTCGCGCAGCGACCGCTGCAGGACGAGGCGCGTGACTCTGACGAGGCCGTTGACGTCCGTCTCGAACACCCGCCGCTCGTCCTCCTCCGTCGACTCGTCGATCGGGTAGCGACCGAGCGCGAGGCCGGCGGCGTTGACGAGGATGTCGGCGGGCCCGGCCGCGTCGACGAAGCGCTCGCAGCTCGCGGGATCGGTGACGTCGAGCTCGAGCGCGACCTCCGACTCGATCCGGTCGACCCGCCGCGCGCCGCCGACGACGCGCGCGCCGGCGGCGGCGAGCTGCCGCGCGGTGGCGGCGCCGATCCCGCTGGAGGCGCCGGTGACGATCGCGGTCTTGCCGTCGAGTTCGCCCACGGCGCGGGACGTTACCCTGCGCGCCCCCGGGCGGCGCGCAGCGACTCGTCTACGCGGGCAGGAGCGCGATCGCCCTCTTCTCGTGCTGCCCGTGCTTGTCGCCGATGTCGACCGTCAGCAGGTACGGCGTCTTCCTCGCCGGCTTGAACTTGACGTTCACCGGCACCTGCTGTTGCCCGTTCAGGCGCGAGGTCTCTTGGGCGACGAAGACGAGCTTCGAGCCCTTGTAGACGCGGTACGTGATCAGCACGACCGCCCCCGCCGGGTCGTGGTAGGCGATGAACGGCGTGAACACCTTCACCAGCGGGAACCGATTCGGCGCCACGACCTGCGACTGACCGTCGAGCTTCTTTGCGACCGAGGCGAACGCGGCGTAGGACGGCTTCTTCGAGCCGCTCTTCGTCTCGAGGCCGCTCTGCCACGTGCCGGGACTGTCACGGATCGTGAACCAGACGAACATCTCGACGTACGGGCTCGCCGCGGCCATCGTCAGGGCCGTCTTCGCGTCGCTCGCCTGCCGTGCGTACGTGACGCCGGCCGCGAACTGCGGCTTCGTCTGCTCGCCGTACTCGGTGATCCAGATCGGCACGCGGCGGTGGAACCACTTCTCGAGCGACTGTCCGAACTGGTCGATCCGCGTCAGGGTCACGTTCGGCCAGGCGACCTTCTGGGTCGGCCCGAGGAAGGGATCGGTCGGATACGGATGCGTCGCCCACGCGTCGAACGGCAGGTGCGGGTCGAGCCGCGACAGCTGGTAGGCGAACGTCGCCGGCGCGACCGTGTCGGCGACGCCGCTCCCGGCCGCGATCGGCTTGTTGCGGCCGCGGTTCGATGTCTCGCCGACCGCCACGAGCGCCTGCGGGTTGCCCCGCTTGATCGCGCGGTACGCGGCGAGGTACAGGCGCAGGTATTCACGCGGGCTGACGATGGTGCTACCGGAGAACTGCGGCGTCAGGAAGAGCTGCAGGTTCGGCTCGTTCCAGACCGACCAGCGCGAGACGAGCCCGTGCCCGTTGTGGCCGTTGTAGCGCCTCGCCAGCATCTCCACGAACTGGCTGAGCGTCGTGACGCTCGTCGGCGGGTGGTTCGACGCCTGGCCGCCGTTCGCCCACTTCGGGCAGCCCGAGACGTTGATCATCACGCCGAGGCCGTAGCGGAGCGCCCCGTCGACGAGCGTGTCGAGGTCCTTGATCCTGTACGCCGGGTCGTTGCCGTTGAGCGGGTTCGCGGGCTTCGTCGGCGCGATCTGCGACCAGTCGGCGGTGACGTGGATGATCGACGCGCCGGCCCGCTGGGCCGCCAGCAGGTTCTGCTGCGCGGCGGGCGACCAGCGGAAGCTGTTGTCGTCGTAGAACCCGATCATCATCCGCGGCGCCGCACCGGCGGCGGCGCCCGAGGCGAGCAGGATGGCGAAGACGAGCAGGACCGTGCGCACGAGAAAGCGACCTCCCTTGGGTGGACAGTTCAGATCTCCCCGCGCTCGCCAGCCTAAACGACCCGGGTGAGCATCTTGTTAAGCAGCGGTTGTGCGCGATCGGCCGGCCGCAGCCGTCGCCGCGGCGAGCCACGCCGCGAGCTCGTCGTCGAGCGCGCCCCGCTCGAGCCGGAACCGCCAGTTGCCCGCGGCGGTGCCCGGCTCGTTCATCCGCGCCCAGCTGCCGAGGCCGAGCAGGTCCTGCACCGGCAGGATCGCGACGCGAGCCGGCGACGCGAGCGCGAGCTCGACGAGCAGCCGGTGCGGCTCGCGCGCCTCGATCCCACGGTCGGCCGCGAGGCGGCGCGCACGCGCGCGCACGCTCTGGGGTGCGGCGGCCCACCAGCCGACGGCGGTATCGTTGTCGTGCGTGCCGGTGTAGACGACGCGGTTCTCGGGCACCGCGAGCGGGTCGCGGCGCCTCTCCGCGAGCGCGAACTGGAGCACGACCGTTCCCGGCAGGCCGAGCTCGTCGCGGAGCCGGTGCACGGCGCGCGTGATCACGCCGAGGTCCTCGGCGACCAGCGGCAGCTTGCCGAGCTCGGCGGCGACGGCGTCGAAGAGCGCGCGGCCGGGGCCGCGGCGCCAGCGCCCACGGAGCGCTGTCTTGTGCCCCTTCGGCACCGCCCAGTAGGCGACGAAGCCGCGGAAGTGGTCGATCCGCGCGGCGTCGACGAGCTCGAACGTGCGTCGAAAGCGCTCGATCCACCAGCGATAGCCGGTGCGGTGCAGGCGCGCCCAGTCGTAGAGCGGATTCCCCCACAGCTGCCCGGTCGCGCTCCAGGCGTCGGGCGGCACGCCGGCGACGACGCCGGACTGGAAGAGCTCGGGGTGCGCGCGGTGGTCGGCCGAGCCGGGCGCGACGTAGATCGGCACGTCGCCGAGCAGGCGCACGCCGCACCCCGTCGCGTACTCGCGGAGCGACGTCCACTCACGCTCGAACCGCACCTGGTCGGCGAGCGCGCCCTCGCCGCCGAGCTCCGCCCAGTCGGCGGCCCAGTAGGCGTGGCGCGCGGCGAAGTCCGCGATCTCGGCCGCGTCGACCGCCGCGTCCGGGTCGGCGAGCAGCGCGCGCGAGCAGGCGAACGCCGACCGCGCGCGATACGGCGATCCGTGCTCGTCCGGCGGCCCGAGCGGCAGCACCTGCCACCACGACTGCCCCGCCGCCGCGAGCCAGTCGACGAACGCATACGCCTCGTCGCCGAGCCGCCCGCCCGGCAGCGACGTCGGGTGGAGGAGGACGCCGCTCGAGCGCGTCATTCCCCGGATTCTGGCGGCCGCGGATCGGGCATCCTCTCGCTTCGCATGCCCCAACCCCCGCCCCGACAACCGCCGAGCAGGATCCGGATCGAACGCGTCGCGCCGGTCGTCGACTGCGGCCGCTTCGCGGTCAAGCGGACGGTCGGCGACCGCGTCTCCGTCAGCGCCGACGTGATCCGTGACGGGCACGATCTGCTCGGCGGCTGCGTCCGCTACCGCGGCCCGCGCGCGCGGCGCTCCACCTCGGCGCCGCTCGAGCCGCTCGGGGACGACCGCTTCGCCGGGTCGTTCGAGGTGACGGAGTGCGGCCGCTGGCAGTTCGCGATCGAGGCCTGGCACGACCGCGCCGCCAGCTGGCGCGACGAGCTCCAGCGCAAGGTCGCGGCCGGGCAGGAGGACCTCTCGAGCGAGCTCGCCGAAGGCGAGCACCTGCTCGGGATCGCACCGCTCGACGTCGAGACCGCGCTCGCGTCGAACGCCTCCGATCGCGAGGAGCCGACGCGGACGGCGCCGCACAAGGTCGACGTCGACCGCGTGCTCGCGCGCTTCGGTGCCTGGTACGAGCTCTTCCCGCGCTCGTTCGGCGGCTTCGCCGGCGTCGAGAAGATCCTGCCGCGACTCGCGGAGCTCGGCTTCGACGTCGTCTACTTCCCGCCGATCCACCCGATCGGCCGGACCGGGCGCAAGGGGCGGAACAACACGCTGCCGGCGACGAAGGGCGATCCGGGCAGCCCGTGGGCGATCGGCGCCGCCGAGGGCGGCCACACCGCGGTGCACCCCGACCTCGGTACCCTCGACGACTTCGACCGGCTGGTCGCGCGCGCCGCCGAGGTCGGGCTCGAGATCGCGCTCGACTTCGCGATCCAGTGCTCGCCGGACCACCCGTGGATCAGCGAGCACCCCGAGTGGTTCAAGTGGCGGCCGGACGGCACGATCAAGTTCGCCGAGAACCCGCCGAAGCGCTACCAGGACATCGTCAACGTCGACTTCGACAGCGAGGACTGGCGCGGGCTGTGGGAGGCACTCCGCGAGGTCGTCCTCTTCTGGATCGGACACGGCGTGCGCACGTTCCGCGTCGACAACCCGCACACGAAGCCGCTGCCGTTCTGGGAGTGGCTGCTCGGCGAGGTCCGCAGCGAGCACCCGGACACGATCTTCCTCTCCGAGGCGTTCACGCGCCCGGCGATGATGCGCGCGCTCGCCAAGGTCGGCTTCAGCCAGTCGTACACGTACTTCACCTGGAAGAACACGCGGCGCGAGCTGGAGGCGTACGTGACGGAGCTTGCGACCGAGACCGCCGACTACCTGCGCCCGAACTTCTTCGTCAACACGCCCGACATCCTGCACGAGTACCTGCAGACGGGCGGCCGTCCGGCCTTCGAGGCGCGGCTCGTGCTCGCGGCGACGCTGTCGCCGAGCTACGGCATCTACTCCGGCTACGAGCACTTCGAGAACGTCGCGCTGAGACCCGGGAGCGAGGAGTACCTCGACTCCGAGAAGTACGAGCTGAAGCAGCGCTCGCTCGACGGCCCGCTGCTGCCGCTCGTGCAACGACTGAACGAGATCAGGCGCGCGAACCGCTCGCTGCAGCGGATCGAGAACGTCACGTTCCTCGAGACGGCGAACGAGCACCTGATCGCGTACGCCAAGCGCAGCGAGGAGGATGCGGTCATCGTCTGCGTCAACCTCGACCCGCACGGGCCGCGCGAGGGGCTCGCGATCGTGCCGCCGTCGCTCGGGCTGCCGGCGGCGTTCACGGTCCAGGACCTGCTGACCGACGAGAGCTACGCGTGGCACCACGGCGGCAACTACGTCCGGCTCGGCCCGGGCCGGGCGCACGTCCTCCACGTCAGATGACACAGCTGCTCGCACGCGCCGAGTCGAGCGGCCGCGGGCACTGGTTCGAATCGGACCCGCTCTGGTTCAAGCGCGCGGTCTTCTACGAGATCCACATCCGCGGCTTCTACGACGGCAACGACGACGGCAGCGGCGACTTCCAGGGTCTGATCGAGAAGCTCGACTACCTGCAGTGGCTCGGCATCGACTGCGTCTGGCTGCTGCCGATGTACGCGTCGCCGCTGCGCGACGGCGGCTACGACATCGCCGACTTCTACTCGATCCACCCCGACTACGGGAACGTCGAGGACTTCCACACCTTCGTCGACCAGGCGCACCAGCGAGGAATCCGCGTCATCGCCGACCTGGTGATGAACCACACGTCGAGCGACCACCCGTGGTTCCAGGAGTCGCGGTCGTCGCCGGACTCGCCGAAGCGGAGCTGGTACGTCTGGTCGGACACCGACGACCGGTACAGGGGCGCGCGGATCATCTTCGTCGACAGCGAGGTCTCCAACTGGACCTGGGACCCGATCGCGGGCGCGTACTACTGGCACCGCTTCTTCTCGACCCAGCCGGACCTGAACTACGACAACCCGGAGGTCCGCGAGGCGATGCTCGACGTGCTCCGCTTCTGGCTCGACCTCGGCATCGACGGGTTCCGCCTCGACGCGGTGCCGTACCTCTTCGAGCGCGAGGGCACGAACTGCGAGAACCTGCCGGAGACGCACGCCTACCTGAAGCGCGTGCGCGCGGAGATCGACGCGCACTACCCGGACCGGGTGCTGCTCGCGGAAGCGAACCAGTGGCCGGCCGACGTCGTCGACTACTTCGGCGAGGGCGACGAGTGCCACATGGCGTTCCAGTTCCCCGTCATGCCGCGGATGTTCATGGCGATCCGCCGCGAGGAGGCGACGCCGATCCTCGACATCCTCGAGCAAACGCCGCCGATCCCAGGCAACGCGCAGTGGGGCCTCTTCCTCCGCAACCACGACGAGCTGACGCTCGAGATGGTCACCGACGAGGAGCGCGACTACATGTACGCCGAGTACGCGAAGGACCCACGGATGAAGCTGAACCTCGGCATCCGGCGGCGGCTCGCGCCGCTGCTCGACAACGGTCGCGACGAGACGGAGCTGATGACGGCGATCCTCTTCTCTCTGCCGGGCTCACCCGTCCTCTACTACGGGGACGAGATCGGCATGGGC
>DASRGD010000099.1:0-18019 GCA_035651195.1 Gaiellaceae bacterium | reverse complement strand
TCGGGCCCGTCGAGCCCTGCGGCCCGGCCGGTCCTTGGGGACCGGTGGGGCCCTGGACTCCCTGGGGCGCGCCGGGGCTGACGGCGGAGCCGCTTCCGACGCTGCTGCCGGCGGCGGCGTTGCCGGCGTAGCCGAGGTTGGCGAGGACGACGGTCGTCCCGTTCGTGATCGAGCTGACGCTGTAGTAGCCGCCGCCGGCGATGTAGAGGGTCTGGCCGGCGGCCATCCAGGCGGTGCTGCCGACGCTGACGCTGACGGTGCTGCCGGCGGCGGGCTGGCTGAAGCCGGCGCTCGTGGTCGTGTAGGCGTTGACGCCGTTGGCACCGTTGCTGCCCGCTGCCCCGGTGGCGCCGGTCGCGCCGACCGGCCCTTGCAGACCCTGCGCGCCCTGGGGGCCCTGCGCGCCTGCCGCGCCGGTGTCGCCCTGCGGGCCTCGCGCGCCGGTGTCGCCCTGCGGGCCTTGTGATCCGGTTGCGCCGGCGAGCCCCTGCGGGCCCCGTGCTCCGGTCGCGCCCTGCACTCCGGGGGCACCGGTGTCACCTGCCGGCCCCGCGGGGCCCTGCGTGCCGGTGGCGCCGGGCGGGCCGAGCGCGCCGTTTGCCGGTCCGGTGTCGCCCTGGGGTCCCTGCGCACCCGTGTCACCTTGCGGCCCCTGCGGGCCTGTCGCACCCGACGCGCCGGTGTCACCCTGCGGACCGACGGCGCCCGCAGGTCCGGGATCGCCTGCAGGACCGGGCGCTCCGGCCGCGCCGGGTCGTCCGCGCGCGCCCTGCGGGCCGGGCGGCCCCGCGGGGCCCGCGGAACCGCGCGCGCCGTTTCCACGCGTGAGCCTGCGCAGGCCGAGCGGACCACGTGGCCCTTCCGGCTCGAACACGCTCGGAGCGATCGCAAAGCCCTCGGCGACGCGTGCCAGGCCCCCAGCCTCGCCACCGAGCGGCACGACTGTCGTCGGGCGCCGGTCGGACCGTAGGCACGTCGGCGCGGCTTCCGGCGGTGCCTGCCCACGCCGGCTGCAGCCGCCGGCGGGCGCGCTCGGGCGCGAGCTCGGCGTTGCGGATGGCGACCCGTGCCCGCCGCCATCCGAGAGGAGCGGAAAGATCACATTCGGGCCGGCAAGCGCGATCCCCACCACGGTGAAGAGCCCGGCGCCGATCAGCGCCGCCGCCGTAACCATCTTCTTCGTGCTCGGCGGCCGCTCTGGTCCAACCGGGGGAGCGGAGCCGTCGTCGGGCGGCCCCGGTTCGTGCGGGTCGATGAGGCGGGGCGCCCCGCTCAACGCGTCCCCCCGCGCGAGGGGTGCGCTGAGCCGGCCGTCGCCGAAGACGGCTTCCGGTGCCGCAGGCCCGGTCTGTTCGCCACGCGTGGTCCTCCGCCGTTGAGGGTCCGTGCTTCTCCACCCCCCTGATCGGCAGAAAATCGCGGCTTCTTCAGTAGGAAATCGCGATGAAATCGCCGCGGCGGTCACTCGATCGAGGGACGGGGCTCCACGGCCCGCGACCGGCCGGTGGCGAGGTGTCTACGAAGACAACAAAAAACCCGCCTGAGCGGGCCACTTCGGCGAGCTGCGGGACTAGGATTCGAACCTAGACTACCTGATCCAGAGTCAGGCGTCCTACCATTAGACGATCCCGCAGGACGGCGGAATTGTAGCCGTCAGATCTCGAGGCGATAGAGCGGCACGAGGCGCTTCTCGGCCTCGGTGTCGATGTGCGCGACGACCTCGACGTATGGCTCGAGGCCCGATCCGCGCAGCTTCGCCTTCAGCAGGCCGTCGACCTGGTAGATGCCGGACGAGTTGTTCATCGTGATCTCGATCTTGATCGGCTTCTCGTCGCCGTCCCCGATCTTGACGTCCTCGATCGCAGCAGCGGAAAGGGAGTGGATGCCGACGTGGCCGCGCTCGAACGGGATCCGCGAGCGGCCCTGCTCCATGTCGAGCGCGTCGGCGACGCGGAGGATGCCCGCCTCGAGCGTCAGCGGCTCGCCGTCGGCTCGGTGGCTCGTGATGCCCTGCAGCACCTCCGAGACGAGCACGGTCAGGTCGGGCTCGCCGTAGATCCCGGCGAGCAACTCGCGCAGCTTCGGCTCGGCGAGGAAGAGGCTGTAGTCCTCGTGCCCCTGGCGGTGGACCGACATGCCGACGCAGTGCGTCAGCGCGGTCAGCACGACGACGACCTCTGCGTCCTCGCGCGTCATACCGTAGTCGCTGACGACCGACGACTCGATCCCGTGCTTCTCGAGCTGGCGCAGGAGCTTGAGCGCGATGTTGGTGACGATCTGGATGTGCACCCACGAGTGGTCGTTGATCTCGAGCCGGACGGCGGCGTTGACGTTCGCGACGTGCCACCACCCCTTCAGCTGGTCGTCCTGATTCACGCGTTCGAGCACGTCGCGGAGCTTCCGGTTCCCGCGCTCCGGCACGCGGATGCGCATCTGCTTGACGGCGTCGGCCGGCGTCAGCCGGGTCTCGCGTTTCGCCTCTTCGGAGACCGGCTCGTCGATCCGTTCCTGCGTCCGTTTGTCGAGCGCCACCGGGGCACTGTACGCCGACTCAGGCGACCTCGGCCGCCCAGTTGCCGTACAGCGCCGTGTAGAGGCCCTGGCGGCGCAGCAGCTCGTCGTGGCTGCCCTGCTCGACGATCCGGCCGTGCTCGAGCACGACGATCAGGTCTGCGTCGCGGATCGTCGAAAGGCGGTGCGCGATCACGAACGCCGTGCGCCCGTGCAGGAGCCGGCGGAGCGCGCGCTCGACCCTCTGCTCGGTGCCGATGTCGACCGAGCTCGTCGCCTCGTCGAGGATCAGGATGCGCGGGTCGGCGAGGAGCGCGCGGGCGAAGGCGACGAGCTGGCGCTGGCCGAGCGACAGGCGAAAGCCGCGCTCGCCGAGCTCGGTGTCGAACCCGTGCTCGAGCCGCGCGACGAACTCGTCGGCGCCGACTGTTCGGGCCGCGGCTGCGACCTCCGCCCGCGTCGCGTCCGGGCGCCCGAACGCGATGTTCTCGGCGAGGGTGCCCGCGAACAGGAAGCCCTCCTGCGGCACGATTCCGAGCTGGCGGCGCAGCGTCTCCTGCCGGACGTTGCGCAGGTCGACGCCGTCGATCGTGATCCGCCCTCCGGTCGGGTCGTAGAAGCGCGCGAGCAGCTTCGCGATCGTCGACTTGCCCGCGCCGGTGTGGCCGACGAGCGCCACGGTCGTGCCGGCCGGCACGTCGAGGTCGACTCCGTGCAGCACCTCGGGGCCGGCGCCGTAGGCGAAGCGGACGCGCTCGAAGCGCACGTGGCCGCGAATCCGCTGCAGCGCGACGGCCCCCGGCACGTCGGCGACGTCCGGCTCCTGGACGAGCACGTCCATGATCTTGTCGAGGGCGGCGACGGCGGAGAGGAAGGTGCTGTACAGCTGCGAGAGCTGCTGGACCGGGTCGAAGAAGTTCGACAGGTAGAGCAGGAACGCGGAGAGGACGCCGACGGTCATGTCGCCGTCGAAGACGAGGTAGCCGCCGTAGCCGAGGACGATCGCCGTCGCGACGGACGACAGCAGGTCGACGAACGGGAAGTAGAGCCCGTTCTGCACGACCGTCTCCTGGTTCGCCGATCGGTACGTCTCGCTGACGCGGCGGAAGTGCTGTTGCGCCGCGCGCTCGCGCGTGAACGCCTGCAGCACGCGCATGCCGGCGATGTCCTCGGCGAGCGTCGCGGTGACGATGCCGAGCGTCTCGCGGACGCGGCTGTAGGAGCGGGCCGAACGCTTGCGGAAGATGGCCGTCGCCGCGGTCAGCGCGGGCATGATCGTCAGCACGGCGAGCGCGAGTCGCCAGTTGAGCAAGAAGAGGACGATCGCCGAGCCGGCGAGCGTCAGCGTGTTCTGGACGAGCGAGGTGACACCGTCGGTGACGAGCTGGTCGAGCGCCTCGACGTCGTTCGTCAGCCGGCTGATCAGCACGCCCGCGCGGTTGCGTTCGTAGAACCCGAGCGACAGCCGCTGCAGCTGGCGGAAGAGGTGGTTGCGAAGGTCGGCCAGCATGCGCTCGCCCGTCCAGCCCGTGAAGTACGTCTCCGCGTACGAGCAGGCGACGCCGAGCACGGCCGCGCCGAGGAACGCGATCACGATCCAGCGCAGCGCGTGCGTGTGTCCGGCCTTGACCTCGTCGACCGCGCGGCCGACCAGGTATGGCGGCGCGAGCGACACCGCCGTCGCGGCGAGCAGCGTCAGGATCGCGAGCCCCGTCTGCGCCTTGTACGGCCGCACGAGCCGGTAGAGCGTCGAGAGCCGCCGCTTCGTCTGCGCCCACGACCAGTCCTCGACCTTGCCGCTGCGGTCGCGCACGAGGTGGCTTCCCGGCTGCCAGACCTTCACGGCGTCACCGTCTCTGTCGTCCGGGGTCTGACACCGGCCTGTGGGCTGAAAACCGCTGCAAAACCAACGAGCTGTGGATTGTTCGTCACGCTCTTGTCACGGCGTCTGACACCGCGGTTTGGACACGGCTTCACGCGACCTCCTGCTCCGCGATCACGCGCTCGAGCTGCCCGTGCTCGTAGATCTCCCGGTAGACGTCGCTCGTCCCGATCAGCTCGTCGTGCGTTCCGCGCGCGGCGATGCGGCCGTCCTCGAGCACGACGATCTCGTCGGCGAGCGCGATCGTCGTCAGGCGATGGGCGATGATGATCGTCGTCCGTCCGCGCATCGCTTCGCGGAGCCCGACGCGGATGCGTGCCTCCGTCGTCGCGTCGACGGACGCGGTCGCGTCGTCGAGGATCAGGATGCGCGGGTCGACGACGAGGGCGCGGGCGATCGCGATCCGCTGCCGCTGGCCGCCGGAGAGCGTGATCCCGCGCTCGCCGATGACCGTCTCGTAACCGTCGGGTAGCTCGGCGATGAAATCGTGCGCCTGGGCGAGCCGTGCCGCGCGTTCGATCTCCTCGTCGGTCGCGTCCGGTCGGCCGAAGGCGATGTTCTCGCGCACCGTCGCCGAGAACAGGAACGGGTCCTGCGCGATCACGCCGATCTCGCGCCGCAGCGACGCGAGCGACACGTCGCGAACATCGAAGCCGTCGACCGTGACGCGGCCGCGCCACACGTCGTAGAAGCGCGGCACGAGTGCCGCGAGCGTCGTCTTACCGGCGCCGGTGTGGCCGATCAGCGCAACCACGCGTCCGGGCTCGAGCTCGAGGTCGACGTCGTGCAGCACCGGCCGCGCGGGGTCGTAGCCGAAGCTGACCTGCTCGAAGCGGACACGCCCGGGCCCTGGCGGCAGCGCGCGCGCAGACGGCGCGTCCCGGATCTCCTCGGGCGCGTCGATGATCTCGAAGATGCGCTCGCCGGACGCCGTCGCGCGCTGCCCCTCGCCGATCCACATCCCGAGCATCCGGAGCGGGAAGATGAGCAGCGCCAGGAAGAGATTGAAGCGGACGAAGTCGGCGAGCGGAAGCGTCCCCCGCGCGACCATATCGCCGCCGACGAGCAGCACCGCGGCCTGCGCGAGCAGCGGCAGGAACGAGAGCGTCGGCACGTAGAAGGCTCGCTGCCTGTTCGCGCGCACCGACTGCGCGAACACGGCTTCCGACCGCTGCTCGAACTTGTCCTGCTCCGCCTGCTCCTGCGCGAACGCCTTCACGACGTGGACGCCGACGATGTTCTCCTCGGCGACCGTCGCGACGTCTGCCATCTTCTGTTGAACGTCGCGCAGGACCGGATGCGATACCTCGCTGTACCTGTACGCGACCGCGACGAGCACCGGTGCGACCGCGAGCACGATCAAGGCCAGCTTCCAGGAGAGGGCGAAGACGAAGATGCCGACGCCGACGACGGTGAAGACGTGCTGCGCGAAGAAGATGAGCCCGTAGCCGAGGAAGAACCGGACCGACTGGAGGTCGACGGTCGCGCGTGACATCAGCTGTCCCGTCTGGTGGCGGTCGAAGTAGCCGAACGAGAGGCGCACGAGCCGGGCGTAGACGGCGTTCCGCAGGTCGAGCTCGACCGCGAGTGCCTGCCGTCCGGAGATGAGGCGGCGGCCGACCATCATCAGCGCCCGGACCGACCCGACCGCGACCACGAGGCCGATCAGCAGCGGCAGCCGATGGCGCTCGCCGGCGCGAATCGCGCCGACGACGCTGCCCGAGAGCCACGGCAGTGCGAGCGCCGCCGCCTGCGAGCCGATCGCGAGCAGGACGGAGACGGCGAGCGAGACCCTGTACGGCCACAGGAAGCGAAGCAGGCGCACGAAGGTCGCCCGGTACCGGGGCGTTTCCATCGCCGTCAGGGTATGCGCGCGAGCTCTGCCCGGACGAGGGCGGCGGCGACGGCGACGCGCTCGCGGTTCCGAGGCGAGTTCAGCCACCCGCTCGCGCCGGATGGATGCGGAAGCGGCACGACGACGGCGCCCGACGGGAGCTCATATCGGTGACCAACGCACTCCTCGACGGTCTTCATCCCGAGCAGCTGGCGCGTCGCGAGCGCGCCGACCGTGACGACGAGGGAGGGCCGGATGATCGCGAGCTCCCAGTCGCGCCAGAAGGCGCACAGCCGCTGCTCGTGCGGCGTCGGCGCGCGGTCGCCGCGCCCCGACGCGGCCTTCCCGGGATAGCAGCGCGTCACCGACGCGCAGTAGAACGTCGCGTAGAACGCCTCCTCGTCGAGCTCGAGCCAGCGGCGGAGCGTCTGCCCCGCCCGGCCCCGCCACGGCCGCCGCTCGAGCCCCTCCTGCGCGCCGGGCGCCTGACCGTACATGTACGCGCGCTGGCCCTGGAGCGGCGCGAGCACCGGGAGGGACTCGAGTCGGTAACCCGCCTCGGCGCAGGCCCGGCAGACGCGGAGGTCGCGCGCGAGCGACGCGAGCGAGCGGTACGACGAGCGCCTGCGGGTCACCGCACCCGCACGGCGAGGAGCCAGCGGCCGCCGTGCGCCAGCGCGGCCGTCGGAGCACGGCGCTCGTCGTACTCGAGCATCGTCCTAGAGTAGAGCGGGTGCTACCGCTCGAGTCGGTGCCGAACTTCTCGGAAGGGCGCGACGGCACGACGATCGACGCGATCGGGGCCGCGCTCGCGACGCACGCGCGTCTCCTCGACGTGCACGCGGATGCGGATCACAACCGTTCTGTCTTCACCGTCGTCGGCAGCGAGCACCAGCTGCTCGAGGGGCTGCTCGCGGCGGTCCGCGTCGCGTGCGAGCGGATCGACCTGCGCCGCCACGACGGGGCGCATCCGCGTATCGGCGCCACCGACGTCGTCCCGCTCGTGCCGATCGATCCGGGCGATCTCGAGCGCGCGCGCGCTGCCGCGCTCGTGCTCGCGGAACGGATCGGCGAGCTCGGGCTGCCCGTGTTCGTGTACGAGCCGCCGGAGCGCGGACCCGCGTTCTACCGGGTCGGCGGGGTCGCCGAGCTACAGCGCCGGCTCGACGCCGGTGAGCTCCGCCCTGATTTCGGGCCGCCGCGACTCGATCCGGCCGCGGGCGGCGTCATCGTCGGTGCCCGGCGGCCGCTGATCGCGTTCAACGTCAACCTGCGCGGCTCGCTCGAGGCGGCGCGGCAGATCGCGGCATGCGTGCGCGAGTCCGGCGGCGGGTTCCCCGGCGTGCGCGCGCTCGGGCTCGAGCTGCCGCGTGCCGGCGTCGTGCAGGTGTCGATGAACGTCGAGGACTGGGAGGCCGCCGCGCTGCACGAGCTCGTCGGGCGCGTCGAGCGTGAGGCGCGGCAGCGCGGCGCGGAGGTGATCGGCTCGGAGCTCGTCGGGCTGATGCCCGCCGGCGCCGCGGCGGCGGCGGCCGGCGCCGCCCTGCGGATCGACGGCTTCGACGCGTCGCGCCTGCTCGAGCTTCGCCTGCTCGAGGCTTGACGAAGTTGTCACGGTCTGGTCCGTGACACGCGCGGCTTCTGCCGCTACGCTCGATCGCGTTGCGGGTGGGGTTAGGGGACCCCGGGGTTGACGCGTCAACAATCACAGGCCGTGTCGAGAGTCGGTGCGGGCCGGCGAGGCGCTACGCTCAGTCACGTGCCGTCCCGGAAGCAGCGGCGCCGCCGCGAGAAGACGTTCCGTCACGAGTACGAGCTCGTCACCTACGACGACGAGGGGAACGAGGTCGCAGTCGACCCGGCGGAGCTCCGCAAGGAGAAGGAGCCGCCGAAGACGAAGACGCCGTCGAGGGCGCAGCAGCGCGGCGGGCGCGCCCCGCGCGAGGTGCCGCCCCCGTCGTGGCAGCGCGCCGTCCGCCGTGGCGGGCTGATGGGCGTCGGCCTGCTGCTCGTGACGACGACGCTGCTCAAGGGCACGCCGATCGTGATCGCGCTTGTCTACGCGCTCGCGCTGATCCCGTTCACGTACTGGCTCGACCGCTTCGCCTACCGCAGCTACCTGCGGCGCACCGGGAAGAGCGGCTAGCTCGCTGCCGGGTAGTGCCCGGCGCCGGGCCACGGCGTCAGGATCATCAGGATCCGCGCGCCGGCGTCGCTCCGGAGCGAATGCCGTTCGGCCGGGTCGAAGCGCAGGAGCTGCCCGGCGCCGACGTCCTTCGACGTGGTGCCGGCCGACACGCGCACGGAGCCCTCGACGACGGCAACCCAGGCGTTCTCCTTCACCTGGTGCTCGCCGAGCTCCTGCCCGGGGGCGAGGACGACGAGCACCGCGCGCGCCCCGTCGTCTTGCGCGACCACGACGGGGTCGCGCGTCCCCTGCGGCGCAGCGATGGCGAGCAGGTCCCAGTGCTGCACGAGCGGAGTCTAGACTCGCGACGATGCCCGTCGTCGATCGCTTCGTCCTCTCCGCGTACCAGTCGAACTGCTACGTCGTGCGCGCCGAGCGTGCGGCGCGCGACGCGGTCGTGATCGATCCCGGCGGCGACCCCTCGTCGCTGCGGCTCGAGCTCGCGCGAATGGGCGCGCGGACGGCGGCGATCCTCGTCACGCACACGGACGTCGACCACGTCGCCGGCGTCGCCGAGCTCGCCGGCGGCACCGGCGCCGAAGTCTGGGCGCCGGCCGGCGAGGTCGATGCGCTCCGCGCCGGCCAGACCCGCGGCGGCGCGTACGTCTCCGCCCACGAGCCCGAGCACCTGGTGAGCGGGGGAGAGACGATCGCGGCGGCCGGTCTCAGCTTCGAGGTCGTCGACGTACCCGGGCATTCGCCCGGGCACGTCGCGTTCGTCACCGAAGGCGCGATCTTCTCCGGCGACCTCCTCTTCGCCGGCTCGGTCGGTCGCGTCGATCTTGCGGGCGGCGACTGGGAGGCGCTGCTCGAGTCGGTGCGGCTGCTCGTCGACCGCTACGGGCGCGACGCGGTCGTCTATCCCGGTCACGGGCCGCAGACGACGCTCGGCCGGGAGCTCGACACCAACCCGTTCCTGGCCGAGCTGCGCGTTCCGACGGAGTGACGACGCGCTTCCAGGCGCCGCGCGGGACACACGACGTCCTGCCGGCGGAGCAGCCGCTCTGGCAGCGGGTGACCGGCGCGCTCGCCGAGGTGGCGGAGCTGTACGGCTATCGCCGCATCCAGACGCCGAACTTCGAGGACACGGAGCTCTTCCAGCGGACCTCGGGCCGGGGGTCGGACATCGTCGAGAAGGAGATGTACACGTTCACCGACCAGGGCGGACGTTCGCTGACGCTCCGACCCGAGGGCACGGCGCCGATCGCGCGCGCGTACGTCGAGCACGGCATGCACCGCGAGCCGCAGCCGGTGAAGCTGTACACGGTCGCGCCGATGTACCGGTACGCGGCGCCGCAGAAGGGACGGTACCGAGAGCACTGGCAGTGCTCGGTCGAGGCGATCGGCTCCGCCGACCCGGCGCTCGATGCCGAGGTGGTGCAGCTCTACACCGAGTTCGCGCGCCGGGTCGGGATCACGCAGTACGAGCTGCAGCTCAACTCGATCGGCGACGAAGGCTGCCGGCCCGACTACGTCGCGCGGCTGTCGGCGTGGCTCGACGAGCACGAAGGCGTGCTCGACGCCGACGCGCGCGCGAAGCGCGCGACGAACCCGTTGCGCGTCTTCGACGTCAAGTCGCCGTCTGTCCGCGCAGCGCTCGCCGCCGCGCCGAAGATCGGCGAGTCGCTCTGCGCGGAGTGCGAAGCGCACTTCGCCGCCGTGCGCGGCTACCTCGACGCGTACGGCGTCCCCTACACGATCGAGCCGACGCTCGTGCGCGGCCTCGATTACTACACGCGCACGGTCTTCGAGTTCGTCGGGCCGGAGGAGAAGGCGCAGTCGGCGATCTGCTCCGGCGGCCGCTACGACGGGCTCGTCGCCGAGCTCGGGGGGCCGCCGACGCCGGGGATCGGCTTCGGCGCCGGCATCGAGCGGGCGCTACTCGCGCTCGCGGCCGCGGAGGTCAGCGCTGAGCGGCGGCCGCTCGACGTCTTCTTCGCGCTCGACGACGGCGCCCCGCGCGGCCGCATCCTCGCGCTGATGGCTGACCTCCGGCACGGCGGCCTCGCGTGCGACACCGACTACGCCGGTCGCTCGCTCAAGGGGCAGATGACGCAGGCCGGGCGCAGCGGTGCGCGCACGCTCGTCGTTGCGCGCGCGAACGACGCGGCGGTGCGGCGCGCAGGCGAGCCGGAGGCGATCGTTTCGCTCGAGGAGCTCGCAGCTACGCTCCGCCGGTGAACTGGCGCGACGCCCGCGGCAGCACGCTTCGGACCGCGGACGTGGGTCGCGAGCTGACGCTTGCCGGCTGGGTGGCGCGTCGCCGCGACCACGGCGGCCTCGTCTTCGTCGACCTGCGCGACGAGGGCGGGATCGTCCAGCTCGTCATCAACCCGGAGCTGTCTGCCGATGCAGCCGTTGTCGCACACGAGCTCCGCAACGAGTTCGTCGTCCGCGCGCGCGGCACCGTCGTCCGCCGCCCGCCCGAGACGGTGAACGCGGGCGTCCCCACCGGCGAGATCGAGGTGCAGACGACCGAGCTCGAGATCCTCTCGCGCTCGACGCCGCTGCCCTTCCAGCTCGACGAGGAGGGCGTCGACGAGACGCTCCGCCTCCGCTACCGCTGGCTCGACCTCCGTCGCGAGAAGATGCAGCGGCACGTGCGCGTGCGCGCGCAGCTCGTCGGGATCATCCGCGCCGAGATGGAGGCGGCGGGCTTCGTCGACATCCAGACGCCGATCCTCGCGAAGCCGACGCCGGAAGGCGCGCGCGACTTCCTGGTGCCGAGCCGCCTGCAGCCGGGCCGCTTCTTCGCGCTGCCGCAGAGCCCGCAGATCTACAAGCAGCTGCTCGTCATCTCCGGCTTCGAGCGCTACTACCAGATCGCGATCTGCTTCCGGGACGAGGATCTCCGTGCCGACCGGCTGCAGGAGATCACGCAGCTCGACGTCGAGATGGCGTTTCCGGATCGCGAGTTCCTGTTCGCGCTGATCGAGCGGATCATGTCCCGCCTCTGGCGCGAGCTGCGGGGCGTCGAGGTCGAGACGCCGTTCCCGCGCCTCAGCTGGGAGGAGGCCGACCGCCGCTACGGCTCCGACAAGCCGGACCTGCGCTTCGGTCTCGAGATCGAGGACGCGACGGGGGTCACGCGTGGCTCGCAGTTCGGCGTCTTCGCCTCCGCAGACGCGGTGCGGTTCCTGCGCGTGCCGCAGGAGCTCTCGCGTGGCGAGCTCGCGAAGCTCGAGGAGCTCGCGAAGCAGTGGGGCGCGAAGGGGCTCGCGTACCTCGTCTACGACGAGGAGGGCGAGGTGCGCTCGCCGATCGCGAAGTTCCTCGGCGAGGCCGAGCTCGAGCACGTCCGGAGCGACCCGGCGACGACGGTGCTGTTCGCGGCCGACGAGCCGGCTAAGGTCTCGCGCGTGCTCGGCGCGCTGCGGCTCCATCTCGGCGCCGAGCTCGGGCTGATCGACGCCGCTGCGCAGCGCTTCGTCTGGATCACCGACTTCCCGATGTTCGAGTGGGACGCCGAGAACGAGCGCTGGGACGCGGTGCATCACCCGTTCACGCGCCCGACGCCCGAGAGCGTGGCCCTGCTCGACAGCGACCCGGGCGCGGCGAAGGCGGTCGCCTACGACCTCGTCGCGAACGGCATCGAGATCGCCGGCGGGTCGTTCCGGATCCACGAGCCCGAGCTGCAGGCGAGGGTGTTCGACCTGCTCCGGATCACGCCCGAGGAGCAACGGCTGAGATTCGGCTTCCTGCTCGACGCGCTCGCGATGGGCGCGCCGCCGCACGGTGGGATCGCGTCGGGGATCGAGCGGCTCCTGATGGCGCTGCTCGACGAGCCGTTCATCCGCGAGCTCGTCGCGTTCCCGAAGAACCAGGCCGGGCTCGACCCGATGTCCGGGGCGCCGACGCCGGTTGACGCGGCGCAGCTCGCGGAGCTCGGGCTGGCGCTGCGCGAGCCGCGCGAGAGCTGACCTGGAGGGGCGGCCTCAGAAAGGCGGCCGAGGCTGCCGATATAGTTGAGCGAGCATGCGGCGGTGCTCTGCGGCCCGCTGGAGCCGTAGCCATGTCGACACCAGAATCCGGACAGCAAGCTCAGGTCGCGGCCCTCACGTCGCTTCCGCGGCTCGAGAGCCTGCCCCGCACCCGGGGCGGCGGGTACGACGCTGACGCGGTCCGCGACGCGTTCGACGCCTTCCGCCGCCACACCGTCCAGCTGCAGGCGCAGCTGCGCGTGCTGCAGGCGGCCGGCCGGGCCGGCACCGTCGACCCGACGGGACATGCGGTGCGGATGGACGCGCTGCACCTCATCCGCGCCGCGGCCGAGTTCGCGGACGTGCTCGAGCGCGACGCTCAGGCCGCCTCGGCGTCGCAGATCGCACGGACCGAGCAGGAGGTCCGGAAGCGCCAGCGCGAGCTCCAGGAACGCGAGGCCGAGGTCGACCGCTACCGCGCGGATGCCGAGCGCCAGAGCAACGAGCTGCTGAACGCCGCGCGCAGCGAGGCGCGCGACCTGAAGGCGGCGGCGGAACGCGACGCGGCGGCCGAGCTCCGCGAAGCAGAAGCGCGCGGAGCGCGGCTGATCGAGCAGGCGCGCCACCAGGCGACGGAGCTGACGAATGCGGCCCGTGCCGAGGTCGAGCAGACGCTCGACTGGGCCCGCTCGCACGCAGCCGCCGTCATCGCCCGTGCGCAGCAGGCGGCCGAGGAGCTGCTCACGGCGGCCGGGCTCGGCTCCGACGCGCTGGCCGAGGTCTCGGCGGCGATCGTCGCGGCGGCCCGGGCGACGGCCGACGCCGAAGGGAGCCCGGCGCCGGAAGCGTCCCGCGTCCCGGAGCCGCAGTGGGAGTCGAGTGAGGGCGACGACGACCCCGAGCCGCCCGACGAGCACGCGGGCGACGACGAGCCGGCGTAGCCGCGAGGGGCCGTGCTCGAGCACCGTGCGCTGCGCTTCGTCGTCGAAGCCCTGATCCTCGTCGCGGTCGCGACCGCCGTCGCCGTCGCAGGGCTGCGCCCGCTCGTGATCGCCGGCGTGATGCTGCTCGCGTGGGCGCTCGTCGCGCTGCTCGAGTGGGCGTTCCTCCAGGGAGAGTCCCACTTCGCGAGCGGGCTGCCGCCGCGCTACAAGGTGCCGCAGCCGAGGCTTCCGGCGCCGAGGCAGCCGCAGGCGCTCGACGCGCCGGCGCCGATCCCGATCGCTCCGGTTGCAACCGGCGAGCCCGCGCCGCCGGCGGCCGACCAGGTCTTCGATCCCGAGCCGGCTCCGTCGCCCGACGAGGCGGAGTCGTGGGTCGACGAGCCGCCGCCCGAGATCCACGACGCTCCGCCGGCACAGGAGCAAGCGCGTGCGGACGAGTCGGAGGAACGCGTCGACCCGGCTGTCCTCCTGCCCGACGACCAGGCCTTCGGCCCCGGCGAGGCAGCGTGGTTCGATTCGGAGCTGCCCGGCGTCGTCGACGACGCGCGACTCTTCGAAGCGGTCCTGGCCGAGCTCGAAGACGAGTGGGAACGCGCCGGCGGCTCGCCGGCGCAGCGGAGCGACCGCGAGGCCGGGGTGCCGGAGTCACCGGGAGTGCCGGAGTCATCGGCGGGGCGGCGTCTCCTGCCCGGCCGGTCGAGGCGTGATAGTTAGCGCGTGACCCTGCTGCGACGACCCGCGCCGCGCTTCTTCTTGATCTGGGCGCCGGCGCTCGTCGGAGTCGCCGTCGTCGCCGGTGTGGCCGATCTCCCGCCCTGGATGATCGCCCTCGTCGAGTTCGCGGCCTGGGCCCTGATCGCCGTCTGCGAGCGGAGCCTGTCGGGGCCGTGGCCGAAGCCGGCCGAGATCACGGCGGACGAGCGGGCGCCCGCGACGGAGCCGGTCAGCCGCGAGGCCGCTGCCGCGGTTGCCGATCCGCCGGCGCCGGCCGCACCGGCGCCGGCGGAGGCGCCGCCGGTCGTGCCGCCGCCACCGCCGCCGGAACCGGAGCCCGTGCGAGCAGCGCGCTCGCACGTCCAGGCGCAGCGGCCGGCGGCGCCGGCCGAGCCGGCGACGTCGACGCGCTGGAACGTGTGGACGCTCGAGCAGGTGGTGCAGGAACGTGCGCCGGAGAACGAGGAGCTCGCGTTCCTGATCGTGTACCTCAGAGACTTCGCCGACACCGACGGCCTCCTGCCGGCCGGGTTCGATTCGCTCGTTCGCGAGTCGTTCGGCGAGCTCCTGCCGGCGACAGAGTGACGGCGCGGCTCGCGCGGAGGGAGGCGGCGCTCGCGATCGTCGCTCTCCTCGCCGGTGTCGTCGCGGTGACGGTCTCGACGCGCTCGAACGCTCGCAGCCTCCCGGCGGCGGTCGGCTCGTACGCCGCGCGCGCCGGCTCGAGCTCGACGAGCGTCTTCCCGCAGCGAACGGACTGCGGCGCGGTCGTCGGCGCGTCGACCGAAGGAGTCGCGCATCCGGCGCTGCCGTGCGGCATCTGGATCTACATCACGTTTCGCCAGAGGACGGCACTGACGCAGGTGATCGCGCACACGCCGGCGCTGGCAGCTGCTCCGTTCGTCCTCACCGGACCGCTGGCGAAGCGGCTCGGCCTCGTCGGGGTGCAGACGATCCACTGGAGCTACGCGCAGGCCGGCTGAGCTGCGTTACAGTGGCTGCGAGTGCCCGACCCCGTTCGCAGCGTCGCGACACCATGTAGAACCAACGAGACGTGAAAGGGAGCTCGTGTCGGGCGCCGGCGCCTAGACGCCGGTCGCTCGCGCGGCACCCACCTGGCTTGCCAGGTTCACACGGACGCGGCCGGACGGCGGGGTCGGGGCGCTCGCCCTCCGGGCCGCGAGGAGACACGGCGCTACGCTGGCTCGATGCAGGAGCTCTTCGGCGACTCCTCGCGCGACGGGCGCTGGGCGGCCGTCCGACTCCGGGTCGAGGGGCAGCGGATCGCCGGCGCGGACGCGCCGGGGCTCGATCGTGACCTCGTCGGGCTGACGCTGCTCGAGGCCGCGGCCGTGACCGGCGACGAGCTCGCGGTCGACGCGCTCGCGAACGCGATCGGGCCGCACGTGCGCGCGCCTGCGAACCCACACCGCGTCGCCGTCGCGATGAGCGGCGGCGTCGACAGCGCAGTCGCCTTGCTCCGGGCCGGCCCCGAGGCCGTCGGGGTGACGCTGCGCCTCTGGCTCGATCCGCGCGGACCGGCCGCCGAGCGCGCGTGCTGCTCGCCCGCAGCCGTGGTCGCCGCGCGCGCGACGTGCCACGGGCGCGGGATCCCGCACGTCACGCTCGACCTGCGCGAGGAGTTCCGTCGCGCCGTCGTCGCCCCGTTCGTGCGCGGCTACGTCCGCGGCGAGACGCCGAACCCGTGCACGCGCTGCAACGGCGGCTTCCGCTTCGCGGAGCTGCTCGCGTTCGCCGACCGGGTCGGAGCGGCGCGGCTCGCGACCGGCCACTACGCGCGGATCGTCGAGCGCGGCGGCCGCCTGCTGCTCGCCCGCGGCGCGGACGCAGGCAAGGACCAGAGCTACATGCTCGCGACGCTCGACCCGCGCTCGCTGGCGCGGATCTGGTTCCCGCTCGGCGGGCTGACGAAGGCGGAGACGCGGGCCGAGGCAGCAGCCGCCGGCCTCGCCGCCGCCGCCCGCCCGGAGAGCCAGGAGGCGTGCTTCCTCGCCGGCGACGACTACCGAAGCTTCCTCGCCCGCCACGGCGCCGAGTCGACGCCGGGCCCGATCGTCGACGAAGCCGGGCGCCGGCTCGGAACGCACACGGGCCACTGGCGCTACACGGTCGGACAGCGCCGCGGGCTCGGCGTCGCCGCGGCCGAGCCGCTCTACGCGCTCGATGCGGACGAGCGCACGAACACCGTCGTCGTCGGTCCCCGCTCGTCGCTCGCGCGGACGCGCGTCTCCGCGCGCGGACGTCTCTACGCCGACGCGTCGCGGGTCGAGGCGAAGCTCCGCTATCGCTCACCTGCGGTCGCAGCGTCGGTCGAGACGACCGAGCGCGGCTTCGCGCTCCGGCTCGACGAGCCGGTGTACGGCGTCGCACGCGGGCAGACGGCGGTCCTGTACGACGACGACGCCGTTGTCGGCTCGGGCGTGATCACGGGAGCCGAGGTCTAAGATCGGGTTCGTGCTCGCCTTCGTCGCCAGCGACGCCGCGTGGATCGCGCTCGCGGTCTTCCTCCTCGCGGTGGGGCTCGCGCTCGCTTGGACGTTCGTGCGGCTGGCCGCAACCCTCAACCGCCTTTCTTCGTTCATCAGGGGTACGGAGCGCGAGCTCCTACCGGTGATCGCGAAAGTCGGAGGGTCGGTGGACCGCGTGAACGCGGAGCTGGACAAGGTTGGAGTGGCAACGGACAGCGCCGTCGACGCCGTCCAGAACGCCGACGAGGCGGTGCGCGCCGTCAGCTTCGCGGTCAAACGACCCGTACAGAAGGCGACCGGTCTCGCGACTGGCATCTCCCACGGCTGGGCGTCCTTCCGCGCGCGCCGCAACTGGCGCGGCGCCGTGGACGCCGGCAAGCAGGCCGCGGCCCGGCGGGAGGCGGACTTCGAGGAGGAGCTGCGGCGAGCCCATGGTTGACGAGATCACGCTCACGATCCCACCCGACCGTGAGTTCCACCGAGTCGCTCACCTCGTCGTCGGCGGCCTCGCGCTTCGCCTCGACCTGACGATCGAGGCGCTCGAGGACCTGCAGATCGCCCTCGACACCCTGCTCGGGCTCGCCGAGTCCGGCGGCGACGTGACCGTCGTGCTCACGAGCCGGGACGGGATCGTCGAAGCCCGCGTCGGCCCCGTCGACGTCGTCGACGAGCTCGACCGGCCCGACGAGGACGACCTCGGCCTGCAGCGCGTGCTCGCGACGGTCGTCGACGACGTCGACGTCGACGGCGAGTGGGTCCGGCTGACGAAGCGGGTGAAGACCGGTGGCTGAGAACGACAAGATCCTCCTTCGGCGCTACCACGAGCAGGGCGACCTGCAGGCGCGGGAACAGCTGATCGAGCAGTACATGTCGCTCGTGCGCTCGCTCGCCCGCCGCTACGCCTACCGGGGCGAGCAGTTCGACGACCTCGTCCAGATCGGCGCGATCGGCCTGATCAAGGCGATCGACCGGTTCGACGTGAACAGGGGCGTCGAGCTGACGACGTACGCGACGCCGAACATCATCGGCGAGATCAAGCGCCACTTCCGCGACCGGAGCTGGGCCGTGCGCGTTCCGCGCGGCCTGCAGGAGCTGAACGTGCAGCTCTCGAAGCTGGTCGAGCAGCTGACGGTGCAGCTCGCGCGGTCGCCGACGATTCCCGAGCTCGCTCAGGCGGCGGGCGTCGAGGAGGAGGCGGTGCTCGAGGCGCTCGAGTCCGGTCGCGCCTATACGTCCCTCTCGCTGTCGGTGGGCGGTGGCGGAGGGGACGACGACGACCTCGACCCGCTCGAGTCCCTCGGCTCGGAGGAGCACCAGTACGAGGTGTCGGAGGACCGGGCGGTCCTCGAGCCGGGCTTCCGCGTCCTCGACGAGCGCGAGCGCCGGATTCTGCACCTCCGTTTCTTCGACGGCCTGACGCAGTCGCAGATCGCGCAGCAGATCGGGATCTCGCAGATGCACGTGTCGCGCCTGATCCGCCGGTCACTCGAGAAGATCCGCGACGAGATCGCCTCGGAGGACGGGCAGACAGAAGGCC
>DASRGD010000098.1:0-12498 GCA_035651195.1 Gaiellaceae bacterium | reverse complement strand
GTCGAGCTGACGATCTCGGCGGCGATCGCGAGCGCGATCTGCGCGGGCTCGCGGCCGCCGAGATCGAGCCCCGCGGGCCCGTGGATGCGCTCGAGCTCGGAGTCGGTGAAGCCCTGCTCGGCGAGCGCGGCGCGCCGCCGCTCCTGGGTGCGCCGCGAGCCGATCGCACCGATGTAGCGCGCTTCGCTCCGCAGCGCGGCCGCGAGCGCGGGCAGGTCGAGCCGCTCCTCGTGCGTCGTCGAGACCACCGCCGTCCGCGCGTCGATCCGGTCGGTGACCTCGTCCGGCCACGCCTCGACCAGCTCGCCGGCACTCGGCAGCCGCTCGCGCGTCAGCAGCCCCGGCCGCGAGTCGACGACCGTCGTGCGCCAGCCGAGCTCCCGCCCGTAGGCGCAGAGGTGCTCGGCGGCGGCGGTGGCGCCGAAGACGACGAGGCGGAGCGGCGGCTCGACCGCCTCGACGAAGACGCCGTCCTCGCGCAGCCGCGTCCGCTCGGCGACGCCCGGCACGAGCCGCTTCTCCCCGGTCGCCGTGTCCGTGAAGAGCGTCCCTGCCCGCTCGGCGTCGAGCAGGGCGCGCACCGAACGCCACAGCGCCGGGTCGGCCCGCTCGAGGAAGACGTCGATCTCGCCGCCGCAGGCGAGCCCGACCCCCCAGGCCTGCTCGTCGGCGACGCCGTAGTGGACGAGCTCCGGCCGCGCGCCGGCGAACAGCGCCCGGGCGCGCTCGGCGACGTCGGCCTCGACACAGCCGCCGGAGACCGAGCCGACGAGCCGCCCGCGCTCGGTGACGACGAGCTTCGCGCCCGGCTGCCGCGGCGCGGAGCGGATCGTCGCGACGACGGTCGCGACCGCGGCCTGCTCGCCCGCGGCGGCCGCGGACTCGATCGCCTCGAGGACCGGGCGCTCCACCGGTGGAGGGCTAGGCGACGGCGGCGGCCGGCGGCGCGAAGCGGGCGTCGTGGTGCCGCGCGAGCACGACGAGCAGCTCGTGGAGCTGCCTGCGCGCCGACGGCTCGAGCGGGGCGAGGAACTCGTCCTCGATGCGCTTGACGACCGCGCGCAGACGCGTGAGCTGCCGCTTGCCCTCGCCGGTGAGGCTGACGGTGTGGCGGCGGCGGTCGTTGGGGTCGCGCCGGCGCTCGACCAGGCCGCGCTCCTCCAGGCCGTCGAGCAGGCCGACGAGCTGGCTGCGGTCGAGCCTGAGGACGTCCGCGATCGACATCTGGCCCTCGCACGTGCCCTGTGCGAGCAGCGCCAGCACGCTGTAGTCGTAGAGGCTGAAGCCTGCCGCCTCGAGATCCTCCGTCGCCCGGCGCTTCAGCTCGTAGCCCAGCCGCCCGAGCAGGAAGACGGGGCTCGCGACGAGCTCCTGCGGCAGACAGGCCTGCGGGGTGATCGGGATCATCGCGCAATAGTGTAGCGCGCCCCACCGTTTGGTTCTGCTATCGTTGCAATCGCCAACGATTTGAGAGGACATCTGATGAGTTCGCAAACGATAGACGTTCCTGCTCTTGCCGCCCGCGACGAGGGTCGGCGGCGCTGGCTCGCGCTCGCGGTCGTCGTCGCGGCCCAGTTCATGGTCGTGCTCGACGTCGCGATCGTGAACGTCGCCCTCCCCTCGATCAGGACCGACCTCCACTTCACCCAGGAGAGCCTGCAGTGGGTCGTGACCGCCTACGCGATCCTGTTCGGCGGCGCGCTCCTGCTCGGCGGGCGGATCGCCGACCTCCTCGGCCGGCGACGGCTGTTCATGGCCGGGCTCGTGCTCTTCACCGGCAGCTCGCTCCTCGACGGCCTGGCATGGTCGGAGGGGTCGCTGATCGGCTTCCGCGCGCTGCAGGGGCTCGGCGCGGCGCTGCTCTCCCCGGCGGCGCTCTCGATCCTGACCACCACCTTCCGCGAGGGACGCGAGCGGAACATCGCCCTCGGCGTCTGGGGCGCGGCCTCGGGCAGCGGCGGCGCAGCCGGCGTCCTGCTCGGCGGCCTCCTCACGAGCTCGCTCGGCTGGTCGTGGATCTTCTTCATCAATCTGCCGGTCGGCGCGCTCCTGTTCCTGCTCGCGCCGGTGATCCTGCGCGAGAGCCGCGCCGACCTCGGCCACCGCCACTTCGACGCCGCGGGGGCGGCCTCGATCACGGGCGGCCTGATGGTCCTCGTCTACGCGATGACGCGCGCGACGCAGCACGGCTGGGGCTCGGCCTCGACGATCGGCCTGCTCGCGGCGTCGGCGGTGCTGCTCGCGGCGTTCGTCGTCGTCGAGCTGCGCTCGCACGCACCCCTCCTGCCGATGCGGATCTTCCGCCTGCGGACGCTCGCCGTCTCGAACGTGACGCAGCTGCTCGTCGCCGCGTCGCTGTTCTCGCAGTTCTTCCTCCTGACGCTGTACATGCAGGAGGTGCTCCACTACTCGGCGCTGAAGACCGGCGTCGCGTACATCGCGCTGACGCTCTCGATCATCCTGTTCTCGAACGTCGCCCAGGCGCTCGTCACGCGCGTCGGCATCCGGCCGGTGCTGCCGGTCGGGCTGGTGATGGCGGCGGCGGCGCTCGTGCTCTACGGACGGCTACCGGTGCACGGACACTACTTCTGGGATCTGTTCCCGGCGTTCCTGCTCAGCGGCGTCGGGCTCGCGTTCTCGTTCGTGCCGATGGTGATCGGCGGGCTGACGGGCGTCGAGCAGGCCGACGCCGGCGTCGCCTCGGGGCTCTTCACGACGAGCCAGCAGATCGGCGGGGCGATCGGCGTCGCGGCGGCGACGACGATCGCGACCACGTTCACGACGCGCTGGGTCGACGTCCACCCCGGCACCAACGCGCTCAGCGGCGGCGCGCTCACGCACGGGTTCGAGGTCACCTTCTACGTGCTCGCGGCGCTGATCGCCCTCGCGGCCGTCATCGCCGCGGCGTTCGTCGAGTCGCGGCCGCGCGCGCAGCAGGAGGAGCCGGTCGAGGCCGCGCTCGCGCTCGAGGCAGCCTGATGCGCGTGCGGCGACTGACCGAGCTCGACGACAGACGATCGACCGATCGTCGACCGATCGTCTAGCCGACGGCCTGCAGCGGCGGCCCGATCCGGCCGCCGCGCCGGCCGCGGCCGGCGGCACGAAGGGCGCGGGCGTACGCCTCGTGCGGCGTCGCGCCCCCCGCCATCACCTCGCCCGTCGAGCGCATCTCCGGTCCGCGCTTGCCGGCGCCGGAGAAGCGCTCGGCGGGGAAGATCGCCTCCTTCGCCCACGCGCGTGTCGGCGCGACGCGCTCCGGCAGGCCGAGCGCGGCGAGCGGCTCGCCGAGCAGCAGCCGCACCGCGTGCTCGACGAGCGGGACGCCTGTCGCCTTGGCGACGAAGGGCACGGTCCGCGACGCGCGCGGGTTCGCCTCGAGCACCCAGAGCTGCCCCTCCGCGTAGGCGAGCTGCAGGTTGAGGAGCCCGCGCGCCCCGAGCCCGCGCGCGATCGTGCTCGCGATCTCCCGCAGCTCGCGCTCGAGCGCCTCGGTCACCGACGGCCCCGGCAGCACGCACGCGGAGTCGCCCGAGTGGACGCCCGTCGGCTCGACGTGCTCGAGGATCGCCGCCACCCACGCGTCCTCGCCGTCGCAGAGCGCGTCGACGTCGAGCTCGACGGCGCCCTCGACGTAGCGGTCGACGAGAACGCTACGCGTCTCGGGATCAAACGCCCGGGCGAGCTCGTCCTGGTTATAAGCGATGTGCATGCCGCGGCCGCCGAGGACGTGGTGCGGCCGGACGAGCACCGGGTAGCCGATCCGCTCGGCGATCGCGCGCGCCTCGTCGGCGTCTGCGGCCGCACCCCACTCCGGTGCGAGGTGGCCGGCGAGCGCGGCGAATCGCGCCCGGTCCTCGGCCGCGTCGATGGCGGCGAGCGGGTCGCCGAGGAGCGGCACGCCGGCAGCGGCGAGGGCGGGCGCGAGCCGGAGCGGCGTCTGGCCGCCGAACGAGACGGCGACGCCGACCGGCTGCTCGAGCTCGCACACCGCCAGCACGCTTCGCTCGACGAGCGGCTCGAGATAGAGCCGGTCGCTCGTGTCGTAGTCGGTCGAGACGGTCTCCGGGTTCGAGTTGACGAGGACCGCCTCGTAGCCGTGCCTGCGGAGCGCCTGCGCCGCGTGGACGCAGCAGTAGTCGAACTCGATCGCCTGTCCGATCCGGTTCGGACCGCCGCCGAGGACGACGACGGCACGTCCAGACGGCTGCGGCCCTTCGTCCTCGCCCTCGTAGGTGACGTAGTAGTAGGGCGTCCGCGCCTCGAACTCGCCGGCGCACGAGTCGACCGCGAGCCGCCGCGGCCGCCCGTTGCGCCCGGCAGGCGCCGTCTCGGCGGCCGCGATCTCGCGCAGCCGGGCGGCGAAGTACGGGTGGATGCCGGGCAGGTCGAGGCCGCGGCGCGCGCACTCGAGCAGCAGGTCCCACCGCTCGGGCACGGCCTCGGCCGCGCGCCCGACGAGCGCCGCGTCGTCGCTCGGCAGGTCCGGCGGCGGTGCCTCGCGTCCTGCCATCGCCTTCACGAACGCCTCGGTGAACGTGCGGCCGAGGCCGAGGGCCTCGCCGACGGACCGCATCTCGGCGCCAAGCCGCCTCGGCGTCTCCGGGAACTTCTCGAAGTCGAATCGCGGCGCCTTGACGGCGACGTAGTCGAGCGCCGGCTCGAATGCCGCCGTCGTCTTGCCGGTGATGTCGTTCGGCAGCTCGTCGAGCGTGTAGCCGACCGCGAGCAGCGCCGCGAGCTTTGCGATCGGGAACCCCGTCGCCTTCGACGCGAGCGCCGACGAGCGCGAGACGCGCGGGTTCATCTCGATCAGCCGGAACTCGTGCGTCTCCGGATCGACCGCGAATTGCACGTTGGCGCCGCCGGTCGCGACCCCGACCGCGCGCGCGGTCGCGAACGCGGCGTCGCGGAGGCGCTGGTACGCGAGGTCCGGCAGCGTCTGCTGCGGCGCGATCGTCCACGAGTCGCCGGTGTGGACGCCCATCGGGTCGAGGTTCTCGATCGAGCAGACGACGACGGCGTTGCCGCGCGCGTCGCACATCACCTCGAGCTCGTGCTCCTGCCAGCCGGAGAGGTACTCCTCGACGAGCACCTCGCCGATCGGGCTCGTCTCGAGCCCGTGCGCGATCGCCGCGCGCAGCTCGTCGGCGGTGTGCGCGATCCCGCCGCCGGTGCCGCCGAGCGTGAACGCCGGCCGCACGATCGCCGGCACGGAGAAGTCGACATCGGGCGTCCGCGCGATCACGCTGCGCGGGACCGGCAGGCCGACAGCGCGCACCGTCTCGCGGAAGAGCTCGCGGTCCTCGGCGCGGCGAATCGCGTCGAGGTCGGCGCCGATCAGCTCGACGCCGAGGTGCGCGACCTCGACCGCGAGGTTGAGCGCCGTCTGCCCGCCGAGCGTCGGCAGGATCGCGTCCGGCCGCTCGCGCTCGATCACCTCGGCGATCGTGTCGGCGTCGAGCGGCTCGAGGTACGTCGCGTCCGCCCACTCGGGGTCGGTCATGATCGTCGCCGGGTTCGAGTTGACGAGCACGACGCGGAAGCCCTCGCGACGCAGCACGCGGCAGGCTTGCGCGCCGGAGTAGTCGAACTCGCACGCCTGCCCGATCCGGATCGGGCCGGAGCCGATGATCAGGATCGAGCGAAGGTCGGCGCGCTTCGGCACGTCTCGGCGAGCTGGTCGAAGAACGGAAGTGCGTCGAGCGGCCCGGGAGAAGCCTCGGGGTGGAACTGCACGCTCCAGAAGCCGTCGCCGGCGAGCCCCTCGACGGTGCCGTCGTTGAGCGAGACGTGCGAGACGTCGTCGTCGGCCTCGACCGCGTAGCCGTGGTTCTGGACGGTGACGAGCACGCGCCCGGTCGCGAGGTCGCGCACGGGGTGGTTGGCGCCGCGATGGCCGAACGGCAGCTTGAACGTGTCGTGCCCGAGCGCGAGCCCGAGCAGCTGGTGGCCGAGGCAGATGCCGAACACGGGCACGCGCCCGAGCAGGTCGCGGATCGTGTCGACCTGCCCCGTCAGCACCGACGGGTCGCCGGGGCCGTTGCCGATCATGACCACCCGCGGCTCGCGCTCGAGAATCGCCTCGGCCGCCCAGGTGCCGGGGACGACGACCACCTCGAGACCCGCGGCGGCGAGCCGGCGGGGGATCGAGCGCTTGCAGCCGAGGTCGACGAGGACGACGCGCGGCCCGACGCCGACGACGTACGGTTCGTCGAGCCACGTGTGCCGGCCGAGCGGACGGCCGTCGATCGGCGGCTCGGCGAGCGCGCGCGCATGCAGCTCCTCGACCGGGGCGTCGCCGAGCGCGCAGCGGAGCACGCCGCCGTCGCGGATCCTGCGGACGAGCGTGCGCGTGTCGAGGCCTGCGAGCGCGACGACACCGTGTGCGCGCAGCCACCCGGCGAACTCCGGCCGGACGTCGCGCATGACGACGCCTTCGCACTGGACGCGATCCGACTCGACCCGCCGCTCGTCGACGCCGTAGGTGCCGATCAGCGGGTACGCGAAACAGAGGACCTGCGCCACGTAGCTCGGGTCGGTGACCGCCTCCTCGTAGCCGGTCATCGCCGTGGTGAAGCAGGCCTCGCCCGCGGCGACGCCGGGCGCGCCGACGCCGACCCCCGGAAAGACCGTGCCGTCCTCGAGCACGAGGTGCTGCATAGATTGCATCCTCCTGCATAATACGCATGTGCTCACGGCTGCGATCCTCGGTACCGCCGGCTATACGGGGCAGGAGACCCTCGACCGGCTGCTCGGCCATCCCGACCTCGAGCCGGTCGCGCTCGGCTCGGACTCGCTCGCCGGGCGGCCAGCGGCGGCGCTCGACCCGCGGCTGAACGGCCGGCTGCCGACATTCGTCCCGAACGCCGAGGCCGCGCTCGCGGGCGCCGACGTGATCTTCCTCTGCCTCGACCACGCGGCCTCGGCGGCCTTCTCGCCGCCGGACGGCGCCGTCGTCGTCGACCTCTCCGGCGCGCACCGGCTGCGCGACGACGCCGTCGCGACCCGCTGGTACGGGACGGCGCCCGGCGCCTGGAGCTACGGACTGCCCGAGGTGACGCCGCCGGAGGGGCGGCTGATCGCGAACCCGGGCTGCTACGCGACCGCCGCGCTGCTCGCGCTCGCGCCGCTCGTGGAGGCGATCGACGGCGCCGTCGTCGACGCCAAGTCGGGGATGACCGGCGCCGGCCGCGCGCTCCGCGAGCGCTCGCACGCGGGGCACGTGCTGGAGAACTTCTCGCCGTACGCGGTCGGTGCGCACCGGCACGCGCCGGAGATCGAGCAGGTGCTCGGCTTCCCGGTGACGTTCGTGCCGCACCTGTTGCCGCTGCGGCGCGGCCTGCTCGCGACGTGCTACGTGCGCTCGGCGGCTGAGCTGCGGCCGCTGCTCGAGGCGGCGTACGGCTCGAGCGAGGTCGTCCGCGTCCTGCCCGAGGGCGTCACGCCGGAGCTGTCGCGCGTCCAGGGAACGGACGCAGCGGAGCTGGGCGTCTTCGAGGACGGCGCGACGGGCACGAAGATCGTCATCTGCGCGCTCGACAACCTCGGCAAGGGCGCGGCGGGCCAGGCAGTGCAGAACGCGAACATCGCGCTCGGCCTGCCCGAGACGGCGGGGCTGCGCCTGCAGGGGGTGCCGGTGTGAGCGTGACCGCGGCGACAGGCTTCGTCGCCGCCGGCGTCGCGGCCGGCATTCGCCGGGCCGACCGGAAGGACGTGGCGATCGTCCGCTCGCTCGTGCCGGCGACCGGCGGCGCGATGTTCACGCGCAACCGCGTGCAGGCGGCGCCGCTGCAGGTCGACCGGGCGCACCTCGAGCTGACGGAGCCGCAGGCGGTCGTGATCAACTCCGGCGTCGCGAACGCCGCCACCGGCGAGCGCGGCAAGCTCGACGCCGAGGCGACGGCCGCCGAAGCCGGCCGGCTGCTCGGGCTCGACGCGGAGCAGGTGCTCCTGCTGTCGACGGGGGTCATCGGCGCGCGCCTGCCGCTGCACCGCCTCCTCCCCGGCGTCGCCGCCGCTGCGGCGGCGCTGTCGCCCGACGGCGGCGGCGACGCGGCCGAGGCGATCATGACGACCGACACGCACCCCAAGACGACGGTCGTCGCGGGCGACGGATTCACGGTCGGCGGGATGGCGAAGGGCTCGGGGATGATCCACCCCGACCTCGCGACGATGCTCGCGGTGCTGACGACGGACTACCCACTCGAGCCGGGCGAGGCGACCGAGCTCCTGCGGCCGGCGGTCGCCGAGACGTTCAACGCGATTTCGGTCGACGGCGAGCCGTCGACGAACGACGCGGTGATCCTGCTCGCGAACGGCGCGAGCGGGTGCGCGCGGAACGACGCCGCGTTCGCGGGTGCCCTGCGCGAGGCATGCCGTGATCTCGCCCGGCAGGTCGTCGCCGACGGCGAGGGAATCACCGTGCTCGCCGAGATCAACGTCACCGGCGCGGCGGACGACGTGCAGGCGAAGGCGATCGCGCGGCGGATCGCGACGTCGCCGCTCGTCAAGACGGCGCTCTTCGGTCACGACGCGAACTGGGGCCGCGTGCTGATGGCCGCAGGCTCGGCGCCGTGGAACGGCGGCTACGCCGAGGTCGATCCGGAGCTGATCACGCTCCGGTACAACGGCACGGTCGTGCTCGAGCGCGGCGCGCCGGTCGGCGTCGAGCCCGACGTCTCGGGACCGAGCTGCACGATCGAGCTCGATCTCGGGCTCGGCTCGGGCTCCGCCGGATACCTGACGAGCGACCTCTCCTACGACTACGTCCGCATCAACGCGGACTACCGAACGTGATCGTCGTCAAGGTCGGCGGCTCGGTCGCGAGCGCCTCGGCGTCGGCTGTGCTCGAGCTCGCGGCGCGCGACCAGGTGTGCGTCGTGCACGGGGCGGGACCCCAGATCTCGGTCGAGATGGCACGGGCGGGGATTCCCGTCGAGTTCGTCGGCGGCCGCCGGGTCACGTCTGCCGAGGCGGTCGCGGTCGTACGCGCGTCGTTCGCGGCGGTCAACGCTGCGCTGTGCGACGCGATCGGCCCGCGGGCGGTGGGGTTGATCGGGGACGAGATCGGCCTGGAGGCGCGGCCCGTGCCGGAGCTCGGCCACGTCGGCGACCCGGTGCCGTCGCGGCCACAGGCGGTGCTCGAGGCGCTCGCGGACGGGTTGATCCCGGTCGTCGCTCCGGTCGCCGTCGGGCCGCTGAACGTCAACGCCGACGAGGCTGCCGCCACGCTCGCGCTCGGGCTCGGCGCCGACCGTCTCCTCTTCCTCACCGACGTCGACGGGCTGATCCTCGATGGCCGCGTCGTCGACGAGATCGACGTCGAGACGGCGACCGAGCTCCTCGACGGCGGCACGCTGCAGGGCGGGATCATCCCGAAGCTCGGCGCCGCGGTCACCGCCGCGCGAGGCGGCGTCCCCGCGTCGATCGGCCGAACGGCGGTGCCCGCGTGAGCCGGTGTCCGTTTCGGTCGTGTCCGGCGGCAGCCGCCGTCACAGAAGCGCAACAGACGTTCCACAGCCCGGCGAGGCGCAAGCGTTTCCGCGACCCGTCCGGTGGCAGCCACCGTCACGGGAGTGTGACGCCGTGAGCGTCCGGATCGGGGCGCCGCTGCTGCCGACCTACGCGCGTTTCCCGGTGACGTTCGTCGCCGGCGAGGGGTCGTGGCTCGTCGACGAGGACGGGAAGCGCTACCTCGACCTCGTCGCCGGAATCGCCGTCGTTTCCCTCGGGCACCGCCACCCCGCTCCGCTCGAGGCCGCGCAGGAGCAGCTCGAGCGACTCTGGCACGTCTCGAACCTCTACTCGACCCTGCCGATGGAGGAGCTCGCGACGAAGCTGTCCGACCGGTTCGGCGGCGCGCACGCGTTCTTCTGCAACTCGGGCACCGAGGCGGTCGAGGCGGCGATCAAATGGGCGCGGAAGGTAACCGGACGGCGGGAGCTCGTCGCGCTCGAAGGCTCGTTCCACGGCCGCACGCTGGGCGCGCTCTCGATCACGGGCCAGCCGGCGAAGCAGAAGCCGTTCGAGCCGCTCGTGCCCGGCGCACGCTTCGCGACGGCCGAGACGCTCGCCGACCACGTCGGCCCGCAAACCGGGGCGATCGTGCTCGAGCCGGTGCAGGGCGAGGGCGGCGTGCATCCGCTCAGCGCCGAGACGCTGCGCGAGGCGCGCGAGCTCGCCGACCGCCACGGCGCGCTGCTCGTCTTCGACGAGGTGCAGACGGGCGTCGGCCGCACGGGCGAGTTCTTCGCGTGGCAGCGGCACGGTGTCCGCCCGGACGCGCTGACGCTCGCGAAGGGGCTCGCGAACGGCCTGCCGATCGGCGCGCTCCTCGTCGCTGACGGCGTGCCGAGCGGATTCGTCCCCGGCGACCACGCGTCCACGTTCGGCGGCAACCCGGTCGCGTGCGCGGCCGCATGCGCGGTCGTCGACACCGTCGACGACGACCTGCTCGCGCACGTGCGCGATCTCGGCCGGCGCTTCGAAGCCGCCTTCGAGGACGTGCGCGGCGCCGGCCTCCTGCTCGCGCTCGAGCTCGGCCGCCCGGCGCTGCCCGTCGCCCGGGCGGCGCTCGAGCACGGCCTGCTCGTCGGCACGGCCGGCGAGACGGCGCTCCGGATCACGCCGCCGCTCACGCTTTCGAGCGACGAGGCCGACGAGGCGATCGAGCTCCTGCGCGAGGTGCTCGCATGACGACGAAGCTCGAGCGCCAGGCGGCGATCCGCCGGCTCGTGCAGGAGCAGCACCTCTCGACGCAGGCCGAGCTCGCCGAGGCGCTCCGCGCGGAGGGGATCGACGCGGTGCAGGCGACCGTCTCGCGCGACATCGCGCAGCTCGGGCTGGTCAAGGTGCGGAACGGCGACGGCAAGCTGATCTACGCGCTCCCGGGCGCCGCCGACCTGCGCCGGCGCGAGCAGCTGCGGAACGCGCTCCGGCAATGGTCGCTCGGGATGACGCCGACGCGCGAGCTGCTCGTGATCCAGACGCCGCGCGGCTTCGCCGCCGCGCTCGCCGACGCGATCGACGAGGCCGAGCTGCCCGAGATCGCGGGCACGGTCGCCGGCGACAACACGATCTTCGTCGCCGCACGCAACGGCGGCGGCGGCGCCGAGCTCGCCGAGCTGCTCGCCAGCATCGAGGCGCATTGACGGCCAACGGCCGCGTCATCCTCGGCTCGCTGCCCGTGGGCGAGCGCGTCGGCATCGCCTTCTCCGGCGGCCTCGACACCTGCTGCGCCCTCGCATGGATGCGCGAGCACGGGGCCGTCCCGTACGCGTTCACCGCCGATCTCGGGCAGTACGACGAGCCGGACGCGGCGGCGATTCCGGAGAAGGCGCGCACGTACGGCGCCGAGGAGGCCTTCCTCGTCGACTGCAAGGACGCGCTCGCACGCGAAGGGCTCGCGGCGCTCCAGTGCGGCGCCTTCCACATCCAGACCGCCGGCCGCCGCTACTTCAACACGACGCCGCTCGGCCGCGCCGTCACCGGCACGCTGCTCGTGCGCGCGATGGCCGAGCACGACGTCGACATCTGGGGCGACGGCTCGACCTACAAGGGCAACGACATCGAGCGCTTCTACCGCTACGGCCTCCTCGCGAACCCGTCGCTCCGGATCTACAAGCCCTGGCTCGACGAGGCATTCGTCACAGAGCTCGGCGGTCGGCGCGAGATGAGCGAGTGGCTCGAGTCGCGCGGCCTCCCGCACGGCAGCAAGGGCGCGGAGAAGGCGTACTCGACGGACGCGAACATCCTCGGCGCGACGCACGAGGCGAAGGACCTCGAGCTGCTCGAGACGTCGATGAAGATCGTCGAGCCGATCATGGGCGTCCGCTTCTGGGAGCAAGAGATCGAGCCCGAGGTCGTCACCGTCCGGTTCGAGCAGGGGCTGCCCGTCGGCGACCCGGTCGAGTCGATCCGCCGGGCGAACGACGTCGGCGGCCGACACGGGCTCGGCATGTCGGACCAGATCGAGAACCGGATCATCGAGGCGAAGAGCCGAGGCATCTACGAGGCGCCCGGGATGGCGCTGCTCCACGTCGCCTACGAGCGGCTGCTGACCGCGATCCACAACGAGGCGACGCTCGAGCAGTACGCGACGAACGGCCGCCGCCTCGGACGGCTGCTGTACGAGGGCCGCTGGTTCGACCCGCAGGCATTGATGCTGCGCGACTCGCTGCAGCGCTGGGTCGCCGCCGTCGTCACCGGCGAGGTGACGATCGAGCTGCGCCGCGGCGACGACTACACGATCCTCGACACGGGCGGCGAGGCGGTGACGTACGACCCGGAGCGGCTCTCGATGGAGCGCTCGTCGACCGCGTTCAGCGCCGCCGACCGCATCGGCCAGCTCGCCGTGCAGGTGAACGACATCGCCGACACGCAGCATGCCCTGGCAGAACAGCGACGGCTCCGGATCGCCCCGCCGACCGAGCTCCTGGAGCTCGACGCGTGACGCTCTGGGCCGGGCGCGTCGGCGCGTCGCTCGCCCCCGAGGTCTGG
>DASRGD010000097.1:0-53072 GCA_035651195.1 Gaiellaceae bacterium | reverse complement strand
GTCTAGCGGCCTCCCGGCAGGCGAACACCCGCCGCCAGCTCGCGGAATGCCGGCACCGGATCCGCCTCCGGCCGCGCGACGAGCAGCACTGCGCCGAATGCGTCGCCGGGCGTGAGCGCGTCGACGAGCAGCTGCAGCCCGACCGCGAGCGCGAACGCCTTGTGCGCGTGCTCGCCGCCGAACGGCGCGAGCTCGTCCTCGCGTGCGCGCCCGGCGAGCACGTCGCCGTAGGTGAGGTTCCCCATCGAGACGTCGACGACGACCGGACTGCCGTCGGACGACGGCACCGCGATCGCCAGCGGGTTCGTGCCCGTCAGCCGCGGCCCGCCGGCCGGGTGCCCGAGCCGGCGTGGCGACGTCGCCGTCAGCAGCGCCACGAGGCCGCCCTCGGCGAGACGACGCACCCAGTGGCCCAGCACGCCGGTGGGGAACGCGTCGTCACAGACGACCACACGCGCGTGCGCCGGCGGCTCCGCGAGCTGCGCGCGGACGACGGCGTCGAGGACGAGGTACCCGACCGCGCCGTCGCCCCGCCAGCGCTCGTACGCGGTTTCGGCGACCGCGCGGCGCGGCCGCGCCTCGGGCCGGAGCGCCGCCCACGTCTCGAGCCACTCGATCCGGCGGAAGCCGTGACCGGAGCGGCCGGATGCCTCGGCCGCGGAGAAGTGGTCGAAGAGCACGGTGACTGCCTCCTCGTCGAAGCCGAGCCCGGACAGCCGGGCGCGGGCTTCGTCAGGAGACAAGCGGCAGCGTCTTCGTGAAGCCGGCGGCGCGCGTCGCGTCGAGCGTGCGCGCAAGCTCGAAGATCGCCTGCGCCGGCTCGCACGTGGGATCCGAGAGGACGAGCGGCACGCCGGCGTCGGCGGCCTCGCGAAGCCGCGCGTCGAGCGGGATCTTCCCGAGCAGCCGAGCCCCGAGTTGCGTCGCGAGGCGCTCGCCGCCGCCCGAGCCGAAGACATCGGAGGTCATGTTCTCGACGACGCCGACGAGCTGCATGCCCGTCTTCAGCGCCATCGCCGCAGCGCGGCTCGCGACCTCCTGCGCAAGCGGCTGCGGCGTCGTCACGACGAGCGCCTCCGCACGCGGCAGCATCTGCCCCAGCGAGATCGACACGTCACCCGTGCCGGGGGGCATGTCGACGACGAGCACGTCGAGATCGCCCCAGTGCACGTCCTGCAGGAACTGCTCGAGCGCGCGATGCAGCATCGGGCCGCGCCACATCAACGGCTCGTTGTCGTCGAGGAAGAAGCCGATCGACATCAGCTTCAGGTCGTGCTTCACGGGCGGGATCATCAGCCGGTCCACGAGCACCGGCTTCTGACGCAGGCCGAGCATGTGCGGAATCGAATGGCCGTAGATGTCGGCGTCGAGCACGCCGACGCGGCGGCCGAGCGTCGAGAGCGCCGCTGCGAGATTGACCGTGACCGACGACTTGCCGACACCGCCCTTGCCGGACGCGACCGCGATGACGCGCGTCGTCGGCTCGAGCTGGATCGCCTTGTCGTCCGCCGGACGGCCGCCGCGAAGCTTCGACGTCAGCGCCGCGCGCTCCTCGGGCGTCATCACGTCGAAGTCGAGCCGTACCGACGTGACGCCTTCGACCGCGCCGACCTCCTTCGCCACCTGCTCCTGGAACGACGACCGCAGCGGGCAGCCGGCAACGGTGAGCGCCAGGCGGACTGCGACGTCGCCGCCGTCGACCGTGACGTCGCGAACCATGTCGAGCTCCGTCACGGGGCGACGCAGCTCGGGGTCGATCACATTGCCGAGCGCGGCGACGACTGCGTCAGACGTGGGCATCGGCCCGGAGCGTAGCGCGCTCCAGCAGCCAGCCGTGGGCCTCCGGGACACGCCGCACCGCGAGCGTCAGGTGGCCGTCGTCTGCCGTGAAGCGCGCGTCGACGCCCGGGATGCGCGCGGCGAGCCATTCGCCGTGTGCGCGCGGGACGAAGCGGTCCTGCTCGCCCTGCCAGAGCAGCACCGGGACGGTGATCGATGCCACATCGAACCCCCACGGCGTGACGAACGCGACGTCGTCGTCGAGCCAGCCGTCGCCGCCCGGCTCGATGCCGGCGCGCATGTGGTCGAGCAGCTCCGCCGCGAAGTCGCCGGTCGCGACGTCACGGTCGGCCGGCCCGAGCAGCGTCTGCCACAGCTCGACGAGCTCGCCGGGCTCCGCCGCGAGGAGGCCGGCCCGCTGCCGTTCCATCGACTCGCGGTGGGCCTCACCGCCCTCGAGCACGACGCCGAACTCCTCGACGTTCAGCTCGCCCATGCCGGCGAGGAAGTCGAGCCCGTCGGCGTCGTACGGCGCGACCGAGGCGAGCGAGGCGGCGGCGAGAACGCGGTCCGGGAGGAGTGCGGCCGCGGCGAGCGCGTGTGGGCCGCCGCCCGAGATCCCCCAGACGCAGAGCCGGTCGATGTCCAGCGCGTCGCAGACCGTCGCGATGTCGGCCGCACAGTCCGCGACGCGGCGGCCTTCGTGGCGTGTCGAGCCGCCGTAGCCGGGCCGGTCGTAGGAGAACAGGCGGATCCCGCGCTCCTCCGCATCGCGCTCGTGTGCCGGCGCCATCACGCTCGAACCCGGCGTGCCGGCGATGCAGAGGACGGGGAAGCCGGCGGGATCGCCCGCCTCACGGGCGGTGAGCGTGCGCCCGTCCGGTGTCTGGATCGCGCGCACCGGACGATGCTACGCCGAGGCGCGCCTTCAGTCCAAGTGCGTTGCGAATCGCGAAGCCCTCCCAGTCGTTGTTGAAGTACGCAAAGACGTCGCCGCGGTCGTGCCAGCGGCGGATCCGCTCCGCCCACTCGTCGAGCTCCACGTCGGAGTAGTTGCCGCGCAGCCCTCGCGAGCCGTGGTGGAAGCGGACGAAGGTGAAGTCGGCGGTGAGCTCGTGCGTCTGGAACGACGCGATCTCGGGGCGATCGGCGATCACGAGCGCGACGTTGCGCTCCCGGAGCAGCGCCATCACGTCGGGCGTGAACCAGCTCTCGTGCCGGAACTCGAGCGCGTGGCGGAGCGAGCGCGGAAACACGTCGAGTGCCGCAGCGAGGCGCTCGTCGTCACGCCGGAACGTCGGCGGCAGCTGCCAGAGCAGGGGGCCGAGCTTCGGGGAGCGGAGGAGCGGCTCGATCCGCTCGAGGAGGAGCGGCAGGTGTTGCTCCGTGTCGAGCAGCCGCTTGACGTGCGTGACGTAGCGGCTCACCTTGACGGCGAAGACGAAGTCGCGCGGAGACTCGGCCACCCAGCGTGCGACGGCGGCCGTGCGCGGCAGGCGGTAGAACGTGTTGTTCAGCTCGACGGTGTCGAAGAACTGCGCGTAGTAGCGAAGCCATCGCGCCGGCGGACAGCGCTCGGGATAGAAGACGCCGTGCCGCCAGTGGGCGTAGTTCCAGCCCGAGCAGCCCACCCTCAGCGCGTGAGCCATGTCATGCGGTCCCGGATGGCGACGCAGACGGACGCACGGGCAAAGCCCGCACGTCCTGAGGACGGCGTCGACAAGCGCCGCCTCAGCCGGTGAGCGCCGTCGCGATCGTGCGACACAACTGCGTGTTCCCCGCGGCGACGACCCGCGAACGTGCCGTCAGGTCGAGTGGCGACGCGCCCAGCGGGGGCGCGTCGAAGAGCTCGAACGCGAAGCCGCGCTCGCGGACGATCAGCTGCGCGGCCGCGAAGTCGACCGGCCGCGACGGCTTCAGGCAGACGACCGCGTCCGTCCGCCCCGCGGCGAGGTGGCAGTAGCTGAGCGCCTGTGCCCCCATCACGCGCACGCGATCGGTCAGCGGCGCGAGCGCATCGAGGCTCTCGCGGACGAGCGTCGCCTTCGTCGCTTCGAGCGAGAGCATCTCGATCTCGCCCTTCGGCTCCCCCGTCAGCGGCTCGCCGTCGAGGAACGCCCCCTCGCCGCGGACGGCATACCACTCCTCGCTCGCGCCGAAGTCGAACACGTAGCCGAAGAAGACGTCGTCGATCGTGTCGCCGTCGGCGACGGCGACCGAGAGCGCGAAGTACGGAATGCCGCGCTCGGCGTTCTGCGAGCCGTCGATCGGGTCGACGAGGACCTGGTAGCGGCCGCTGCCCTTGACGCCGATCTCCTCCGAGACGATCCGCACGTCGTCGTGGTCGAAGTGCCGCAGCGCCGCGGTCTCCGCCGCCTCGTCGAGCGCCGCCGTCATGTCGCCGCCCTTGCCCTTGCGGATCGGCCGCTCGCGCTCGTCGCGGTCGGGCATCTCCGCGAGCACGGTCTTCACGTCGGCGACGGCGGCGCGGCACCGCTCGAGCCAGTTCATACCGGGAAGAAGAGGAGGCCGGAGGTCAGCTTCGGGTAGAAGAACGTGGACTTCTGCGGCATCGTCTCGCCCCGCGCCGCGAACGCCGCCACCTGCGCGACGCTGGGCGCGCGCAGAAGGAACGCAGCCTCGGCCTCGCCGCGGTCGACCGCGGCGACCGCCTCCTCGGCATCAGGCGTGTAGCGAACGCCGTTCCGTACGTAGCGCTCGACCGCGCGCGCGTCGAGCTCGTCGTCCGCTTCGACGCGGAAGTACCGCCCGCCGCGGTAGAGCGCGAGGCAGCTCCGATCCCACGTGCCGGCGGGCTGCAGCGCCGGCTCGGCGGCGAGGCGCCGGACGAGACGGTGCGTCGGGAAGATCTCGAGCCCCGGCGAGCGCGACGAGACGACGACGGCGAACGTGTGCGTCGCTGCCGGATCGTCGGCGCGGAACGCGACGGCGGTCTCGTAGCGGTGATGGCCGTCGGCGATCAGGAACGGCGTCTCGAGCTCGAGCTCCTCGGCCGGCAGGCGCCACAGCCGTGTCCGGACGCCGCCCTCCTCGACGTCGAGCGCCGGCTCGCCATCCGGCCGCCCGACCAAGGGGTCGGCGTCGTAGAGCAGGAAGATCGGCTCGAGCTGCGTGCGCGTCGCCCGCAGGATCTGGAGCCGCTCCTCCTTGGGGCCCGCGTGCGTGCGCTCGTGCGGCAGCACCCGGCCCTCGCCGTACGGCGTCGCCGCAACTGCACCGGCGACCCCTTCGCGCGTACGCGCGACACCGTCCGGGCCGACGTAGTCCTGCGCCACGAACCAGAGCGCCGGCTCCTCCTCGCGCAGCACGCCCTGCGCGCGCCAGTCGGCGAGCGCGCGCCCGGCCGCCGCCGGCGAGTCCGGCAGCGTCAGGTGGACGACGTTGTGCGGGTTGCGCGCGCGATAGCGGGCACGGGCCTCGGCGTCGATCACGTCGTACGGCGGCGCGACGAGCTCGGCGAGCGGCCCGGCTACCGCCTCGTCGTACCGGAGCGCGCGAAACGGCGAGACGCTGGGCACGACCGGAGGCTAGCTTAGAGTGGCGGCGGTGATCTCGGAGCTGAGCGAGGACCGCGTCGTCGAAGGCGTCTTCGCGGTCAGAACGAAGCGGAAGCTGCGGACGAAGGCCGGGGCGCCGTTCCTCGCGCTCGAGCTCGTCGACCCGAGCGGGCGGATCGACGCGCGCGTCTGGAACGACGTCGACCTCCTCGACCGGCGCTTCGACGAGGGCGACGCAGTGCGCGTGCTCGGTCGCGTCGAGCGCTTTCGCGACCGCCTGCAGCTCGACGTGCGCACGCTCGAGGCTGCGCAGGTCGACCCCGCGTCGCTGACTCCGGCCGCGAGACGCGACACCGACGAGCTGCATGGCTTCCTCGAGTTCCTCGTCGGCGAGCTGACCGACCGAGGCCTCACGGCGACGGTGCGGGGGGTGCTGGCCGGCTGCGACCTCGCCGCCCACCCGGCGACGCCGGACGACCACCACTCGTACGCCGGCGGCCTCCTCGAGCACACCGTCGGCGTCGCGACGCTCTGCCGCGAGACGGCACAGCTTCATCCGCGCCTGCGCGGCGAGCTGCTCGTCGCCGCCGCGCTCGTCCACGACGTCGGCCGCACGGCCGAGCTCTCGCGCGGACCGGCGTTCACGCCGACCGACGAGGGTCGTCTGCTCGGTCACGTCCACCTCGGGCTGCGGCTGATCGAAGCGCGGGCGGAGGGGTTGTCGGCGGCAAGGCTCGCCGAGCTCCTCCACTGCGTCGCCGCTCACCACGACGCGCGTGCCGCCCGCACGGCCGAGGCGGCGGTGCTCTACCGCGCGAACCAGCTCGACGCCGTCGCCGCGACGCGGCCGGTCGCGTCGCGATAGCTACCGACCTGCCAGCGGCGAGCTGACGAACGTCCAGACCGCACCGACGTTCTGGCCGTCGAGAGGACCGCCGACGAGAGCCGAGTCGCCGTCGGCGGCGAGCGCCACTGCCTTGCCGAAGGCGGCTGCGCCCGCGGCGCCGGAGCCGGTCAGCTTCCCCACCTCGGGCGCCCAGGTCGAGCCGCTGCGGCCGAACACCCAGGCCGCGCCCGCGCCGGCGTCGTCGCCGCTCGCGCCGATCAGCGCCGTCGAGCCGTCGGCCGACAGCGCGACGCTCTTGCCGAAGTAGACGGTTCCGTTCTCGCCGCGCGCGGTCAGCTTCGGGCCCTGCTGCACCCACGCCCCGTGCGCGCGGACGAACACCCAGGCGGCGCCGGCGACGCCGCGGTCGACCTCCCCGCCGACGAGCGCGGTCGAGCCGTCGGCGGAGAGCGCCGCGCTGTCGCCGAACGCGGCGGCGCCCGACGCGTCGTTCGGGACGAGCTTCGGGCCCTGTTGCAGCCAGCCCCAGGGCGAGCGGACGAACACCCACGCCGCTCCCGGGCCACCGTCGTCGTTCCAGCCGCCGACGAGGGCGGTGCCGCCGTCTCCCGAGAGGGCGACGCTGACGCCGAAGCGACCGGCGCCGCTCTCGTCGTTCGCGACGAGCTTCGCGGTCTGCAACCAGCCCGAGGCGGACCGGGCGAAGACGTAGGCCGCCCCGACGCCGTCGCCGTGGGCGCCGACGAGCGCGGTCGAGCCGTCGGCCGAGAGCGCCACGGCGGCGCCGAAGAAGCGGACGCCGCTCGGGTCGGCGGCCACGAGCTTCGGCCCTTCCGCCGTCCAGCCGCCCGCGGTGCGCACGAAGACCCAGGCGGCGCCGACGCCGCCGTCGTCCCAGGGGCCGCCGAGGACGGCCGTCTTCCCGTCGGCGGAGAGGGCGACCCGGGCACCGGCGCGGGCCGCACCCGTCTCGTCGGCCGGCAGCAGCTCGGCACCGCGGCTCCAGCTCGAGCCGCTGCGAGTGTAGACCCAGGCCGCGCCGAGGTTGCCGTTCGCGCCGGGCGCGCCGACCACGGCCGTCGTGCCGTCGCCGGAGAGCGCGAGGCCCGAGCCGAACGTGTCGGGTCCACCGTCGCCCTCGATCGTCAGCTTCCCACCCGCCTGGACGCACGGGTCGGCGACGAGCCGGTAGCAGTTCGCGGCCGTCGCGAACGTCGCCAGCGACGGCTTCGGTCGGCCGGTCACGTCGAGGAGGCCGCTCTTCCACGTGCCGTGGCGCGTGTCGCGAAAGCCGAACCAGACGAACATGTCGACGTTCGGCTGCTCGCGCGCGAGGCGGATCGCCTGCGCCAGGTACGACGCCTGCAGCCGGTACGGCGCCGCGCCGGCGATCTGCGGGCTCGTGCGGTACGCGAACTCGGTCACCCAGAGCCGGACCTAAGTGCGGTGGAACCACCGCGCGAGCGCCGACGAGAGCTCGCCGAGGTCGGCGAGACCGACGTCCGGCCGCGGCTGCGCTGCGCCTGGGGGCTGCAGGTCGGTGCGGGGGTACGGATGGTGCGCCCAGGCGTCGAAGGGCAGCCGCGGGTCGGCCGCGGCGACGAGCCGCGCGAACGCGAGCGGCGACTCGCGGTCGTGGATCCCGCTCACATGCCGGTCGTCGCCGCGAGGCGCCGTCTCCCCGGCCGCGACCAACGCGCGCGGGCTCGCGCTCTTGATGCCGGCATAGGCAGCGGTGACGAGCGCCGCGTAGGTGCGCGGCGCGGCCGGACGCCCGCGCTCGTCGAACTGGGGGCTGAGGAAGAGCCCCGAGTTGGGCTCGTTCCAGACGGAGAAGAAGCGTACGAACGGGAAGCTCGCGTAGCGTCCGGAGAAGCGCGCCGCGAGCGCGTGGGCGAAGTCGCGCAGGTCGCTCGCGCTCGTCGGCGCGACGCTCGGCGCGTTGCCGCCGTTCGCCCACGCCGGCGTGCCCCAGATCGTGAGCAGGACCTGCATGCCGCGCTGCTGCGCGTTCCGGACGAGCTCGTCGACGTCGTCGAGCCGGTACGCCGGGTCGAACGGGCTCGCCGGCCGTCTCGGCCGCACCGGCGCGACGCGCGCCCAGACGACGAGCGCGCGCACGATCCTCGCGCCCTCGGCACGGGCGAGGTCGAGGTTCGCGTGCCGATCCGGCTGCCAGCGGAAGGCGGCGTCGTCGAAGAACCCGACGTACATCGGCGACCGGCCCGCCGCGGCTGCAGACGACGCGACGCAGAGGGCGACGCACGAGCAGGCCGCGAGCATGAGGGCGTGCCGGTGCAGCGGAGCGCGAGTCTACGCCCGTCCCGGCGCGGGCTCAACGAGGGTCGCGGGACCCGACGGCGTAGGCGGTCCAGCGCTCCTCGATCCGGCGCAGCTTCCAGACGCCGTAGGCGATCGCCCAGGTGACGACGAAGAGGCCGACGATGCCGTAGCCGAGCGTGCCGAAATCGAGTCCGTTCAGCCAGCTCCAGAACCCGCCGTCGAGCGACAGCTTCTGCGCGACCACCTGCAGGAGCTCGACCGTCCCGATCGCGAGCGCGACCGCGACCGAAAGACTCGTCACGGTGATGTTGTAGTAGATCTTCCGGATCGGGCTCGCGAACGCCCAGCCGTACGCGTGCGACATGAAGGCGCCGTCGGCCGTGTCCATCAGGCTCATCCCCGCCGCGAAGAGGAGCGGCAGCGAGATCACGGCCAGGAACGGCACGTGGTGCGTCGCGACGCCGGCAGCGAGCGCCAGCAGGCCGATCTCGGTCGCAGTGTCGAACCCGAGACCGAACAGCACGCCGAGCGGGTACATGTGCCAGCTCTTCGTGATCCGGCGGGCGAGGCGGCCGAGGAAGAAGCGGTTCATGAAGCCGCGGTCGAGGAGGCGCTCCTCGAGACGCTCCTGGTCGTAGCTCCCGCGCCTGACGCCGACGAAGATGCGGACGATGTCGACGAGCACGAGCAGGTTGAGGATGCCGATGACCCAGAGGAACGTGCCGGACACGCTCGCGCCGACGTAGCTGCCGTAGTCCTGGAAGCTCGGGATCCTCGAGTTGAGGCTGTGCGCCGCGACCGCGAGCCCCGTGGCGAGCGAGAACACGATCGTCGAGTGGCCGAGCGAGAAGAAGAAGCCGACGCCGAGCGGCTTCTTGCCGTCCTGCAGCAGCTTGCGGGTCGTGTTGTCGATCGCAGCGATGTGGTCGGCGTCGAACGCGTGACGCAGTCCGAACGTGTACGCGAGGGTGCCGAGTCCCGCGAGCGCGACGTTGTGCCGCGAGTAGTAGACGAAGAGGCCCCAGCCGAGTCCGTGCAGAAGGGCGACACCGCCGGCGAAGCCCGAGAGCCGCAGCCACTCCCCGCGTGTCAGGCGCGCGTGGCGGCAGCGACGGGGCAGGCGAGCGGATGCGGGAATGATGGTCATGATCTCCTCTCCTAGGTGACGTGTGGAAACGCGCGCACCGTCATCGCGATGCCGAGCGCGAGGACGACGAGCGCGCTCGCGGCCGGCAGCAGGCGGACGGCGTGCCCGCCGAGGTCGACCCGTGCGAAGACGCGCCTCGCGCCCACGGCGACCAGGCCGAGGCCGGTCATCGTCGCGGCGAGGCCGAGGCTGAAGGCGACGATCAAGACGAGCCCGTAGCCGACGCGATGGAGCGAGATCGCCGCGAGCAGGACGACGAGCGCGGTCGGGCACGGGATGATCCCGCCCGAGATCCCGATCCCGAGCAGGCGCCGCGCGCCGAGCGAGTGGTCGTGGTCGCGGTGGTCGTGGTGGTGGTGGTGGTGGCCGCGCGCGTGCGCGCGGGCGTGGCGCCACTCGCGCAGCCGCCAGCGGAGCACGGACACGCCGACGCCGACGACGAGCAGCGCCGAGACGAGGTTCAGCCACGGGTAGAGCTCCTCCGGGAGGATGAACTGCGACAGGCTGAGCGTGACGAGGCCGAGCGCGAAGACACCGATCGTGTGCGTCGCCGTCACCGTCGCGCCGAGCAGAAGCGCGTGGCGTGGCGTTCCGCGCGCGCCGACGAGGTAGGCGGTGATGATCGACTTCCCGTGACCGGGGCTGAGCGCGTGCGCGGCGCCCCAGAAGAACGCGATCGCGAGCGCGATCGGCAGGAACCAGCCGCCGACGCTCGAGCGCGCGATCAGTCTGGCGAAGCCCGGGTCGGCGACGGCGCGCACGCCGACGCGGTCGGCGAGCAGCTGCGGGCTGATCAGCGCCGGCGGCGGCCCCCCGGCCGTCGCCGGATCGACGACCGCCTGCGCGGAGGAGACCTCGAGCGGGCTCTGCAGCAAGTTCTTCGGGTAGGCGAGCAGGCGGTCGCTGATGCTCCTCGCCGGGGCGCTCGAGCGGACGAGGCGCGCGCCGTCGGCACCGCGGACGACCACCTCGCGCCAGCCGATCCGGTCGGCGTAGTTGCCGTCGCGAACGGCAACGGAGCTGCGACCCTCGAGCTTCGGCCCGGCGAGCAGGATCTCGAGCCGCGTCGTCTCGAGCCCGCCCTGTCCCGGCGGGAACGCGAGCTCGTGCCGCACCGGGCGCAACACCGCCGGCCGGCCGCCGACGGTGAGGTGCAGGTGCGCCGCGATCCGCCGCGCGTACGCCGCGCCGTTCACACCGCCGGCCGCACGCGCCTGAAAGGTCGGAATCTCCGCGAGATCGAGGACGTAGACGGCGTAGAGCCGGTCGCCCTGAACATCGAGCTCGGTGTAGCGGTTGATCGTGAAGTTGCCGAGCGGGTGCGCGGTTGCCGCGACCGGCGCCGCGAGTGCGAGTGCCGCCGCAGCGAGGACGAGCAGCCGTCTCATGCTGCGTACCTGCGCGCAACCGGCGCCCAGAGGAGCGAGAAGCGCGGGTTGAGCGCGAGGGCGCGCCGGAACCACGCGCGGCCGGCCGCGTGCCGACCGAGGCAGCGATCGATCATGCCGCGGTGGAAGAACTTGACGGCGTCCTGGGTGCCGAGCCGGAGCGCGAGCTGCGAGTAGTGGAGCGCGGCGCCGCACCGGCCGTTCCGCGTCAGCGCCCAGGCGAGGACGTCGTCGCCGTCGATCGACGGCCGCTGGCGCTGGCCGATCCGCGCCAGCGCCAGCGCGTGCGTCAGTCGCAGCCCGTGGTCGACGTCGAACTGGGCGATCTCGAGATCGACGCGGACGCCGTTCGCGCGCAGCAGCCGCTCGATCGCGCCGATCAGCGCGTACTGGCGGCGGGCGAGCAGTGGGCGACCGGCGACACGGTAGAGGTCGCCGAGCGTCGCGACGTACTGCGGCAGCGGGATCAGGTCGACGGCGCGGCGCTCGTAGCCGACGGCGCGGCGCAACCGACCGAGCGCTGCCTCGGTGGTCGCGAGCGCGTCGAGCGCGTACGCGTAGTTCGGGAAGGTCTCGTTGGCGAGCAGGAACTCGCGCTCGGCGGCGCGGTAGCGGCCGTGGTTGAAGTAGAGCTTGCCGAGCTGGACGCGCGTCCACGCGGCGGGCTCGGCGGTGTCGGTCGCGGCGTCGAGCGCGAGCTTCATCGCCGTGATCGCAGCCGCGGTGTGACCGATCAGCTCGCGCCCGTACGAGACGCGCGCGTAGGCCGACAGGCTCGGCTGCAACCGGGTCATCGTGTCGAAGTCGCGGAACGCGCTTCGGTAGCGGCCGAGCTCGATCTCGGCGTCGCCGATGACGCCGTAGTTGCGCGCGATCGTCGGCGAGAGCGCGTGCGCCTGCCGGCCGAGCTTCAGCGCGAGCGCGAAGCGGTGCCGCGAGAGCGCGAGCGAGCCGAGGCCGCTGTAGACGAGGGAATCGCTCGGGTCGAGCCGCAGCGCCCGGTCGAGCGCGCCGCCCGACTTCGTGTAGTAGGAGGGGTCGCCGGTCTCGCGAGCCCGCTGCTGGTAGGCGAGTCCGAGCAGCGCCCAGCTTTGCTCGTCCTTCGGGTTCGCCTCGAGCGTCGCCTGCAGGCTCTCGACGAGCCTGGCGGTGCTCGCGTCGAGCGCGAAGCCGGCCTTGAAATCCTCCGCCGACTGCGAGGCGGCGAGCGCCGACGGCGCCTGCGCAGGCGGCTCGACGAAGACGCCGCCGAGGAAGGCCGCGAAGCCGGCGGCGAGGAGGACTGCGAGTCCGATCAGGAGCTTGTTCGGCATCGGTCGGCAAGAGGAGGGCCCGCGCCGCGACGCGGGCCCTCGGGTCAGCTCCGTCAGGCGGTCGTCGCCTTGCTGTTTGCGTAGCCCTGGTGTGGCGGGGCGACGTACGGGAAGTGCGTCAGGTACGGGACGTCGTTGCCGTTGACGCCGTCGCCGAGCGGCACCTTGTGGCCCATCAGGAAGCCAGCCACCGCCTGCTCCTCGATGTCGACGACGTCGTCGCCGAGCCGGCGGCCGTTCGGGAACCCGGCGTTGTCGCCCGCGAGGACGCCCATGCGGTTCGGGTGCGCCGCCGGCGGGATCGCGAGGTTGATCCGCAGCTCGTCCGCGAACGTCTTGCCGGTGTAGGTGACCTTCGGGATGCCGGTGCCGAGCACCGCGACGAGATCCGAGCGGTTCGTCGTCGGCGCGCCGACCTTGTACAGCTTGTTCAGCACGGCAGCGAGGATCGGCGTCTCGTAGTACTTCTCGAACTGCGCGTCGTTCGCCGGGCTCGTGCGGTTCCAGAGGTCCTTCAGTCCCGTCGGGATCACGACCTCGTTGACCAGCGGCTCGCCGAGACGTGAGACCTGGGTCCAGCCCTTGTGGACGACGCCGTTCACGACCACGTCCTGGCGGTCGGTCGACGACCAGACGCCGATCGTGTGGCTCGGCGTGTCGACCTGCGAGATCGGGATCTGCAGGGCGATCGTGTGGACGTTGTAGCCGGACAGGAAGTCCCTGCCGCCGCCCTTGTTTCCGGTTGTTCCCGGCTTGCGGATCGCGACCAGGTCGAAGATCGCGCCGACGTCCGCGAAGAACGGATCGTCTCGCTGGCCGGCGAAGATCGCGACGCCGTTCTCGTGCACGATCGTCGCCTCCGCCGAGGTTTCGTAGTTCCTCACCTTCGCGAGGGCCTGTTGCCGCGGGCCGATGTTGTCCATGGGCGTCTTGCCGCTCGCCCACGGCTTGCCGTTCAGGGTCGCCGTCCAGTTCTGGACGGTGTTGCCGAGGAAGTACGGACCAGTCGGCGTCTTGAAGCGGAACGAGTACGTCAGGTCGGGCCTGCCGTCGCCGTTCCGATCCACGAAGATGTTGTACTTCGCGGTCTGGGAGAACGTGTAGTAGTTCGGCCCGGCCGCCGGGTCCTCCCCCGGAATCCAGTTCGACACGATCGTGAGCGTGTTCGGCTTGTCCGGGCTCCTGAACGCGTAGAGGTCGGTGTTGTCCGCCGTCGGATCCTCCGAGATCAGCGGTGCTTCCCGGTGGCTCGAGGCGCTGCTCGAGCTCGGAGCGAGTCGCCCGACGAACAGCGCGAGCAGCGTTGCGCCTGCGGCCACGAGGAAGACGAGTGCGAGCTTTCGCATCGTGCGGCTCCTTTTCGCTGACGGCCCTGCCTGGTGGCCGTCGATTGCCGCTCATTCGCCGGCGCGGGGCGATCGGTTCGGACCCGCCGGCGATGAGCCGCATTCCACCGTCTAGGCAGCGACGCGTTGCCGACGACCGCCGGGCGCTTGGGCGCCCATGTGCCGGCACATGTGTACCCATGCGCAATGGCTCCATCTCTGTGACATCTGCGACAGAACGGCCGCAGCGGGGACGAAAGCGACGCGTCAGACGTGGAAGCGGATGTTGAGCACGTCGCCGTCGCGGACGAGGTAGGTCTTGCCTTCGAGGCGTTGCAGGCCGCGCCGTGACGCCTCCGCGTGGGAGCCGGCGTCGACGAGATCACGCCAGTCGACCACCTCGCAGCGGATGAAGCCGCGCGCGATGTCGGAGTGGATCGCCGCCGCCGCGTCGAGAGCGGTCTGGCCGTCACGCAGCGTCCACGCGCGTGTCTCCTTCTCGCCTGCGGTGAAGAAGGTGACCAGCGCGAGCGCGTCGCGCAGTCGGCGGACGACCTCGTCGAGCGCCGACGCGCCGCCATCGCGGAACGCCGCGGCATCCGCGTCGTCGAGCGCGGCGAGCTCTGCCTCGAGCGCGAGGTCGATCCCGCCGGGGCCGTTCTCGACGACGACGAATGGCTTCGTCGTCAGCGGCTCGAGCTCCGGCGGCAGCTCGCTCGGATACTGCGAGATCGGCAGGCCGGCGTCGACGTGCGCGAGCAGCCGCCGCAGCGCCTCCACCTCGGCCCGGAGCTTCGGGTCGCCCGACTTCGCCTGCTTCTCGACCCGTTCGAGCCGGCGCTCGACGTGGTCGCGGTCGGCGACGAGCAGCTCGAGACGGAGGCTCTCGAGATCGCCTGCCGGGTCGGCTCCCGGCGAGAAGCCGTCGACGACGACGAGCAGCGCCTCCACCTGGCGCAGGTTCCCGAGCAGCGCCGGCCCCGTCCCGGGCACGTCCTGGATCCGAATCGCCGCCGGCGTCACCTTCTTCGCGTTCACCACCTCGGCGAGCGCGTCGAGCCGTGCGTCCGCGATCGGTGCCATGCCGACGTTCGTCTTCCCGTACTCGCCGCCCGCGGCCTTGGTCAGCGCCGTGAACAGCGTCGTCTTCCCGGCCCCGGGCAGGCCGACGATCCCGACCTCGAGCGCCACACGCGGAGGCTAGACCTTGTTCTCGCGGCGAGCCAGCTGCTTCTGCAGCGAGACGAGCGCGCGGTGCTGCAGCGACTTGACCGCCCCCTCGGTCTTGCCGAGAATCGTCGCCGCCTCGGCGTTCGAGAAGTTGAAGACGAACTTGAGCGTCAGCACCTGCTGCTGGTCGAGCGACAGATCCTCGATGAGCCCGAGCATCGACCTGCGCCCGATTGCCTCGAGCGCGCCCTCCTCGGCCGAGGTCGACTCGTCGGGCGGCGGCTCCGGCACTTCCTCCTCCGGTTGCCAGCGACGAGCGGCGCGGAAATGGTCCATCGCGAGGTTGTGCGCGATCCGGAACAGCCAGGCAGAGAACGGCGCCGACTGCCACCGGAACTTGCCGATCGCCTCGATCATCTTCAGGAACGTCTGCGTCGTCAGGTCCTCGGCGTCGTGCCGGTTGCCGACGCTCACGTGCAGGTAGCCGTAGATCCGGTCGAAGTGGATCAGGTAGAGATCCTCGAGGGCCGCTCGATCGCCCTGCTGCGCCCGGTCGACGAGCTCCCGGACGTGCTGCGCTTCGCTCGCCTTCGCGGTCGCGACTTCGGGCATATCCTCGTGCTGCCCCGGGATCCCCGCTCTGTAACGCCTACGCCGTCGCGCCGAAGCCGACCCGGCTCTCGCGCGCAAACCGCTTGACGAAGACGATCTTGCCGAGGGCAAGCGTGTACTGGCCGTCCTCGGCGTCGATCGAGAACGCCTCCGGCCGCTCGCCTGCGAGCGCCGCCTCGAGCGCGTCCGCGTCGGCCACGGCGACGTAGACGGTCAGCACGTGTCCGCCGGTGAATGCGACCTCGACCCGGACGCGGTCGGCGTTAGTAGCCAGGGCTCACCAGCTCCGCGAGGACGCCTCCGGTCGCGTCGGGATGCACGAACGCGACCTCGAGTCCGAAGACCCCGCGCCGCGGCTCGGCGTCGATCAGCTCCGCGCCCACCGCCGCCAGGCGGTCGAGCTCGGCGCTCACGTCGTCGACCGCGAAGGCGAGGTGGTGCATGCCGGGCCCGCGCCTGGCGAGGAACCTGCCGACCGGCGTGTCCGGCCCGAGGGCGGCGAGGAGCTCGACCCGCCCGTCGCCGACACGCAGCGAGGCCACCTCGACGCCCTGGTCGGGAACGGTCTCCCGCTGCTCGAGCTCGGCACCGAACAGGCGCCGGTACGCGTCGACCGCGGCGTCGAGGTCGGCGACCGCGACACCGAGATGGTGGATCTCCCGCACCGCCACGCCGCGATGCTAGCCCGTCGGTCAGGCACCGGGCTCGACCGGCAGCGCCCGCACGACGCCGACCGTCTCGGCGGCGCGCGATTCCGGCTCGAGGTCGGCGAAGAGCAGCAGCAGGTCGTCGCGCGTCAGCGTCTCCTTCTCGAGCAACGCGTGCGCGGCGCGGTCGAGAGCCGGTCGGTGCTTGATCATGATCCGCACTGCCTCGTTGTAGGCGTGGTCTGTGAGCCGCGCCTGCTCCTGGTCGCGCAGCCGCTTCGTCTCCTCCGAGAGCGCGTAGTTGTCGGCACGCATCGTGCGCGACGCTGCACCCTCGCCCATGCCGTACTCGAACACCATCGCGCGCGCGAGCTCCGTCACCTTCTCGAGGTCGTTCGCGGCGCCGTTCGTGACGCGACCGAAGACGACTTGCTCGGCGGCGCGGCCGGCGAGCGTCACGACCATCCAGTCGACGAGCTCCTCCTTCGTGTGCAGGTAGCGCTCCTCCTCGGGCAGGTTGAGCGTGTAGCCGAGCGCCGCGCCGCGGGCGATGATCGTCGCCTTCTGCACGGTCGCGAGGCCGGTCATCAGCTGCGCCGCAAGCGCGTGGCCGGCTTCGTGGTAGGCGAGGATCCGCTTCTCCTTCTCGGTGATCACGCGGCGCTGCTGCAGGCCGCCGATCACGCGGTCGAGCGCCCAGTCGAAGTCCGCTTGGCCGATCGTCGTGTGCTCCTTGCGGCCCGCCGCGATCGCGGCCTCGTTGCAGACGTTCGCGAGGTCGGCGCCCGTGAGGCCGGCGGTCTGACGCGCGATCGAGCCCAGATCGACGTCGCCGAGCGGCTTGCCGCGCGTGTGCACCTCGAGGATCGCGCGGCGCCCGCGCAGGTCGGGCGGCTGGATCAGCACTTGGCGGTCGAAGCGGCCGGGGCGGAGCAGCGCCGGGTCGAGATCCTGGAGCCGATTCGACGCGCCCATGACGACGACCTGGTCGCGCGGACCGAAGCCGTCGAGCTCGACGAGCAGCTGGTTCAGCGTCTGGTCCTGCTCGCGGTTGAACGAATGGCCGCTGCGGGTGCGTCCGACCGCGTCGAGCTCGTCGATGAAGACGATCGACGGCGCGTTCTTCCGGGCCTCGTCGAACAGCTTGCGGATCCGCGCCGCGCCGAGCCCCGCGAACATCTCGACGAACGCCGACGCGCTCTGGGCGTAGAAGCGGGCTCCCGACTCGCTCGCGACCGCCTTCGCCGCGAGCGTCTTACCGGTGCCGGGCGGACCGTGGAAGAGAATTCCCTTCGGCACACGCGCGCCGAGCCGCTCGAACCGCTTCGGGTCGCGCAGGAAGTCGACCACCTCCTGCAGCTCCGCCTTCGCCTCGTCGAGGCCGGCGACGTCGGCCCACGTCACCGACGACGACGAGCCGGGCGTGATCTCCGTCGGACGCACGCGCGGCATCAGCCGGACAGTCCGCCAGAGGAGCAGCACGACGACGAGCATCAACCCGAAGAACATCACCGGCAGCCACGTCAGCGCGAAGCTCTGGACGTCGGAGCCGAAGCTGGCGAGCATGGCGGGCGTCGTCGGCACGAGCCCACTCAGGCTAGAGCCGTTCGAGCAGCTTGTCGACGGGCGCGAACTCGACCCCGCCTTTCCGCCAGGCGGCGAGGCAGCGTGCCGTGCGCTCCTCGCTCAGGCCTCGTGCCGCGTCCTCGGCGAAGACGACACGCCGGCCGCGGTCGAGCAGCCCGCGCACTGCAGCGTCGTCGCAGACGTCGGTGGCGACCCCGAACACGATCACCTCGTCGGGGTCGAGCGCCGCGAGCAGCGCGTCCGCGTTCGGATTCGTGAACACGTCGAAGTGCTTCTTCAGCAGTAGGAACTCGCGGCCGGCGATGAAGCGTGCAGGCACGCGCTCGAGCCCGAGCGGAACCGGATCCTCCTGCTCGGTCTCCGCGATCTTGCGCGCGCCGCGCGTCCCGCGCAGGCAGTGCCGCGGGTAGGTGCGCTCGAAGTCCGGCTCGTCCGAGAGCTCTGCGTCCGTCAGCTCGTGATCGTCGGCGGAGGCGACGTGCACGATGCCCGCGGCCCGAGCCGCCGCGACGAGCCTGCCCATCGCCGGCGCCGCCTCCTCGGCGCCGGGAACGTACAGCTTCCCGTCCGGGAGCATGAAGTCGACCTGCGTGTCGACGTCCCAGAGGATCCGTTTCATGCGACGAGCTCGAGGCGGTCGTTCGGCCGGTAGCGGCGACCGACCTTGCCGGCGGGTCGGCCGTCGACGAGCACGACGTCGGCGGTGAAATCGTTCGCGCCGCGGATCAGCGACGAGCCGATCCCGTACGCGTCGACCGGCACGCCGAGCTCCTCGAATCGACTGATCTTCGCGACGTCGAAGCCACCCGAGGCGACGATCCGCACCGCCTCGAATCCTTCGGCGTCGAGGGCGTCACGCACCTTCCAGACGAGCCGCTCGTTGACGCCGGTCGGCGCGAAGTCGCCGAGCTCGTCCCAGAGCGAGCGGTCGACGAGCGCCTCCGACGTGTCGAGCCGGACGCCCCAGAGGCGCGGGCCGAGCGTGCGCGCCACCTGCAGCGCCGTCTGCACCGAGTCGTTCGCGAAGTCGACGAGCACGGTGACGTTCATGTCCTCGGGCGCCCAGTCGGCGAACCTGCGGGCCGCGAGCGCGGTGTCGCCGCCGTAGACGGCGATCAGCGCGTGCGGGACGGTACCGACGCCGCGGCCGCCCCACCACGACGCCTGGTCGTCGGTCGTGACGCCGATCGGCGCGCCGACGATCTGCCCGGCCACGTACGCCGCGTAGCCGTCGCCGGTCTGGACCCGGTAGTGGTCGTGCCGTGCCGGCATGAAGATGATCGGCTTGCCGTTCGCCGCCTCGAGCACGCGCACGACGTTGGTCGTGATCAGCGTGCGGCGGGCGAGCGTGCCGAGGTAGAGCGTCTCGAGGTGGGCGAAGGTGGTGTAATCGCCTTCGATCGTCAGCACCGTCTCCCACGGCTCGATGCGGTCGCCGTCGTAGAGCGCGTGCACGCGGAGCCCGCTCCAGTCGTCGGAGCAGAGCTTGAGGATCGCGATCGCCTCGTCCATGCCGCCGAGATACGCCTCCTTCTTCTGGAACACCTGCACGAGCACGTTCGGCCGTCGCCCGTCCGCGAGCAGCGCCGCGCGCGTGTGGTTGAAGTACGCATCGGTGTAGTAGCCCGCCCGCATCTTCTCGACCGGCAGGTCGAAGATCTGCGGGTCGAGACGGCTACGAAGCCTGCTCGAGCTCGAGGCAGGCACGGAGGGCGGCCTCGGCGACTTCGAGCTGCGCCGGCGTCGGCTCCGCCGTCGCGAGCCGGTGCTGGAGCTCGTGGCCCGGCTTCGCGAGCGCCTGCGCGAGCGGGTGCCCGGGGTTGCGCTGCATCCAGCCGAAGATCTCGGTCGTCGCCGCGAGCGCGCCGACCGCCGCGAGCGCGCGGGCGACCGGGCGCATCCGCTCCGGCGCGCGCGTCGCGAGCACGTTGCCGGCCGCCGTCGTCGCGAGCAGCGGCCCGACGAGGTGCGAGCCGCAGCGCTCGTGCTCCTTCGCGCGCGGCTCGTCGTGCTCGTAGCTGCCGATCGCGATGTGCTCGGCGCCGTGGTAGGCCGCAAGCGCGTCGCCGCGCAGCGCGAGCAGCGCCGGCGCCGCCGAGAGCAGGCCGGCGATCAGCTCCTTCGCCGAGTCGCCGAGCCGCGATCGCCGCACGCCCTGGAGCACCACGGTCGTGCCGACCATCGAGGCGAGGACGCGCGGACGCTCGAACGGAAGCCGAGCCTCCGGCAAGAGGCGCTTGACCCGCGGCAGGAAGGCGAATGCCTCCGCGAGCCGCGCCGGCCCGCGCAGGAGCGGGTTCTTGACCTTCGAGCCGAGCAGCCGCTTCCGCTCGGCGACGACCTTGAGCTCGCCGTCGTCGGTACGGATCGCGCAGGCCCAGGACGTCGGACCGTGCACGAGCACGCCGTTCGAGAGCGCCATCCCGCCGAGCCTCAGCTTGTCGGCCACACCGGGAGCGTAGCGAGGACGAGCTCCTACCTGGTCGCACGCTCGCGCAGCGCCGCCTGCAGGCTCCGCGCTGCGGCGCCGGGCGCGCCGTCGCCGATCGGGCGACCGTCGAGCTCGACCACCGGCAGCAGCTCGCGAACGGACGAGGAGGTGAAGGCCTCGTCCGCCTCGCGGAGCTCGTCGACCGGGAACGCGCCCTCGACGACCGCGTAGCCGGTGAGCGTCGCGAGCTCGAGCACCGTCGCGCGCGTGATCCCCGCGAGCACGCCCAGCTCGGTCGCCGGCGTTCGCAGCACCTCTCCTCGCCGCCACCAGATGTTGGAGATCGGCGCCTCGAGCACGATTCCGCCGGCGGTGAAGACGGCGTCGTCGGCCCCGCGTCGCTTCGCCTCGGCCTCCGCCGCCATGTTCACGGCGTAGCTCGTCGACTTCACCCCCGGGAGCAGCCAGTCCGGCGGCTCGAGCGGGCCGCCGAGCTCGAGCGCGACGAGCCGGATTCCGCTGGCGCGACGCTGCTCGAGCTCCGCCGGGATCGCCGCCACGGTCGCGACGAGCGTCGTCCCGGTCCAGTAGAGACGCAGGCCTGCGTCCGGCACGGCTGCCGCGGCGACCGCGCTCGCCGCGAGGCGCTCGCACTCGCCGCGATCCGGCGCCGGCAGTCGGAGGCGCGCAGCCGACGCCGCCAGCCGGGTCACGTGGTCGGCGAGACGGAACGGCCGGCCGCCGTACACGCGTATCGTCTCGAACGCCGCCCGCCCGCGCAGGAGCGCCTCGTCCGCAGCGCTGAAGACCGGCTCGGCCGGATCGACCAGGCCGCGGCCGGCGACCGCGACCGCGAGCAGCTTCATGCTGCGACGAGGCCGCCGACCGCCGCCAGGAGCGGCCGCGCCTTGACCCACGACTCCTCGATCTCCGCCTCCGGGTCGGACTCCCAGACGATGCCGCCGCCGACCCAGAGGTGGACGCGGCCGTCGGCGATCGCGAACGTGCGGATGGTGAGCGCGAGCTCGAAATCGCCGTCCGGACGGATCGTCCCGAGCGCGCCCATCGACGCGCCCCGCCCGACCGGCTCCTGCGCCGCGATCAGGTCGAGCGCGGCCACCTTCGGCGCGCCGGTCACCGAGCCGCCGGGAAACGTCGCGGCGAGGATCTCGGCCAGGGTGGCGTCGCTGCGCAGGCGCCCTTCGACGGTCGAGACGAGGTGCGTCACGCCCGCGAGCTCCCGCTGTGCCAGCAGCTGCGGCCACCGCACCGAGCCCGGCTCGCAGACGCGCGCGAGGTCGTTCCGCTCGAGGTCGACGATCATCACGTGCTCGGCGATGTTCTTCGCGTCGTCGACGTCCTCGCCGGCCGGCCGTGTGCCCTTGATCGGCCGCGTCACCAGCCGCCGACCGCGGCGCGCGAGAAACAGCTCGGGCGAGGCCGAGACGATCGCCCAGCCGTCGCCGGCGAGCGGCCGCGCGTGCAGCGGCCGCAGCGGTGCGAGCCCGGCCGCGAGCGCCGCCGGCTCGCCGTCGAACGCGGCCTCGAGGTGCTGGACGAGGTTCACCTGGTAGACGTCGCCGCGCGCGATCGCCGCGCGCACGGCCTCGATCGCGGCGGCATAGCCCTCGTCGTCCCACGTCCGCTCCCAGCCGCCGACGGAACACCCCGTTACGTCCACGGGCGCGGCCTCCGCCGGACGGATGCGGCAGGCGAGGAGCGGCAGCGAGCACGGCTCCGGCGGCGACGGGACGACGGATCGGCGCAGCGACGCGGAGAGGCCGTAGGCGAGGAAGACGTCGGCGACCGAGCCGGCCCGGCGCCAGAAGCCCTCGTCGGCGAGGTACGCCTCGAGCGCCGCGAACGCATCCTGCGGCTCGTGGAGCTCGAGCACTAGCGGCGGCGGCCGAGGACGAGCAGGTAACGGCGGGGCGCCCGGATCACGTCGCCGCTCCGATACTGCTCGTAGAGCGCCACGAACCGGCGGTGGAACTCCTCCGCCTGCTGCTCGTCGAGTCGGCGCAGGAGCGTCATCACCGGCGTGGAGGTCGTCGAGAAGAGGTCCCACACCTCCTCACCGGACGACGCGTCGAGCCAGAGCGTGCCGTCGTGGAAGTCGAGCTCGAAGTCCTCGCCGAGCATGTCCTCGACGTGGTCCTCGCGACCCCACTCGTAGGCCTCGCGGCCCTCGATCGGCTCGTCGGTGAAGCGCCGGTACAGCTCGCCGAGCTTCGGGTTCGGCCGCCAGGCGGTGAAACCGAGCCGGGCGCCCGGCCGCGCGACCCGCGCGAGCTCGGCGGCGACGTTCGCATGGTCGGGAGCGAACACGATCCCGAAGTTGGAGGCGAGGACGTCGAAGGAGCCGTCGTCGTACGGGAGGTACTCGACGTTGCCGACGTCGGTCGCGATCGCGAGCCCCTCCTCGTCGGCGTCGCGACGGACCTTCTCCGCGATCAGCTCGGTGCTGTCGATCGCGGTCACCTCAGCCCCGGCACGCGCGGCACGCAGCGCGACGGCGCCGGTGCCGGTGGCAAGGTCGAGCAGCTGCTCACCGGGCTGCGGGGCGAGCCTGGCGACGAGCTCCTCTTCGACCGGCTCGAGCAGCGCCGCGAGCCGCTCGTAGGTTGCCTCGCTCACGGGCCGGAGCATACTTGCGGCGTGGGAGACCTCTTCAGCGACGCCGCGAGGAGGCGGCTCGCGGAGGTCGCGCCGCTGGCGCAGCGGCTCCGGCCCTCGACGCTCGACGAGCTCGTGGGGCAGCGGCACGTCGTCGGCCCGGGACGCGCGCTGCGTGTCGCGATCGAGCAGGACCGCGTGCCGTCGCTCGTCCTCTACGGGCCGCCGGGCTCGGGCAAGACGACGATCGCGCGCATCGTCGCGAACGCGACCGGTGCCGCGTTCGAGGAGCTGTCGGCGGTGGCAGCGACGGTCGGGCAGGTGCGCGAGGTGCTCGCGCGGGCACGGGAGCGACTCGGCGCGACGGGCAAGCGCACGATCCTCTTCCTCGACGAGATCCACCGCTTCAACAAGGCGCAGCAGGACGCCTTGCTGCCGGGGCTCGAGGAGGGTCTCGTCACCCTGATCGGCGCGACGACGGAAAACCCGTACTTCGAGCTCAACTCGGCGCTCCTCTCGCGGACGCAGATCTTCGAGCTGGCGCCGCTCGCGGAGGACGAGCTCCTGACGCTGGTCGCACGCGGCGCGGACGCACTCGGCGTCGGGCTCGCGCCCGAGGTCGCGGCGCTGATCGCGCGCCGCGCCGGCGGCGATGCCCGCTCCGCGCTCTCGGTCCTGGAGCTGGCGGCGCAGACAGCGGAGGGGGCCGTCACCGAGACGCACGTGGAGGACGCGGCGCGGAAGCGACCTCTCGTCTACGACCGGGCGGGCGACGCCCACCACGACTTCATCTCCGCCTGGATCAAGTCGACGCGCGCCGGCGACGTCCAAGCGTCGGTCTACTACCTCGCGGTCATGCTCGAGGGCGGCGAGGACCCGCGCTTCATCGCGCGCCGGATGATCGTGCTCGCGTCCGAGGACATCGGCAACGCCGACCCGCAGGCGCTGCTCGTCGCCGTCGCAGCCGCCCAGGCAGTCGAGCACGTCGGCCTCCCGGAGGCGCGGCTCAACCTCGCGCAGGCCGCCATCTACCTCGCGCGGGCGCCGAAGTCGAACGCCTCCTACGCGGCGCTGAAGGCGGCGACGGCGGACGTCCGCGAGCGCGGCCACCTTCGTCCGCCGGACGCCATCCGCTCGGTCGGCCATGCGGGCGTCCGCAGGCTCGGCCGCGGCAAGGGCTACGTCTACCCGCACGATGATCCGGCCGGCTTCGACGTCGACTACCTGCCGGACGAGCTGAAGGGGCGCGTCTACTACGAGGGCGAGCCCGCCACGGGCTCAGACACCTCTCGGAGCGGTCTCTGAGACCGTGGCTCCAGGAAGACCGCAACGGAGGTGCAAAAACGCCTGCTAGGCAGCGCGCTGTCTCTGATACGTCTCTGAGACCGTCGCTAGAGGATGCGGGCGCCGAGGGCGCTCGCCGCGAGCTCGACCGCGAGCTGGCCGGTCTCGTTCGCGCGGTCCAGGATCGGGTTGAGCTCGACGAGCTCCAGCGAGTCGAGCCGGCCCGACTCGGCGACGAGCTCGAGCGCGAGGTGCGCCTCGCGGTAGGAGAGCCCGCCCCGCACGGGCGTGCCGACCCCCGGCGCGAACATCGGATCGACGGCGTCGAGGTCGAAGCTGAGGTGGAGGAACGCGCAACCGCCGAGGTAGGCGAGGGCCTCGCGCAGCGCTCGCTCGACACCGAGGCGGTCGAGCTCCGTCATCGTGAACACGCGTACGTCGAGCTGGGCGAGCAGCTCGCGCTCTCCCTGGTCGAGCGACCGGACGCCGACGAGCGCCGCCCGCTCGACCGAAGGCGCCGGCCACGGGACGGCGCCGAAGCCGTCACCCGCGACGCCGAACGCGGCCGCGAGCGGCATCCCGTGCACGTTCCCGGTCGGCGAGGTCTCCGGACGGTTCAGGTCGCCGTGCGCGTCGATCCAGAGGACGCCGCCGGGACCGTCGACGGAGGCCATCCCACCGAGCGTCCCGATCGCGATCGAGTGGTCGCCGCCGAGCACGAGCGGCAGCTGGCCCGCCTCCCGCGCCTCGGCGACGAGCGTCGCCACGCGTCCACACGAGGCGAGGATCGAGTCGAGGTAGCGCGCCCGCGGGTCGCCCTCCACCGTCGTCTCCGGCACCGAGACGAGCACGTCACCACGGTCGATGCAGGCGCGGCCGAGGCTCTCGACGCGCTCCTGCAGCCCCGCGTAGCGGATCGCCGACGGCCCCATGTCGACGCCCCGCCGGCCGGCGCCGAGGTCGAGGCCGGCGCCGATGACGGCAACCGGCTGCTCCGTTTTCGAGCCGCTCATTCCGGCAAGGCTAATCCCCGCACGCAATGGTCGACGCGCCGATCACGGTCGTCCTCGCCGACGACGACGCAGGCTATCTCGCGTCGCTCCGGGAGCTGGTCGACCGCCAGCCCGAGCTGAACGTCGTCGCCACGGCAGACAACGGCCTGCAGGCGATCGATCTCGTCGACGCCCTCGACCCCGACGCGGCGGTGGTCGACCTGCACATGCCGCTTCTCGACGGCGTCACCGCGATCGCGAAGCTGCGCCAGAACCATCCGAGCCTGTGCCTGATCGCGCTCACGGGCGACGCGGATCGCAGCCTCCACGACGCCGTCAAGCGGGCCGGCGCCGACGCCGTGCTCGAGAAGGGCGCGATGGTCGAAGCCCTGATCGAGCGGCTGACGAAGGTGCGGGCCGCCTAGCGCAGCCGGCGCGGCTCGAGTAAGCTTCCGCCCAGAGGGCGTTCGCGACGCGGTAGCACCGGTCCGGACGTCCTTCTTTCGGGCGGCCGCCGCTAGACTGACCCCGCCGCGGCGAGGTAGCTCAGCTGGTAGAGCACACGGCTGAAAACCGTGGTGTCGCCGGTTCAAGTCCGGCCCTCGCCACCTTCGTACCAGTCATTCCGCGTGCGGAAGGATCGTCAGCTCGTCGCCGGGCCCCGCGTCGAGCAGGCGACTCGCGTCGCCACCGCTGATCGCCACCGAGTACGCGCCGTACGAGTCCTCGTAGACGATCAGGTCCCCGCGCTTCGCGTCCTCGAACGTCTGCGCCACGATCGCGTAGTACGAGTTCGAGCCGAAGAGCAGCTCGACCCGATCGGTAGGCGCGAGCGACACGGCATCGATGTGGTCCGCGGTCAGGTTGAGCTCGAGGTTGCCGAAGCGATCAACCGCCATCACCGTCGCGCGCATGTGGTGCGTCCCGACCTCCGGCTCCGGCAGCTGCAGCCGGACGAGGGTCGTCGGGTCGATCTCGCCGCCGAGATCGTCGAAAGGGACGCCGCTCGCGAGGTACGCGGCCGCGGGCGCGAAGATGTCGCGCGCGTGGAACGTGCGTGAGACGCGCTCGAGGCGATAGCGCGGGTTCGTCAGCTCGCGCACGTCCTCGACGCCACCGGCGTCGGCGGCGAGCATCAGCAGGCCGTTGTCGGGCCCGATGTAGACGCGCTCGTCGGCGGTGCGGATCGCGACGGCCCGGCGGCCGCGCCCGACGCCGGGGTCGACGATCGCGAGGTTGATCGCGGGCGGCAGGTACGGCACCGCCCGCGCGAGCAGGAGCGCGCCCTGGACGATCGCCTGGGGGGCGACGCCGTGCGAGACGTCGATGATCTGGACGTCGCGGGCGATCCGCCTGATCACGCCGTGGCAGACGCCGACGAAGTCGTCGCGGAGGCCGAAGTCGGTGAGGAAGGCGATCGTGTCGTACATAGTTCGAAGCCTATGCCTCCGCAGACGCGGTACGCGAAGTCGGACGGCGTCAACATCGCCTACCAGGTAGCCGGCGAGGGCCCGCCGGATCTCGTCTACGTGCCGGGCTGGGTATCGCACGTCGAGCTGGCCTGGGAGCTGCCGGACCTCGCTCGTGGCTTCGAACGACTCGCGTCGTTCTCGCGGCTCATCTTGTTCGACAAGCGTGGGACCGGCATGTCCGACCCGGTGCCGCCGGACGACCTGCCGACGCTCGAGCAACGGATGGACGACGTGCGCGCGGTGATGGATGTCGTCGGCTCCGAACGCGCCGCGATCTTCGGCGCATCGGAGGGCGGCAACATGAGCATGCTCTTCGCCGCGGCGTACCCGGAGCGCACGATCGCGCTCGCGACATTCGGTTGCACGGCGAAGCGCGTGTTCAGCCCCGACTACCCGTGGGCGCCGACGCCGGAGCAGCGACAGCGGGGCTTCGAGGAAGTCGAGCGCCAATGGACGAGCGGGCTCGACTGGGAAGACGTCGCGCCGAGCCTCGACCGGCCGGCGCTCGAGGAGCTCTCCCGGTACTACCGCCGCTCCGCAAGCCCCGGCGCGGCGCTCGCGCTGATGAGGATGAACACGCTCGTTGACGTGCGCGACGTGCTGCCGTCGATCCAGGCGCCGACAGTCGTCATGCATCGGACCGACGACCGCGACGCGAACGTCGAAGAGGGTCGTTACATCGCCGCGCGGATCCCGGGAGCGCGGTTCGTCGAGTTCGCCGGCGCCGACCACTCGTGGTGGACGCAGGACCGCGACGCGATCGTGGACGAGATCGAGGAGCTCGTGACAGGCGTGCGCCCGGCGCCCGAGCCCGACCGCGTGCTCGCGACGGTCGTCTTCGCCGACGTGGTCGGTTCGACGGAGCGCCTGCGGGAGCTCGGCGACCACCGCTGGGCGACGGTGCTCGAACGCTTCCATGCGACGGTGCGACGTGAGCTCGAGCGCTGGCGCGGCACCGAGGTCGACAGCGCCGGCGACGGCTTCCTCGCCGTCTTCGACGGCCCCGCGCGCGCGATCCGCTGCGCGCTCGAGTTGCGGGACGAGGTGCGGCGACTCGACCTCGAGCTGCGGGTCGGCGTCCACACCGGCGAGTGCGAGCGGCTCGGCGAGAAGTTCGCCGGCATCGCCGTCCACACCGGAGCGCGGGTCGCCTCGCTCGCGCGCAGCGGTGAGGTCGTCGTCTCGTCGACCGTCCGCGACCTCGTCTCCGGCTCCGGAATCGCGTTCGAGGACCGCGGCGAGCACGAGCTGAAGGGCGTCGGGCCGCGCCGTGTGTTCGCAGTGCTCTAGGCGACCGCTCCGACCCGCGCGACCGCCGCGACGAGCCCGTCGAGGTCGTGCGTCTCCGCCTCGGCGAGCACGGTCAGCCCGAGCGAGCGCGCGACGCGGCTCGTCTCGGGGCCGATCGTGACCGCCGGCGCGGCGCCGCCGATCCACGAGTACGCACGCGCCGCCGAGCCCGACGCGAGCACGACGACGTCGCCCTGGGGCGGCTGCGGCGAGAGCAGCCGCGTCTCGTACAGCGGCACGAAGTCGGCGCCGAGCTCGTCGATCGGCCGCCGGCGCGAGTTGGCGGCGGCGGCGAAGAGGACGCGGCCCTGTGGGCGCGGGAACTCGGCGAGCAGCCCCTCCTGCGACGAGACGCGCGGCACGAAGGCGGGCTCGATTCCGTGCGCGCGCAGCGTCTCGGCGGTTCCCGGGCCGACCGCCGCGACCCTCGGCAGGTTGCGGCCGCGACGAGCGATCTCGTCGGCGCCGTTCGGGCTCGTCACGATCAGCCACTCGTAGCCGACGCAGTCGATCGGCTCGTCGGACGTCTGCACGATCTCGATCAGCGGGCACTCGACGACGTCGAAGCCGAGCGACTCGAGCCGCTCGACGAGCGGGCCTGCCTGCCGACGCGGACGGGTCACGATCACCTTCATGCGCGAGCCAGCTCGAGCAGGTCGGCCGCGACCACAGCCGGATCGTCGCCGACCGCGCGTTCGAGCCACGAGCCGTCCTCGGCCGCGATCAGCGCGTGCAGCCGCTCGCCGTCGTGGTGGACGGCGACGGGGGCGAGGCAGCCGGCGCCGATCGCCGCCGCGCAGGCACGCTCGGCCTCGACGCGGCGACGCGTCTCCGCGTGGTCGGCGGCGGCCACGAGCTCCTCCTCGCCTTCGCGCACCTGCAGCGCAATTGCGCCCTGTCCCGCCTCCGGGGTCATCGTCTCGATCGGCAGGCGCTCCCCGATCTCGCCAGCCAGGCCGAGGCGGTCGAGGCCGCAGCAGGCGAGGACGAGCGCGTCGAGCCCGCGCTCGCGCGCCTTGCGCAGGCGCGTGTCGACATTGCCGCGCAGCGGCTCGATCGAGAGTGACGGCATGGCTGAGAGCAACTGCGCGCGCCGGCGCACGGAGGCGGTGCCGATGCGCATCCCCGACCGGAGCTGCGAGGCGCCGACGAGCGCGTCGCGCGGGTCGTCGCGCTCGAGATAGGCGCCGACGGCGAGCCCGCTCGTGTCCGTCGACGTCATGTCCTTCGCCGAGTGGACGGCGACGTCGATGCGCCCGTCGACGAGCGCCTCCTCGATCTCCTTGACGAAGACGCCGCGCTCGCCGATCCGACCGAAGGGGCTCGAGCGGTCGCGGTCGCCGGCGGTCGTCATCGGCACGAACGCGATCTCGTGGCCGAGCGGGCGAAGCGCCGCCGCAGCCTGCTCGGCCTGGACGAGCGCGAGCCTAGAGCCGCGCGAGCCGAGGCGCACGAGCACGGCTCACCTCTCCTCCTCGAGGCCGAACAGGTGGCGGACGGCGTCGGCGTACTCGGAGCCACCGGCCGCGGCAGCCGCCTCCTTCATGCGCACGGTCGGCAGGTGCAGCAGCTTGTTGAGGATCTGCGCGGTGACGGACTCGACGGTGCGGCGCTCGTGCTCGGGGAGGCGGCCGAGCTTCGCGAGCTCGGCGGCGCGGATCTCCTCGGCGCGGGCGCGGAGCGCTGCGATCGCCGGTACGACCTCGAGCGAGGCCTGCCATTCGCGAAAGCGCTCCGCCTCCTCGGCGATCAGCTGCTCGGCGTGCGCCGCCGCCTCCCGCCGGAGCGAGAGCGACTGCGCCACGACTGCCTCGAGGTCGTCGATGTCGTACAGGTAGCAGCCGTCGAGCTCCTGCACGGCGGGATCGACGTCGCGCGGAACGGCGATGTCCAGGAAGAACAGCGGCCGGCGCCGCTGCGCGGGAACGTCGCCTGCCTGGACAACGGGAACCGGCGCGCTCGTCGAGGCGAGCACCAGGTCGACGTCGCCGAGGGCGGCGGGAACCGCTGCGAGGTCGATCGGCAGTGCGCCGAACCGCGCGGCGAGCGCGCTCGGCTCGCTCCGGCTCGCGACGTAGGCGATCGACGCGCCACGGGAGGCGAGGTTCGCGGCCGCGAGCTCGCCCATCCGCCCGGAGCCGACGAGCAGCACACGCCGTCCGCGCAGGTCGCCGAACACCTGCTGCGCGAGCGCCGCCGCCGCCGCCGGCACCGATGCAGGGCTCTCGCCGATCGCCGTCTCCGCGCGGACGCGCTTGCCGATCCTGAGCGCCTGCCGGAAGACGCGGTCGAGCAGCGGCCCAGGCGAGGCGGCATCGTAGGCGGCCCGCACCTGCCCGAGGATCTCGCCCTCACCCGGGACGAGCGAGTCGAGCCCGGCCGCGACGCGGAAGAGGTGGACCGCGGCCGCCTCGTCGTGGAGGCGGTACGCGACCGACGCCAGCGGCTTCCGCGCCAGCTCCTCGAGCGACTCGACCGCACGCTCGACGTCGCCGTCTGCGAGGTACACCTCGGTGCGGAAGCACGTCGAGAGGCAGACGGCGTCGCCGAGCCCGCGCGCGAGCTCGGCCGCACGCGCGGGCGGCACGACGAGCCGCTCGCGCAGCTCGACCGGCGCGACACGGTGCGAGAGACCGATCAGCGACAGCCTCAGAAGTGACTCCCGGCGAGCACGAGGCGGACGAGGATCACGAGCGCGAAGCCGCCGAGCAGCACGTGCGCGCCGCGGCGACCGCCCGGCCGCGCGGCGAGGAAGCCGCCGTAGACGAGCCAGGTGACGACGGTGATCGCCATCAGCGCGTCGACGCGGCCGCCGCGCTCGCCGAGCCGGACGAAGCCGGCCGCGAGCCCGAGCGTCAGCAGCGGCAGCGAGACCGCCACCGTCCGCACCGTCAGCCGCTCGAGCGTGACGAGCGAGGGGAGGCGAAGCGCCAGGATGTCGGCGGAGCGCCGCCGCAGGCGGCGGTCCTCCCACAGGTAGACGCCGGCGAGCGCCGCGGCGAGGGTGAAGCCGGCGAAGGCGGCGAGGACGAAGCCGACGTGCAGGACGAGGAACAGGTTGCCGTAGTGGGAGCGCTCGCCGGCGCCGGTGCCGCCGCCGAAGCGGGCGACGGCGAAGAGCGCGGCCGCAAGCGGCATCACGGAGAGCCCGAGCACGCGGTAGCGCGGCCGGCAACCCCAGATCAGGTAGGCGCCGACGACGAGCCAGACGAAGAGGTTGAGCGACCCGGCCCGGCTCGCCCAGGGGAAGCCGTCGGTGCGAGCGGCCTGGACGGCGAGCAGCGCCGTCTGCGCGAGCCAGCCGAGCCGCACGCCCCAGATCGCGAGCCGCGAGAAGCGCAGCGACGAGTACGCGAGCGCCGCCTCGCCGTAGCCGAGCAGCGCCGGCCAGAAGAGCGCCTCAGCCACGCTGCGCCGCCTCCTGGACGAGCTCGCCGAGCTGGCGCTGCAGCCGCTGGAGCTTGGCACCGATGATCGCCACCCACGCGAGCACGGTCACGAACACGACGAGGTAGGCGGCTGCCACGTACTGCCACTCCGAGGGCGGGTTCACGTGAGCAGCTCGCGCAGGTCGCGCAGGTGCGCGTCGATCCGCTTGCCGGCGAGCTCGACCGAGTAGAGCGTCGCGAAGAGGCCGAGCATCGCCGCGAACGAGACGCAGAAGGTGAAGAACTGCGAGCCGGTCATCTGCGGGCCGTGCGACGTGAAGACGACGGGATGGATGAAGCTGCGCGACAGCCGGATCGCGAGGAACGAGACCGGGATCAGCACGACGCCGAACAGCGCGTAGACGGCGCACGTGTTCGCGCGCGCGGGGCCGGGCTCGACCGAGAAACGGAGCATGAAGTAGGCGCAGTAGAACAGGAAGAGGACGAGGAAGAGCACGAGCTGGTCGTCGCTCCAAGCCCACCAGACGCCCCAGGACGCGCGCGCCCAGATCGACCCGGTGACGAGCGTCAACGCGCCGAACACGACCCCCTGGTGGATCGCGACGTAGCTCTCGAGATCGGCGTCGTCCGCCCGCCGGCGCAGGTAGACGAGCGCCTTCCACGCACCCCAGCCGAATGCGACGTACGAGGTGAGCGCGATCGGGACGTGGAAGTAGAAGATGCGCTGCGAGAACCCCTGGTCGGCGTCGGTCGGGGCGTAGAAGAAGATCAGCGCGATCGCCGCGGCGAACAGCGCCGTCGTCGCGGCGGCGACCGCCGGCAGCTTCACGTTCACGAGCCCTATCGTACGTCTACGTCTCGGCCACGACGTACTCGAACGACGCCCACGCGAGCAGCCCGAAGATCGCGTCGTAGAGCACGAGGAAGCCGAGGTAGCGGCCGCCCGCACCGGCGCTCGCGCCGACGCCGCCGACGACGACGGGGATCGCGAGCGGCAGGAAGAGGAGCGGCAGCAACAGCTCCCGTGCCCGGCCGGTAACCGCCATCGCGCCGGTGAGCGTGCCGACGGCGCAGATGCCGACGTCGGCGAGCGCGACCGCGGCGACCGTGCGACCGTCGACCGCGGAGAAGAACGCCGCGAAGGCCGGCAGGGCGACGACCTCGGCGACGGCGAGGAACGCGAGCACCGCCAGCGTCTTCGCGAGCCAGATCGCGCTCCGGTCGGCCGGCGTCAGCACGAGCGCGTCGATCAGGCCCTGCTCGCGCTCGGGCACGAACGCGCGGGTGAGCCCGAGCAGCGCCGTGAAGACGAGCGCGATCCAGAGCAGCCCGAGCGCGGCCACGTGGCCGGTGCCCCGTGGCAACGCGAAGTGGAAGACGGTGAGCGCGGCGACGACGAACAGCAGCATCGCCGGCAGCGTCTCCTTCGCCCGCAGCTCGAGCAGCAGATCCTTGCGCGCGAGCGCAGCGACGTCGGCGGCGTACGTCACTGGGCCGCCTCGTCGGCGCGCTCGCGCTCGGCGACGCTGGCGGGCGCGCGGACGGGGGCGGCATGTGCCGAGGCCGGCACCGGCGGGCGTGGGCTCATGCGAGCGCGAGCCGCCGCGTCGCGAGCGACTCCACGCGCCGGGGATCGTGGGTGGCGAGGACGAGAGCGCGGTCGGCGAGCTCGGCGAGCGTCCGGTCGAGCAGCGCGGCGCCGTCGGCGTCGAGCGCGTTGAACGGCTCGTCGAGGAGCAGAAGGCCCGGGTCGTGCAGGAGCACGCGGCAGAGCGCAAGCCGCTGCTGCATGCCGCGCGAGAACGTCGAGACGCGCTCGTGGCGCACGTGCCAGAGACCGAACCGTTCGAGCAGCATCCCGCTTCGCTCGCGGTGCTCGGGGACGCGGTAGAGCCGGCCGAACAGCGCGAGGTTCTCGAGCGGCGTCAGCTCGCGGTAGAGGTGCGGCTCGTGGCCGAGGAACCCGATCTCTCCCCGGCGCGGCCGCACGAGCTCGCCGCCCGTGGGCGCCGCGAGGCCCGCCAGCACGCGCAGGAGCGTCGTCTTCCCGGAGCCGTTCGGGCCGGTGACGAGGACGAGCTCGCCGCGCGCGACCTCGAGCTCGACGCGCTCGAAGACGCGCTTGACGCCGAAGCGCTTCGAGAGATCGTGGGCAGTCAGCATCACTTTGGATGTCCTCCACGCGTGTGCGCACGTGTGCACTGGGGGGCCCGGCGAAGCGCCCTACCGGAACGCTAGCGAGGATCTCGTCACGTGTCCGTCACGACTCGGCGCCGAAGACGTGACAACGCATCCACGACCGGCGTACTCTTTCAGCGTGTTCGAGCGCTTCACCGAGCGCGCGCGGCAGGTCGTCGTCAAGGCGCAGGAAGAAGCCCGCGGGCTCGGGCACGACTACATCGGCACCGAGCACCTGCTGCTCGGCCTGCTCGGCGTCGAGGAGGGCCTCGCCGGCCAAGCGCTGGAATCGCTCGGCGTCGGTCACGAACGCGTGCGAGCGGAGATCGAGCGCATCGTCGGCCTGGGCGAGGCGCGGCGAGCGGTCGGCCAGATTCCGTTCACGCCGCGCGCGAAGAAGGTACTCGAGCTGTCGCTGCGCGAGGCGCTCGGCCTCGGGCACGACTACATCGGCACCGAGCACATCCTCCTCGGTCTGCTCCGGGACGCCCGCGAGGGCGAAGGCGTCGCGGCCCGCATCCTGGTCGAGCTCGAGGTCGACGACGAGCAGGTGCGCGCGAAGCTCCTCGAGCTGCTCCCCGGGCTTGCAACACCCGGGCGTCCGCGCTCGCTCCCCCGCTTCCGGCGCCGCGCCGTTCTCGAGATGCTGCCGACCGGCGGCCAGTGGGAGTACCGCGTCGAGCGCGCCGACCTCCTCGACCCCGAGAGACAGGACTGGCTCAACACGCTCGGGGCCGAGGGCTGGGAGCTGGTCGCCGTCGTGCCGCGCGCCGACGGCGCGCAGCTCGTCTTCAAGCGCCCCTGCCGTCCCGCGCGGCGCGCGGTCGGCTAGACCGAGTCGAGCAGCACGAACGCGAAGAACGCGACGCTGATGACGCCGTTCGTGGTGAAGAACGCGGCGTCGAGCCTCCGGAGGTCGCCGGGACGCACGAGCGAGTGCTCGTAGGCGAGCAGCAGCCCGACGCAGACGACGCCGAGCCAGTACCACCAGCCGACCGACAGCCCGAGCCCCGCGACCGCGAGCAGCGCGACGGTGGCGACGTGCAGCGAACGCGCGCCGGCGATCGCGGCCGGCTCGCCCCAGCGCACCGCCCACGAGTGGAGACCTTGCGCGCGGTCGACCTCGACGTCGAACAGCGAGTAGAAGAGGTCGAACCCGGCCACCCAGGCGCCGACGGCGCCGCCGAGCGCCCACGCCTGCCACGGTAGGTGCCCCGTCACCGCGGCCCAGGCGCCGACGGGCGCGAGCCCGTCGACGGCGCCGAGCCAGAGGTGACAGAGCCACGTGAAGCGCTTCAGGTACGGGTAGACGACGAACGCCGCGACCGGAATCGGCCAGAGCCAGCGCACGATCGGCGCGAGCTGCCAGACGGCGACGAGGAAGAGGAGCAGCGAGGCGGCGCAGAAGACGAGCACCCCGTGCGCGGTCAGCGCGCCCGCCGGCAGCTCGCGGCTCGCCGTCCGCGGGTTGCGCGCGTCGATGCCCGCGTCGATCAGCCGGTTGAGCGCCATCGCGAGCGAGCGAGCGCCCACCATCGCGACGGTGATCCAGAAGAGGTCGTGCGCCTCGGGAACGCCGTGCACGGCGAGCAGCGCGCCGACGTACGCGAACGGCAGCGCGAACACGGTGTGCTCGACCTTGACGAGCCGCGCGTAGAGGACAGCCTGGCTCATGTCTGCACGTGCTCCGTCGGCCGGTCGGCGAGCAGCGACAGGGCGTGCGGGAGCGCCTCGCGAATGACGGCGTAGCCGTCACGCGCGCCGCCCGGCGACCCGGGCAGGTTGACAACCAGCGTCCCGCCGACGACGCCCGCCACACCGCGCGAGAGGATCCCGTGCGGCGTCCTCGCGGCGGCGTCGCGCCGCAACGCCTCCGGGATCCCCGGCACGTCGCGCTCGAGCACCTCGCGCGTCGCCTCCGGCGTCACGTCGCGGGGGGCAACGCCGGTGCCGCCCGTCGTCAGCACCAGCTCGCACGCACGCGCGAGGCCGCGCACCGCATCGCCGATCGCCGCCGCCTCGTCCGGCACGACGGCGCGGGTGACGTCGTACCCGTCGCCGCGCAGGAGCTCGGCGAGCGCGTCGCCGCTCGCGTCCTCGGCGACGCCGCCCGAGACGCGGTCGGACACCGTCAACACCGCCGCTCTCACGCCACGTCCTTCGACTTCTCGACGAGCACGACGGCCGCGATCTCCATCTCCTTGTCGATCGCCTTCGCCATGTCGTAGACGGTCAGCGCCGCGACGCTGACGGCGACGAGCGCCTCCATCTCGACGCCCGTCCGCGCCGTCGCCTCGGCGGACGCGACGATCTCGACGCCGTCGGCGCCGACCGCGAGCTCGACCGCGACGTGCGTCAGCGGCAGCGGGTGGCAGAGCGGGATCAGCTCGCTCGTGCGCTTCGCGGCCATGATCCCCGCGAGCCGGGCGGCCGCGAGCGCGTCGCCCTTCGGCAGCTCCCGGAGCCGGCGCGTCGTCTCGGCCGCCATTCGCACGAGGCCGCGAGCCACCGCCCGCCGGCGCGCGAGCGGCTTGCCGCCGACGTCCACCATCCGGACGGCACCCGACTCGTCGACGTGCGACAGCTCCTGCACGCGACGATCCTAGACCCTCGGTGCGGGATCGGCCAGGCGCTCGATCTCCGTCAGCTGCGCCGCGATCCAGCCCTCGATGTCGTGCTCACGGACGTGTGCCGAGATCGCCGCCGCCCGCCGGCGGCGCTCGTCCGCCGGCATCGTCAGCGCCCGATGCAGCGCCTCCGCCTGGTCCTCGAGGTCGAACGGGTTCACCGGGAGCGCCCACTCGCCGAGCTCCGCGCACGCGCCTGCGTTTTCGGATAAGACAACGACACCGTCGCGAGTGTTGACGACCGGGCCTTCCTTGGCGACGAGGTTCATCCCGTCGCAGATCGGGTTGACGAGCAGCACGTCGAACTGCTTGTAGGCCGCGACCGCCTGCTGGAAGTTGTCGCCGATCTGGAGGTCGATCGGCCACCAGTCGCCGCGCCGGAAGCGGTCGTTGACGGCGCGCGCCTCGACGGCGATCGCCCCGAGGTAGGCGGCGTACTCCGGCAGGCTCTGCCGGGACGGGTCGAGGAGCGCGAGCATGCCGACGCGGCCGTGCAGCTCCGGGTACCGCTCGAGCAGGAGCGCGAAGGCGCGAAAGCCCCGGACGATGTTCTTCGACGGGTCGGTGCGATCGACACGGACGACGAGCAGCTCCGGTCGCCGTTCGACGATCAGGCGCTCCTCGGCGAGGACCGCCGGATCGTCGCGCAGGGCGTCGAACTCGTCGACGTCGATCGAGATCGGCTGGACGAGCGCGCGCGTCTCGCGGCCGGCGTAGCGGACGACGCAATCGTCGGCGTCCCACTCGGCGCCGACGAGCTGCTCGCAGACGCGGACGAAGTTCGAGCGCCAGCGCTCGGCGTGGAAGCCGACGACGTCGTTCGCGAGCAGTCCCTCGTGGACGGCGACGCGAAGCTCGTGCGGCAGCGTCCGCCAGTAGTCGGCGTCGGCCCACGGGATGTGCACGAAGTGCGTCAGCAGGGCGCCCGGCCGGGCAGCGCGGACGAAACGCGGCGCGAGATAGAGGTGGTAGTCGTGGAAGCAGACGGCTGCGTCGGCGTGCTCCAGCTCGGCGAGGACGGCGTCGGCGAAGGCGCGGTTCACGGCCTCGTAGCCGTCGCGCCACGCACGGCGCAACTCGGCCCCGAGCGTCGGCTCGTACGCGAGCCCCCAGAGGTAGTGCTGGAGGAACCAGAGCGTACCGTTCGAGACGACGTTGTAGAAGCCCTCGTACGCCTGCGGGTCTTGCGCGACGAGGCGCAGCCGGTAGACGGAGCCGTCGCGCGCTTGCTCCGCGAACGCCTCGCCGCCGGCCTCGTCGGCGACCGCGCGGTCCTCGTCCGTCATCGCGCTCGCGATCCACGTCACGTCCTCGTGCTTGACGAGCGGGCGCAGCGCCGTCGCGAGACCGCCGCCCCCGCGCCGCGTCACCCGCTCGCCGGCGGCGTCGCGCGCATAGGAGACGGGACCGCGGTTCGAGGCGACGACGAGCCGCCGCGCCATTACTTCGTCGCGGCCACGCTCACCAGCTCGGCCCCCTCGGTGTCGTTGCCCGCAAGCCGGTTCAGCAGGACGAGCCAGTCGCGCAGCAGGCGCGGCGTCAGGAAGCGGCGCCGCACCGACTCCTTGCCGCGAAGCGCCCGCGCCCGCGCGGCGGCGGGGTCGGCGAGGATCTCCAGGCACGCCTCGGCGCACTCTGCGGGCGAGTCGACGAGCCAGCCGGTGACGCCGTCCTCGATCTGCGTGACGATGCCGCCGACGCGACCGCCGACCGTCGGGCGCGACTTCCAGAGCGCCTCGGCGATCGTGAGCCCGAAGCCCTCCTTGATCGATTTCTGGATCACGGCAGCGGCGTGAACCTGGAAGGCATTGACCTCGACGGCGCCGACGTTGTTCATGTTCGACAGGATGTAGATGTCCGGATCGTCGGCTGCGTACTCCACCGTGCGGTTGTAGTAGTCCCAGCCCTCCGGGTCGTCGTGCGCCATCGAGCCGACGAGCGCGAGCTGCACCTCGGGCACGCGCTCCTTGACGGCGCGGTACGCGTCGATGACGCCGAGCGGGTCCTTCCAGGGGTCGAAGCGCGAGACCTGCGTCAGGAGCGGGCGGGCGACGTCGATTCCGAACTGATCGACGATGTACTCGGCGTCCTCGGGCGAGAGGGCCATGTTCTTCGGCGTCAACGGATCGATCGCCGGCGGCCAGATGAAGATCTCCGGCAGGCCGCTCACCTGCGGCACGTACTGCTGCAGGTGGAAGATGGCCGCGTCGTAGCGGCAGATCGACGGCAGCAGCACGTCGAACACCTCCCAGTTCGGCGACGAGAAGTCGATGTGGCCGCGCCAGATCCACTTCGCGCGGGGCGACGGGAAGTGGTCGATCAGCGCGGCCGGCTGCGGGTCGTGGACGATCACGTAGTCGTAGTCGTCCGCGGGCAGGTCCTTCGCGTTCATCGAGTTGTAGCGGTGGAAGATCTCGATCTCGTTCGCCGTCAGCGAGCGCGGCGCGCCCTGGATCGCGTTGTGGATCGCCTTCGTGACGTTGAAGAAGTCGTCGGCGCCGCGGATGATCCGCCACTCGACCTCGAGACCGACGTCGGCCATCAGCGGGACGAGCGTGTAGTTGATCTCCGCGACGCCGCCGCCGAACGCGGTCGCGGAGACGTGCACGACCCGCTTGCCGCGCAGCGGCTCCGCGAGGCGATGGATCTGCGTGACGAGCCCGCGCGAGACGATCGAGCCGTAGTCCGCCAGGCTCTTGTGGCCGACGTTGACGAGCTGGAGCACGAAGCCGAACGCTAGCCGCTCAGCCGCTTGACGAACCGAAGCGTCGAGCCGCCGCCGGGCCGGTCGCCGATCTCGAGCTCGTCCGCGAGCGCGCGGATGATCGCGATCCCGAGCCCGCCCTCCGTCAGCAAGTCCTCCTCGCTCTCGCTCGTCTCCGGCGGCGAGAAGCCGCCGCCGCTGTCCGAGACCTCGACCACGATCCGATCCGGGTAGAGCCGGTAGTCGATCTCGACGACGCCGTCGCCGTCGGCGTACGCGTGCCGGACGGCGTTCGTGCACGCTTCGGTCAACGCCAGCTTGAGGTCGCTGAGCTCCTCGTCGGCAAGCTCCTGCACGCGCGCGAGGCTGGTCAGAGCGAGCCGGCCGAGCATGATGTACTCGGCCTTCGCCGGGATCGTCAGCCGCACGAGCCGTCCGCTGCCGTTTGCGCTCAGAGTCCCACCGCTTTCCTGGATTACCGGGGAAAGACGAAGCTAAACATCGCGAATCCTGCCGAATGCTCGCTGACGAGAATGAGTCACGTGCAACGTTGCCGCGGGGCGCCGATTCCTAACCCGAACAGGAAGCCGCGATGCTCGACCGGCGCCTCGGGCGCGCCGGCCGCCGACAGCCACGCGGGGAGGAGGAACTCGCGCCGCAGCTCGAGCCCGGCGGCCCGCGCGGCGACGAGCAGCTCGTCCCGGTTCAGCACCCAGCCGAGGTACTCGGTCTCGTAGCCGTAGCGGTGCGCCCGCTGCAGGACGACGAACGACCGCGCGTGCAGCGCCACCGGCACCCGCGTCGCGAGCAGAAAGGCGCCGGTCGCCCGGGCGAGCGCCGCGAGCGCCGAGCGCCAGTCCCGGGCGTACTGGAGCGAGCTGGACGCCAGCACGAGGTCGTAGCGCCGCTCGAGGCACGCGTCGTCGTCGTGGAAGGAATGCTGCGGCAGGAGCTCGCGGCCGAGCGCGACGAGCGCCGGCAGGTCGCGCGAGTGGTAGTCGAGCGCCAGCTCGGGCGCGAGCGCCTGGGCGAGCACCGCGTAGTGGCCCGGCCCGCCGCCCCAGTCGAGGAGCGAGACGCGGTCACGGCCACGCGCCGCCGTCAGCAGCGCGTGGGCGAAGACGAGCACGGCCTGCTGGGCATCGCGGTCGTCGCGGCCGACGGGCTCGCCGAGCGGCGTCTCGTGACCGATACCGAGCGGGCCCGGGCCGCGGACGGCGGCGAGAAACGACGGCCACTTCGCCCGGTAGGCGCGCACGATCGCCGCCGCGTCCCAGCCGGCCGCGGGCCGCGCCCAGCCCTCCGGGACGAACTCCCACTCCGGCGGCTCGTCGGGCGCAGGCGCAGGCGGCGACTCGCCGCGCTGCCGCCGCCGCAGCGCCTTCAGGACCGCCCACAGGTAGGGCGGCGTCAGCCCCTTCGCGACGAGCGTCGCGCGCACGAACGGGCGGACTCGCTCCTCGCTCACGCGAGCGCGGCGACGACCGCGTCGGCCTCGTCGTCCGTCAGCTCCGGGTAGAGCGGCAGCGAGAGCACCTCGGCCGCGAGGCGCTCGCTCTCGCCGAGGCCGTCGGCGGCGAGAGCGGCATAGGCGGGATGCTGGTGGATCGCCCGCGGGTAGTGGACACGCGTCTCGATCCCCGCCGCCGCGAGGCGGCGCTGCAGCAGGTCGCGCTCGCCGGAGCGGACGACGTAGAGGTGGTAGGCGTGCCGCCGGCCCTCGGGCACGCGCTGCCGGGGCAGGGCGAGCGCGCCGTAGCGGCGGGCGAGCTCGAGCCGGCGCTCGTTCCAGTCGTCCAGGCGCGCGAGCTTCACCCGCAGGACGGCGGCCTGCAACTCGTCGAGTCGGCTGTTCCAGCCGGCGCGCACGGACTCGTAGCGACCGCGCTCGCCGTAGACGCGGAGCGAGCGCGCCGCCGCGGCGACGTCGGCGTCGTTCGTGACGACGGCGCCCCCGTCGCCGAGCCCGCCGAGGTTCTTCGTCGGGTAGAAGCTGAATGCCGCGGCGTCGCCGAGCGTGCCAGCGCGGCGGCCGTGGAGCTCGGCGCCGTGCGCCTGTGCCGCGTCCTCGACGATCTTCAGGCCGAGGCCGCGCAGCGCGTCGACGTCGGCGCAGAGACCGTACAGGTGCACCGGCACGACGGCCCGCGTCCGTTCGCTGACGGCCGCGGCGGCCGCGGCTGGCGCGAGCGTCCACGTCTCCGGATCGACGTCCGCGAGCACCGGCACCGCCCCGGCCGCCTCGACGCCGGCGACGGTCGGCACGCAGGTGTTCGCCGGCACGATCACCTCGTCGCCGGGCTCGACGCCGACCGCGCGCAGCGCGATCGTGATCGCGTCGGTGCCCGAGGCGACGCCGACCGCCTCGCGCGCGCCGCAGTAGGCGGCGAACTCGGCCTCGAACGCCGCCACCTCCTGGCCGAGTACGAACTGACCGCGCGCCAGCACGGCGCAGATCGCGGCGTCGAGGTCTCGGCGCAGGGCGGCAACGCCGCGCGCGAGCTCCATGAACGGCACGTTCACCAGTAGGCGTCGCCGTGCTCGTCGTAGTAGGCGAGTGTACGGCGCAGGCCCTCCTCGAGGGGCACGCGCGCCTCCCAGCCGAGCGCGGCGCGGATCTTGTCCGCGCACGTGAAGTAATCGCCGATGTCGATCGCGCGCCGCTCGCGCGGAAACGACACGAGATCGTAGGCGCCGCTCCCGTGCAGCCGAACGAGCAGCTCGGCGAGCTCGCGCAGCGAGACCGAGGAGTCGACACCGACGTTGAACACCTGCCCGTCCGCCTCGTCGCGGGCACCCGCGAGCAGGAACGCCTGCACCGCGTCGTCGACGTAGAGCAGGTCGCGGCGCTGCGTGCCGTCGCCCCACACCTCGAACCGCTCGCCGCGTACGACCGCTTTCAACCAGACGCCGAGGAACGTCTGCCGCGCGTCGCGCACGCGCATCCGCGGCCCGTAGACGTTCGTGAGCCGCAACGCGCAGACCCGCAGGCCGTAGACCTCGCCGTAGAGAAGGTGGTAGGCCTCGCCGGCGGCCTTGTCGATTCCGTTCACGTCGACCGGCGCGACCGGATGCTCCTCGTCGACCGGCAGGAAACGGGGGCGGCCGTAGATCTGGCGCGTGCTCGCGAACACGATCTTGATCTCCGGGTTGTGTCGTCGGCACGCCTCGAGGATCGAGAGCTGGCTGCGGCAGTTGATCTCGAGGTCGGTGAACGGGTCGACCATCGAGTCGAGGTGGCTCGTCTGGCCGGCGAGGTTGAAGAGGACGTCCTGGCCGCGGAGGAGCGGCACGAGGCTGTGCGGATCGCGGACGTCGGAGATGTTGACGGTGACGCGGTCCTCGATCCCGGCGATGTTGGCGCGGTTGCCGCCGTAGTCGGGCACGAGCGAGTCGACGAGCACGACGGCGGCGCCGCCTGCGATCAGCGCTCGGGCGAGATTCGAGCCGATGAAGCCGAGGCCGCCGGTGATGACGACCTTTTTCCCGTGGAAAGGGTCCACCGTCAGAGGTCGAGCTCGTCCGTCCGCTGACGGACGATCTCGGCGCCGAGCCGGCGCGCCGCCCGCGCCGTCAACCGCTCGAGCCACCATTCGCGCAGCCCGGTACGAGCGGCGCCGGCGACGAGCAGCAACCGGCTCGAGCCCGCGACTGCGTCCAGGAACTCCTCGCCGCCGCGACGGAGCGGCCGCGCCTCGCGGCCGGCGGCGCGGCGCCGCGCGGCACGGCCGAGCGCGAGCGAGCGCGCGGCGATCCGCGGCCAGTCGCTCAACCGCCCGGGCGTCGTGCCGTCCAGCAGGTAGGCGCGCAGGTCGGGCGCGTGCGCCGGCCCGAACCGCGGCCAACAGCGGTCGGAGGTGAGGACGAGCGGCTCGAGCTCCGGCGTCTCGTCGACCATCCGCGCCACCGTCCGCGCGACCGCGTCCGGGTCGCCGACGAGCGCGACGCGCCGCCGCGGCTCGACCGTCACCTCGCGCTCGACCGCGCAGCCGAACCAGCAGGTGTGCTCGTGCACGAGGTCGAGCCGGAGCCGGTAGCGGCCGGGCTCGTCCGGCGCGAGCACGTGCACCGGCACGACCTCCGCATCACCCGGCGGGAGGTCGGCGGGCAACGGCGTCCGCAGGCCGTACTCGAGCTGGTTGCCGTCCCGATCGAGCCACTGGTACGAGAGCCGGATCTCGGGCTCGCCGCGCTCGCCCCACGGCCACGTCGTCCCGCCCAGATTGACCACGCGCACGTCGAACGTCCGCTGCTCGCCCGCGAGCAGCCGCTCCGGCTCGTCGAGGAGCTCGAGCCGGCCGCGGTGCTCGGTGGCCCGCCCCGACCAGAGCTCGTCGATCTCCTGCTCGCCGGCCCGCCGCACCGCCCGCGGGTGCGCAGGCCCCGCCGGCGCGCCGGCCGCGAGCACCGCGCGCACGAGCGCGCGGTCGGGCGCCGGCACGGGCTCGGTGCGCGCGGACGCGAATCGCTCCGGCAGGAAGAGGTCGTTCACCGGCCGGCCCGCGTTGCGCTTCCCCGGCCGCAGCGCCTCGTACTTCTTCGCCTTCGCGAGGCGTCGCTCGAACGGCGTCAGCACCAGGTCGGCGTGGTACAGCGGCAGGCGAACGAAGCGGTGCGGGCCGAGCGCCTCGAGCGGCCGGTGCGTCTCGGACGGGAAGCGGAGCAGCAGGGGGTCGTTCCGGACGAGACGGAGCTGGTAGTCGGTGCTCCACGGGTGCTCGGCGAGCATCGACTCGCGGTCGCTCCAGAGCCACCGGCGGAGCAGCCAGTAGTGCGTGACGTCGCGTGCACGCACGAGCGTCGGCAGCGCCTCGAGGAGCGCCGCCCCCGGGATCTCGTCGTCGTCGAGGTTGAGGATCCAGTCGCCGCGGCAGAGGGAGAAGAGCCACGGCAGCGGCCGGTCGACCGGCTCCCGGTAGGGGTAGCGGACGAGCTGGTCGGCCGCGGCGGCGAGGACGCTCGCGGTCCCGTCGTCGGCGCGGTCGTCGAGCGCGACGACGAGCTCGCCGGCGACCGGGCGGAGCAGGTCGAGCAGCGCCGCCACGCGCGCCGCCGGCCCGGAGGTCAGCAGGCACGCCGTCAGCGACGGCGCCGCCGTGCGGTCGTCCGCCTCGACCCGCTGGCTGACCGCCTCCGCCACCAGCGGGATCGTAAACGCCTACGAGCGCAGACCGGAGGCGAGCGCCGGCGGCTGCTCGACGGGAGCACCAGCCGCGAGCACGAGCGCGAACCGCGTCCGCCCCGGTGCCGAGTCGAGCTCGATCCGTCCGCCCATCAGCTCGGCCAGCTCGCGCGCGATCGCGAGCCCGAGCCCGCTGCCCGAGGCGAGCGTCCCCTCGAGGCGGTAGAAGCGGTCGAAGACCTGGCTCTGCGACTCGGGCGGAATACCGCCGGGGCCGTCGTCCTCGACCGCGAGCAGGGCGCGGCCGCCGTCGGCGACGGCGGCGATCCGCACGCGCGTCCCGGGCGGCGTGTGCACCAGCGCGTTCTCGACGAGGATGCGCGCGATCTGCAGCACGCGGTCTGCGTCACCGCGGGCGGGCACGGAGCCGTCGACCGCCTCCTCGAGCACGTGCTCCCGCGCCGCCGCGCGCGGCCCGAACTCGGCCGCCACGTCCTCGGCCACGCGCGCGAGGTCGAGGTTCTCGACCGCGACGGCGAGCCGGCCGGTGTCGATCCGAGAGAGGTCGAGCAGGTCGGTCGCGAGCTTCGTCAGCCGCGAGACCTGCTCGCGCATCGCCGTGATGAACTCCGCCGTCGTCGCCGCGTCGACCTCCTCGCCGTCGAGCAGCTCGAGGAAGCCGCCGAGCGAGAAGAGCGGCGTCCGCAGCTCGTGCGACGCGTTGGCGATGAACTCGGCGCGCGCGCGGTCGAGCGTCGCGAGCCGCAGGCGCATGCGCTCGACCGCCCGCGCGAGCTGGCCGAGCTCGTCCGCTCCGGGATCCACGACCGCCTCGTCGAACCGGCCGGCGGCGATCCGCTCGACCGCCCCCTCGAGCCGGCGGATCCGGCGCGCGAGCAGGCTCGCGAGCGCGTAGCCGAGCAGGATCACGAATCCGATCGCGGCGAGGCCGGCGATGAAGACGCGGCGGCGGACGACGTTCACCGTCTCGAGCTCGCTGTGCAGCGGCGCAGCGAGCATCAGCACGGAGGAGCCGACCGGCTCGGCGACCTCGGCGTACTCCGCGCCGCCGCGCGTCACCGTCCCCTGCGTCTTCCGCTGCTGCTGCGCGGCACTCAGCGCGACGGGGTCGTTCTGCACGTCGCGTGAGCCGCCGCCGCTCGAGTCGGCCGTCGCCTCGACGAGCGGCGGACTCGCGTTGTAGCTGAACACGACGACGCGGCCCGGCTGCGCGATCGGGAGCGCCTCGTCCTCGACCCATTGCTGCGTCAGGAAGGTCGGCGTCCGCGAGGCGGCGACCGCGGCCAGCGAGCGCTGCAGGCTCGCGAAGCGGGCGGCGACGAGCGAGCTCTCGTACTGGGGCACGACGATCAGGTAGACGATCGCGAGCGCGCCGCAGACGACGACGAGCATCGCCAGCGCGAGCCGCGCGCGAACGCTGTGCAGCGGGTTCACGCGTCGCGAAAGCGGTAGCCGACGCCGCGTACGGTGAGGATGTACTCGGGGTTCGAGGAGTCGGTCTCGAGCTTCTCGCGCAGATGCCGGACGTGGACGTCGATCGTCCGCGGGTCGCGGAAGTCGGCGCTTCCCCAGAGCGCCTCGAGCAGCATCCGCCGGCTGCAGACGCGACCTGGCAGCGAGGCGAGCGTGCGGAGCAGCTCGAACTCGACGAAGGTCAGCTGGACCGGCTCGCCGTCGCGCTCGACGACGCGACGAGGCACGTCGATGAGGAGCCCGTCCACCTGGATCCGCTCCTCGGCCGACGGCTCGAGCAGCCGCGACGCCTTCGCGCGACGGAGCAGCGCGCGCACGCGGGAGCGGAACTCTCGGATCGAGAACGGCTTCGTGATGTAGTCGTCGGCGCCGAGCTCGAGCCCGACCACCTTGTCGAGCTCGTCGTCGCGGGCGGTGAGCATGATGATCGGCACCGAGCTCGACGCGCGCAGCCGACGGCATACCTCGAGCCCGTCGAGCCGCGGCAGCATGATGTCGAGGACGACGAGGTCGACCTGCCCGTCGCCGAAGCGGCGCAGCGCCTCCTCTCCGTCGCCAGCCTGGACAACAGTGTACCCGTCGCGCTCGAGCGGGAAGCTGAGAACCCTGCGGACCGCCTCTTCGTCGTCGACGAGCAGGATCGTGGATGAATCGGCCAAGGTCGGTGCCAGCCTGCCGTCGTCGGTTCGCTTCCTACTATAGCCTCGAGATGGCGGCCTCCCTGCCTCCGGTTCGGCGGCGCCGGCGGCCGCGGCGCGGGTCGATCGAGCGACCGGTCGACGGACGACTCTATCGCGCCGCCTTCCTCGTCCTCTCGCTGCCCTTCCTCCTCGCGGCGTTCACGATCCGGCAGCCGACCGCGCTTCCGCCGCCGCTGCTGCCGCCCGTGTTCGACGCGAAGACGACGACGCGCCTCGCGGCCACGCTCTCGACCGACTTCCCGGACCGGCGGCCGGGGACGAGCGGCGCACGCGGAGCGGCACGGTGGTTCGCGGCACAACTGCGGCCGTTCGAGCTCTCGACTGCGAGCGACACGTGGTCGCAGACGGTGACGGGTCTCGGGCGCGTGCGACTGCAGAACCTGTGGGCCGTCGCGCGCGGCAAGTCGCAGGACGCGATCGTGGTCATGGCGCATCGCGACGATCTCGGCACGGGGCCGGGGGCGAACGACAACGCGTCGGGAACCGCGGCTCTGATCGAGCTCGCGCGTGCGTATGCCAGGCCGGCAACGCCGATCCAGGCTGCCGTCCTCGCAGCGCATACGCTCGTGTTCCTCTCGACCGACGGCGGCGCGTACGGCGGCCTCGGCGCCGTCCGTTTCGCGACGAGGCCACCGATCCCGAATCCGATCGTCGCCGTCATCGACCTCGACGCGCTCGCCGGCGGCGGCCCGCCGCGACTCGAGTTCGCCGGCGACGACTCGCGCACACCGGCGGCGGCGCTCGTCGCCACGGCGGCGCACCGCATGCTCGAGACGGTCGGCGTCTGGCCGCAGCACCCCGGCTTCCTCGGGCAGCTCGTCGACCTCGGCTTCCCGTTCACGCTCTACGAGCAGGGGCCGTTCATCGCCCGCGGCATCCCGGCGCTCACGATCACGACCGCGGGCAACCGGCCGCCGCCCGGGTTCGGCGACACGCCGCGCCGGCTGCACTTCCGCGCGCTCGCGAAGCTCGGCCGCTCGGCGCAGGCGCTGCTCGCCTCGCTCGACCAGGGTCTCGAGCTCGCACAGGGAACGACGAGCGACGTCTGGGTCGGCAAGCGCGTCGTCCAAGGCTGGGCGATCGAGATCGTGCTCGTGGCGCTGCTCGTGCCGTTCCTCGTCGGCGCCGTCGACCTCTTCGCCTACTGCCGGCGGCGGCGGATCGCGCTCGCACCGGCAGCGCGCGCGCTCCGGACCCGCCTCGCCTTCTGGCTCTTCGTCGGGCTCGCGTTCGAGGCGTTCCGCGCCCTGGGGGCCTGGCCGAGCGGCCCGCCGCGACCGCCGAACCCGGCCACGCAGGTTGCGGGCGACTGGCCGGCGCCGACGTTGCTCGGCCTGCTCGTCGTGCTCCTCGCGGGCTGGCTCGTCGCGCGCCACCGTCTCGTGCCGCGGCGGGCGATCGCGGCCGAGGAGGAGCTCGCGGGACACGCGGTCGCGCTGCTCGCGCTCGGCGTGCTCGCGCTGCTCGTCGTCGCGACGAATCCGTTCGCGCTCCTCTTCCTCCTGCCGGCGCTGCACGTGTGGCTCTGGCTGCCTCTCCTCCGCCAGGCGGCGCCGCCGGTCCGGCTCGCCGTCTTCGCCGCCGGCTTCGCCGGGCCGCTGATCGTCGTCGGCTCGCTCGCGTGGCGGTTCGGCCTCGGCCTGGACGCGCCCTGGTACCTGCTCGAGCTGGTCGGGCTCGGGTACGTGTCGACGACTGCGCTGGCGGTCGTGCTCCTCGGCGCCGCAGCGGCCGCCCAGCTCGCCGCGGCCGTCGTCGGCCGCTACGCGCCGTATCCAGCCGCGCACGAGCGCGGGCCGCGCGGGCCGATCCGCGAGCTCGTGCGCACCGTCGTCCTCGCGATCCGGGCCGCCCGCCGCCGCCGCGAGCTGCAGCGGCGTGCCGTCGCCTAGAGCGCCAGGTACTCGACCGGGCTGCCCGCAGCCAGCTCGCCGTCGCCACGCGGGACGAGGACGAGCGCGTCCGCGGCTGCCGCGCGCGCGATCATGTGCGACTCCTGGCCGACGAGCGGCTCGAGCTCGACGGCCCCGTTCGCGACCCGGGAGCGGGCGCGCAGCAGCGAGTCGCGGGCGACGTTGCGGCGCACCGCCGCCGCGAGACGCCCCGGCCGGAACGGCGGCTGCGGATCGGCGACGCCCGCGAGCGCGAGCAGCGCCGGCCGCACGAAGAGCTCGAACCCGACGAGCGACGAGACGGGGTTGCCGGGCAGGCCGAAGACGAGCGTCGTCCCCCGGGCGCCGAACGCGATCGGTCGGCCGGGACGCACGGCGACGCCCCAGAAGACCTCCTCGACGCCGATCTCGGCCTTGACCCGCCGCACGAGATCGTGCACGCCGACGGAGACGCCGCCGCTCGTGACGAGCACGTCGGCGGCGAGCCCGCGCTCGAGCGCCGCCCGCGTCGCGGCCTCGTCGTCGCCGACACGTGGAACCGTCGTCACCTCGGCGCCGGCCGAGCGCGCCTGCGCCTCGAGCAGCAGCGTGTTCGAGTCGTAGATCTCGCCCGGGCCGAGCGGCTCTCCCGGCGCGCGCAGCTCGCTCCCGGTCGCGAGCACGGCCACGCGCGGTCGCCGCACGCAGCGAACCGTCGTCACGCCCGCCGCCGCGAGCGCGCCGAGCTGCACGGGCCCGAGCCGCAGGCCGGCGACTGCGACCTCGGCTCCCGCCCGAACGTCGCTGCCGCGCGGCCGTACGTTCTCGTTGCGGCGAGCAGCCGGGACCGTGACCTCGTCGCCTCGCTCCTCGACGAGCTCCACCGCTACGACCGCGTCGGCGCCGGGCGGGACGACGCCACCGGTCGAGATCGCCATCGCCTCGCCGGCCGCGAGCGAGCGCCCAGCCGGCGCGCCGGCGGCGATTCGCGCCACGACGCGCAGCACGCCGGGGGCGTCGGCGGCGCGAATGGCGAATCCGTCCATCGCCGAGCTCGCGAACGGCGGCAGGTCGACGCCCGCGACCGCCGGCGCCGCGAGCACGCGGCCCTGCGCCGCCGCAAGCGCCACCTCCTCGTCCTCGAGCGGGCGCGCGCGCTCGAGCACCCGCGCGAGCGCGTCGGCGATCGGGAGCGGCGCAGCCATCGCTACTGCGCGCGCGGCACCACGCGCAGCGGGCGCGTCGGCGCCGGCGTCGGCGTCGCGGGCACGGGCCGTCCGGGCTTCGGCACCTGCACCGGCAGCGGCGGCCCCACCTTCAGGGGCGTCGTGGTGGTCGTCGTCGCCGGCGGCGCGTAGACGTAGCCGTAGTCGTGGTGCGTGAACGGCCGGTACGCCGGCGGCTGCTTCCGCACCAGAAAGTCGCGAGCCGGCCGGCCGCGCTCGGCAGCCGTCATGTACAGATGCCAGATCGGAACCGGGAACGTCGCGCCCGCGACCGCCCGCCCGTGTACCGAGAGCATCGGTAGCTCGCCGCCGGGATAGCCCATCCAGACGGCGGTCGAGAGATCGCGCGTATAGCCGACGAACCACGCGTCGGCGTGGTCCTCGGTCGTCCCCGTCTTGCCGGCGTTCGGATGGATGCCGTCGCCCGAGCCCGCGCCGGTGCCGTAGAGCGCGTTCTGGCGCAGCACGTCCGTCACCTTCCAGGCGACGCCCGGCGAGAGCACCCGCTTCGCCTGCGGCTTCCCCCAGCCCGACTCGCGGTCGACGCTCCCGTCGGGCAGGACGACCTTCGCAATCGCCGTCGGCTGCGCGTAGATGCCGTTCGACGCGAACGCGGCGTACGCGGCGGCCATGTCGAGCGGCGAGACCGCCAGCGGACCGAGGCCGATCGAGGCGACGGGCTTCTGCGTCAGGTGAACGCCGAGTCGTTCCGCCGTCTTCCAGACGTTGCCAGGACCGGCGTCGAGCGTCAGCTGCGCAAACACGGTGTTGTCCGACCGCAGCGTCGCCCGCGTCACCGACGTCCAGCCGATGTACGTGTGGTCGTAGGTCGAGACCTGCCAAGGCTTGCCCGCGCGGTAGTCGCCGGCGCACCACGGACTGCTCGTGCACGTGAAGGGCGCCGAGTCGTAGTAGGTCGTGTCCGGGTCCATCCCCTGCTCGATCGCCGTCGCGAGCACGAACGCCTTGAACGTCGACCCCGCCTCGCGCGCCGACTGTGCCGCCAGGTTGAACTGGTTCCGCCGTCGACCCGGGACGACGGCGGTCATGGCACGGATCGCGCCCGTTCCGGGAACGACCGAGACGATCGCCGCCGCAGGATCGTCCTTGAGGTCGAGCGTGTCGCGGATCGCCTTCTCGGCGGCGCGTTGCAGTCGGGGCACGATCGTCGTGTAGACCCGCAGCCCGCCCTCCCGCACGGTGTTCGAGCCGTACGCGCGCTCGAGCTCGTTGAGGACGTAGGAGAAGAAGTACGGCTCGCGGATGCGCGCGTAGATGCTCCCCGGGCGGAGGGCGAGCGACGCCGAGCTCGCCGCCCAGCGGAACTGCGCCGGCGTGATCAGCCGCTGCGCGAGCATCGCCCGCAGCACCTCGTTCCGCCGCACGATCGCCGCCTGCGGATCGTGGAACGGGTCGTAGATCGAAGGCGCCTGCGGCAGCCCGGCGATCAGCGCGGCCTGGCGGAGGTTCAGGCTTCGGGCGTGGGCGGAGAAGAACGTCTGCGCGGCCGCCTCGGCTCCGTAGGCGTGGTCGCCGTAGTAGACCGTATTCAGGTACTCCTGCAGGATCCGGTCCTTCGACCAGCGCGCGCTCAACTTGATCGCGAGGCACGCCTCCTTCAGCTTGCGCTCGAACGTCTTCTCGTGTCCGACGTAGAGGTTGCGGACGAGCTGCTGCGTGATCGTCGACCCGCCCTGCACGATCTTGCCCGCGCTGACGTCGCGCAGGAGCGCGCGGGCGATCGCGACGTAGTCGATGCCGCCGTGCTGGTAGAAGCGGCGGTCCTCGACGGCGACGGTCGCGAGCGGCAGCCACCTGCCCATCCGGGCGAGCGGCACCGGCTGACGGTTGCGCTCGGCCGGGATCGAGCCGAGGAAGCTCCCGTCGGCCGCGTAGAGGAACGAGTTCTGGCCGATCTGCACCGGGCGGAGCGTCGAGAGGCTGCAGCCGGCCGACAGCGCCACGCCGCTGCCGATGCCGCCGGCGACGAGGAGCGCGACGACGGCGAGGACGATCAGACCCGCCGTGACGCCGGCGCGGCGGCGGCGGCGCGCACGGCTGGCGCGCAGCCGTTTCCGCCGCCTGGAGTCGAGGATCAACTCGCGGAGATCGTCGCGGCGCCTCATCGCTTGAACGTCTTGTTGCGGATCGTCTCGGACGCCAGCTTGTCGTTGGGGATCGCGATCCGCTCGTCCTCGACCGTGCGCAACCACGTGTAGGTGAGACCGATCTCCTCGACGCTGCCGGCTGCGTCTGCGACCTCGATCTCGTCGCCGAGCCTGATCGGCTGGGTGAACGCGATCAGGAGGCCGGCGATGAAGTTGCCGAGCGTGCGCTGCGCCGCGAGACCGATCACGAGACCGATCACCGCCGACGAGGCGAGGATGCCGCCGGCGACGGCGCGCACCTGCGGGATCACGAGCAGCGCCGAGAGGACGCCGACGAACACGATCACGGCGACGACCGACCGGCGGACGACGCGGTAGCGTGTCGCGAGCGCCGGCGTCAGCTGCCGCCGGCTGATCCGCATGTCGACCAGCTTCGCGAGCGCAGCGGTGACGACGATCACGCCGCCCGCGACCCCGACCCGCTCCCAGAGATGGTGCTGCATCAGTCGTCGCCCCAGTCGATCGGCTTGCGGCCGGCGTACCCCTCCTCGAGATCGTGCCAGTACTCGACCGCCTCCTCGCCGGCCCGCCAGCACAGCAGCACGTCCTCGCCGGCGCGGCGGGAAGGGAAGTCGACGAGGCCGACGTCGGGGTCCTTCACCTCGACGCCGAGCTCGAGCAGCCGGCTGATCGCGTCGCGCAGCTCCGCGGCTGCCGCCGCGTACTCCGCGCCGCGCGCCTCGCCGACGCCGAAGCCGCTGCCGTTGCCGGCGATGATCTGCAGGACCCCGCGCTGCTCGCCCTCGAGCTCGCGCACGCGCGCGCGCGCGGCGACCATGCGCTCGACGAGCGGACGCACCTGCGAAAGGGCGCTGTTAGCCTCGGCGGGAGTGAACGTTCGCGCCACCGACCGGCCAGATACTAGGCGTCGCCTGGTTGCGTGGCTGATCCTCGTCGCCGTCCTGATCGCCCTCGAGTACGCGAGCCGCGTGACCAGCGGCACGCCGGGCAGAGACGTCCTCTACCGCTACTCGACCGCGATTGGTTCGGCGACCGCGTACGCGATCCTCCTCTACGTCGTCCTGCGAATCGCCGGCTTCCGCCGTGACCTGCTCGCGCTGCGTCGGCCGCGCTCCTGGCGGCGGGCGCTCGGCCTGATGCTGCTGCTGCTCGCCGCGATCTGGGCGGCGGTCCTGGTCATCGACCCGTTCGTGCACGGCGCGCGCGAGCAGGGGCTCGCGCCGAGCGGTTGGCAACCGAGCCATGCGGGCGCCTACGCGGCGAACTTCCTCGTCATCGCCGGCCTGGCGCCGGTGGTCGAGGAGCTGATGTTTCGCGGGCTCGGCTTCTCGCTCCTCCGCCGCTTCGGCGTCTGGGCGGCCGTCCTCGCCGTCGGGCTCCTCTTCTCGCTCGCGCACGGCCTGCTGCAGGCGTTCCCGGAGCTCGCGATCTTCGGCTGCTCGCTCGCCTGGCTCCGCTGGCGGACGGAGAGCGTCTATCCCGGGATGCTGCTGCACGCGACGTTCAACAGCATCTCGCTCGTCGCCGCCGTCGTGCGCTAGTCGTCGTCCTCGTCGGCCTCGACCTGGTCGTCGCCCTCCTCGACCTCGGCCTCGGCGAAGTCCTCGGCCGAGACGCGGTCGAGAAAACGCTTGAACTCGTCGACGATCTCCTCCTCGTTCACGTCCTCGCCCTCGAACTCGATCGCCGACTCCTCGATCACCGAGTCGGCGGCGTAGATCGGCGCATGGGCGCGGATCGCGACGGCGATCGCATCGGACGAGCGCGAGTCGATCTCGAGCTCCGAGCCGTTCTGCTGCACGGTGATCGAGGCGTAGAACGTGTTCTCGCGCAGCTCGGTCACCGTCACCCGGACGATCTCGACGTCGAGCTCGCCGAGGATGTTGACGAGCAGGTCGTGGGTGAGCGGCCGCGGGGCGGTCGCGCCCTG
>DASRGD010000096.1:0-14950 GCA_035651195.1 Gaiellaceae bacterium | reverse complement strand
CCGCGGGCGCCGGCGCCACGACGCGGTCGAAGTGCTCGACCGCCCAGAGTCGTTGCAGGGCGTGCGTGGGCGTGCGACCCTTCTCGATGCGTGCGTCGACCGGGACGCCGGCGCGGTGGGCGGCGTGCTCGACCGCCTCGAGCCAGGGCATGGCGACGGCGACCTCCTCGGTGAGCGGCGAGTCTTCCGAGTAGCGCAGCGGCACGAGCAGCAGATAGGCGGGGACGAGGGTGGCGTTCTCGGCGTGCGCGAGACGAATCGCGGCGTCGAGCACCGCTCGCTCGAGGGTGCCGCCGGTGAACGGGACGAGGATGCGCTGCGCGCCGGGGCTCGGCCTGCGGAGGCGGAAGCCGCTGCGGGCGGCGAGCGCCGCCGCGAGGGCGACCGACAGCGCGGCGAGGGCGCCGACCGCGACGATCACGGCGTCAGCTTGTCGCGGTCGGCGCGGTTGGCGACGACGCGGATGTCGATGCCCGGCAGCTCGCGCACCAGGCGCGAGAGGAGCGAGCCGCCGAGGATCTCGCGCCGGCGCGACTCGTCGGGCGTGCCGACGAAGAGGTACGTGGAGCCTCGCTGCGCGGCGACACGCCGCACGGTCTCGACGAGGTCGTCGCCTTCTTCTTCGAGGAAGTGCACGCCGAGGATGCCGGCCAGCCGCCGGAGAGCGGCGAGCTGCGTCGCCTCCTCGGCTGACGGCGTCCGTCCGGCCGGCCTCACCCAGAGCGCGTCCATCTCCGCGCCGAGTCGCTGCGCCGAGCGCCAGGCGCGGCGGAGGATCTGCTGCGACTTCGGCTGCGGCTCGACCAGGGCGAGCACGCGCTCGGCAACGGCTTGCTGGCTGAGCGGCTCGAGCGTCCGTACCGTCCGACGCGCCTCGACGTCGTCGGCGACCTCACCGCGCGCAACAACGCGGTCTTCATCGCGTCGCTGCGGCGGAGCGCCTCCGCCTCGAACGCCTCGCGAGCGAGCCGCTCGCGGTCGATCGCCACCCCGAGCAGCGACGCCAGCGCGGGCAGCAGCCGCCGACGCGTCCGCTCGCTCCCCTGCCGTGGCCGCTCCAGGAAGATCGTCCCCACCCGCCGGTCGGCCACCAGGAGCGGATGCGCCTCGACACCCGCGGCCGGCGCCGCGGGGCTGCCGAGCTCGATCCGCACGCTCTCCACCTGAAGCGCCTGCGCAGCCTCGGCCCCGATCATCTCCAGCTCGCCGCTCACGGTGCCGCGCTCGAGCAGAGAGGTCGCGATACGCGCCAGGAGCGCCGCTTCCTGCGCCTGCCGCCGCGAGCGCGCCGCCAGCTCGCTCACCACCACGGCGGTGACGAGCAACACCGCGAGCGCGAACCAGTTCCGGGAGTCCGCCATCGTCACCGTGTACAGCGGCGGCAGGAAGAGCACGTTGAACGCGAGCATGCTGAGGATCGACACCCCAATCGCGTACGCCCGCCCCCAGAAGATCGCGATGGGGAGGACGGCGAACACGTACAGCACGCCGAGGCTCAGCACAGGGACGTGCGACTTCAACAGCTCGATCACGCCGGTCACCACGGCGACCGCGGCCGCGCTCGCGAGCGCGCCGAGCGCGTTGGCGCCAGCCCCTCTCCATGGATCTCTCCGACGACGGTGTGCCGAGCTCGTCACGGGAGCCTGACGACCGCGCTAGGCGGCGACGGCTGCGGCGGCGCGCCGGACGAGCGTCCGCGCGACCGCGACCTTCCAGGCGGTGCGCGGGAGCGGGGTCGCCGCGTCGAGCTCTGCGGGCCCGCCGATCGGCCACGGGATCGGGGCGACGCCGGCGAGCGCGAGCCGGGTCGCGCCGTCCGCCGTGCGCGCGGCGGCCACGCCGACCTGGGGGAACGACCAGCGCCGCCGGTCCATCGCCTTCAGGTAGACGCTCGCCTCCACCGGCGGCAGCTCCAGCTCGAGGATCAGCTCGCCCGGCTCGAGCGTCGTCGTCCGGCGATCCGCCTCGTCCGGCAGCCGATACAGCTCCTCGACGGCGAGCTCCCTGCGCGTCGTGCGCAGGCGCGCGCCCAGGGCGACGAGGGCGGCCGCCACGTCGGAGGGGTGCGCGGAGGCGCAGAAGTCGTTGGCGAAGATCGCGTGCTCGCGGTGCTCGCCGTCGCGGGCGTGGCAGCGGTCGCCGCCGTGGAGGCGGCACGGGTAGCGCAGCCGCCAGTACCAGCAGCGCGTCGACTGGAGCAGGTTCCCGCCGATCGAGCCCATGTTCCGAAGCTGGGGCGACGCCGCGAGCCGGCACGCCTCGCGCAGCGCGTCGGGAATCCCCGACGCGCTCTCGAGCTCGGCGAGCGACGTGCCGGCGCCGATGACGGAGCCGCGGACGCCGGCCGGCACGATGCCGCGCACGTCCACCAGCCGGTCCGCGCGCAGGATCCCGTCCCGGAGCAGCGGGACGACCTCCGTTCCGCCGTGGAGGAAGAGGCCCTCCCCGGCTTCCGCGAGGCTAGACGGCCGCAGGAGCTCCACGCCGCTCCCTCTCCCTCGCGGCCGCCAGCGCGCGGAGCATCTCCTCGCGCGTGATCGGCAGCTCGCGCACCTCCGCGCCCGTCGCGTCGCGGATCGCGTTCGCGATCGCCGCGGCGACGGGCACGATCGGCGGCTCGCCGAGTCCCTTCGAGCCGAGGTTCGTCAGCTGCGCGTCGGGCTGGTCGATCAGCTCGCAGACGATCTCGGGCACGTCGGCGATCGTCGGCAGCTTGTACGCGTCGAGGGTGCGGGTGAGGACGCGGCCGGTCGCCGGGTCGAGGAGACGCTGCTCCGAGAGCGTGTGGCCGAGCCCCTGGATGATCCCGCCCTCGACCTGGCTCGACGCGCCGAGCGGGTTGACGACGCGGCCGACGTCGTGGATCGCCGCGACCCGCTCGACGCACACCTCGCCCGTCTCGACGTCGACCGCGACCTCGGCGAGCTGGACGCCGAACGTCAGCACCTCGAGCCCGGTCGGGTTCGGGCCGCGCGCGCCGGTGCCGAGGATCTGGCCCTCGCCGAGCAGCTCGAGCAACCCGTCGAGCGGGCGCCGGGTGCCGTCGGCGGCGACGAGCTCGCCGTTCTCGATTCGGAGCGCCTCGCCGTATCGCTGCGCGGCGAGGTCGAGGATCTGCCGCTTCGCCTCGGCAGCCGCCGATCGCGTCGCGGGGCCCATCGAGGGTGTCGTCGACGATCCGGCCGACAGGGTCGAGTACGGCCCGCGCGCCGTGTCGCCGAGCACGACCGAGACGCGCTCGAGCGGGAAGCCGAGCTCCTCGGCCGCGATCTGCGCGAGCGTCGTCTTGATGCCGGTGCCGATGTCCTGCGTCGCCGTGACGACGGTTGCGCGGCCGTCGGCGCCGACGCGCACCCACGCGTAGCTCGGCGGCCCGCCGCCGCCGAACCAGACCTGCGAGGCCATGCCGACGCCGCGCTTGACGGTCGCGGTCGAGCGTGCCCGGACGTCGTGCCGGCGCTGCCAGTGGCGCTCCGCGCGCCGGTAGCACTCGGCTAGGTGCTTGCTCGAGTAGCTCCGCTCGTCTCGCGGGTCGACCGCGGTGTGGTTGCGGCGGCGCAGCTCGAGCGGGTCCAGGTCGAGCCTCGCCGCGAGCTCGTCGAGCAGGCACTCGAGCCCGAACGTGCCCTCGACGAAGCCGGGCGCGCGAAACGCCTTCATCGGCGGCAGATTGAGCCTCGCGCCGAACGTGGTCGTGCGCACGTTCGGGCACGCGTACAGCATCTGCATCGGTCCCTCGGTCATCGCGCTCCAGCCGGAGAAGCCGACGGCGTTCACGAACTCGCCGCCGAGCGCGGTCAGCGCCCCGTCGGCGCGCGCGCCCGCGACGAGCCGCTGGATCGTCGCGTTGCGATTGCCGGCGCAGAGGTTCTCCTCACGGCGCGTCAGCGCGCACCGGACCGGCCGGCCTGCGCGCCTGGCGAGCTCGGCGGCGACGAGCGTGTAGTCGCCCGCGCCGTTCTTGGCGCCGAAGCCGCCGCCCATGTACTCGCAGACGACGCGCACGCGGTCGGCCGGAAGCCCGAATGCCTGCGCGACCTCGTCGCGCACGCCCCAGACGTACTGGGTCGAGATGAAGACCTCGAGCGATTCGCCGATCCACCGGCAGACCGACTGGTGCGTCTCGAGCGCGTTGTGCAGCACGGTCTGCGTGCGGTAGGTGGCCTCGACGACGGCGTCGGCGTCCGCGAGCCCCTGCTCGAGGTCGCCGCGCTCGTACTCGCGCCTGCCGTGCAGCTCGCCCCTCCGCACGGCCTCGTCCGGGTCGAGCAGCGGCTCGAGCTCCTGCCACTCGGGACGCGCGAGCGCGAGCGCGCGGCGCGCCTGCTCGTGCGTCTCCGCGCACACGGCGGCGACCGGGGCGCCCTCGTAGCCGCAGTCGCGGGTGAGGACGTCGAGCTCGCCGGGGCCGACGACCGCCCGCACGCCCGGCGCGGCGCGCGCGGCGTCGAGGTCGAGCCGCCGCAGGCGCGCACGCGCGAACGGCGACCGCAGGACCGCCGCCTGCAGGAGCCCTGGCAGCCGAACGTCGGCGGTGAACACGGCCTCGCCGCGCGCGCGGGCCCGACCGTCGACGCGCTCGCTCGGGCGACCGACGACCGCGAGCGGGCCTGCCGGCCACTGGTCGAGCGAGTCCTCCTCGACGAGCAGCCACACCTCCTCGTAGCGGCCCTCGACCTCCTTCTCGGTGCGAATCAGCCGCGCCACCTGCGAATCGCCTCCTCGATCTTCGGGTACGCGCCGCAGCGGCAGAGATTGCCGGCCATCGCGTGGCGGATCTCGTCGGTGCTCGGCGCCGGGTTCGCTGTCACGAGCGCGACCGCGCTCACGATCTGGCCGGGCGTGCAGAAGCCGCATTGGAGCGCGTCTGCGCGCACGAACGAGCGCACCATCGGGTGGTCGCGCAGGCCTTCGATCGTGGTCACGGCGCGGCCGGCAGCGCGAGGCGCGAGCGTGATGCACGCGAGCACGGGCACCTCGTCGACGAGCACCGTGCAGGCGCCGCAGTGGCCCTCGTTGCACGCGATCTTCGTCCCGGTGAGCCCGAGCCGGTCGCGCAGCGTCTCCGCGAGCGAGAGCTCGAGGTCGAGCTCGAGCTCGTGTCGCTCGCCGTTGACGACGAGCTCAGGCAGCCGCGGTCACCGCCTCGATGTCGGCCAGGTGGATGAGCCGGAAGCAGAGGCGCACCGCCTGGAGCCGCTCGCGCTCGCGCTCGAGCTCGGCGGCGCTCGTCCAGATGTCGCGGGCGGCGAGCAGGAGCTCGCGAATCCGGTCGACGGCCTCGGCGTAGCCGTTCCGCTCCGCGCACGTGTTGATCGCGAGCCCGAGGACGCCCATCGTGTCGGGCTGGCGCGCCCAGAGGAGCGGCGTCGCCATCGACAGGTACTGGTGAATGCGCGCCAGCTGCATCGGCTGCGCGAACGTCTCGCTGCCGATCGGCGTCGTCGGCGTCAGCAGCTCCTCGCCGTCGGCGAGGCGGCCGGCGGTGCCGCCGAGCAGCATCCGCAGCTGCTCGTCGCTGTAACCGACGAGGCGCGCGGTCTTGACGGCGATCAGGAGCGAGGACGGCTGCTGCCCGTACGGGTAGTCGGAGGCGTAGACGACCTGCTCCGGCGGCACCTGGCGGTAGAAGTCGAGCAGGTCGATCGGGCTCCAGGTCGACGTGTCGAACAGCACCCCCTTGCGCCCGGCCATCGCGTAGGCGAGGTGCGCCATGTCGGCGATGCCGGCGTGCGCGATGATCAGCGGCGCCTCCGGGTAGCGGTCGACGAGCGCGCGCAGCCCGTCGGCGATCGGCGGGAGGCCGCGCCCGCCGTGGATCAGGATCGGGACGCGCCGCTCCGCCGCGAGCGCGAAGACCGGCCCGAGTCGCTCGTCCGTCAGGTGAAACCGCTGCGCCCGCGGGTGCAGCTTGATCCCGCGCGCGCCGGCATCGAGGCAGCGCGTCGCCTCCTCGAGCGGAGACTCGTTCAGGTCGAGGCGGACGAACGGGATCAGCCTGCCGCCCGACCGCTCGGCGTAGGCGAGCGTCCGGTCGTTCGCGGCACGGAACGCGGGGTGGCGGTCGGGCTCGTCGAGGCAGAACACGAATGCTCGCGAGACGCGGTAGCGGTCCATCATCTCGAGCAGCTGGTCGTAGTCGCCGACCATGCCGTCGATGTCGTGGCCGAGATGGAGGTGGGCGTCGAAGATCTCCGCCTGCGGCGGCAGGAGGCGCGCGACCTCTTCGTCGTAGCGCGCGACCAGCTCGAGCGCGCGTGAGACGACATCCGCCACGCCGGAAAGCTAGCCCGCGGCGCGCTGCCCGCGCGCGACTAGAGTTCGCCCGCGTGGAGCGCGACGTCGTCATCTACGCGGACACGCTGCGCTCGCCCGAGCTGCGGCACGAGGTGCCGATCGCGATCGGAGACCCGTTCCTGTACGTCGAGCGGGAAGGCGTGCGCCACGTCGTCGTCAGCACGCTCGAGGGGCCGCGGGTCGAGGAGCTCGGGGGTTACCAGGTGCATCTGCTGGAGGAGTTCGGGCTCGACGAGCTGCGGCAGAGCGGCCGGAGCCGCTACGAGATCGGCGACGAGCTCGTCGTGCGAGCGCTGCGGAGCCTCGGCGTCGGGCGCGCCGTCGTGCCGGGGTCGTTCCCGGTCTCGGTCGCCGACCACCTGCGCGGCGTCGGCATCGACGTCGAGGTCGACCGCGCCTGGTTCGACCGGCGGCGGCGGGTCAAGTCGGGCGCCGAGCTCGCCGGGATCCGGCGGGCACAAGCGGCCGCCGAGGCGGGGATGGCGGCGGCGCGGGCGCTCCTGCGCGAGGCGCGGACCGCGAACGGCGACCGCCGCCTCGTCGTCGACGGCGAGCCGCTGACGAGCGAGCGGATCAAGGCGGCCGTCTCGCGGGCCCTCAGCGAGCGCGGCGCGACCGTGGACGACTTCATCGTCTCACACGGGCCGCAGTCGGCGATCGGGCACCACCTCGGCTCCGGCCAGCTGCGCGCCGGCGAGACGATCGTCATCGACCTCTGGCCGCGCGACACCGAGTCCGGCTGCTTCGCCGACATGACGCGGACGTTCGTCGTCGGCGAGATCGACGACGAGATCGGCGACTGGCACCGTCTCTGCAGCGCCGCGCTCGAGCGCGCGCTCGACGAGATTCGCGCCGGAGCCGTGCCGCGCGCCGTCTACGACGGCTCGTGCGAGATCTTCGAGGCGGCCGGCTTCGTCACCCAGCGGACGAAGGCACCCGGCGAGATCGCCGACGGCGGCTTCCTCTACGCGCTCGGCCACGGCGTCGGCCTCGACGTCCACGAGGAGCCGCTGCTCGGCCTGCTCGGCCGCGACGACGAGCTGCTCGCCGGCGACGTGCTCGCCGTCGAGCCCGACGTGCACCGCAAGGGCTTCGGCGGCGTGCGGCTCGAGGACCTCGTCCTCGTCACCGACGAGGGCGCGGAGAAGCTGACCCGATTCCCGTACGACCTCACGCCCTAGGCTCGCCTGCCAGAATCCCGCCCGTGGCGACCGAGCGCGCGATCGACACCCTGCTCCTCGAGGAGCGCCGCTACCCGCCGCCGCCCGGGTTCGCCGCGCAGGCGAACGCTCGGCCCGAGCTGTACGACGAGCCGCTCGAGGCGTTCTGGGAGCGGGAGGGCCGCGAGCGGGTGACCTGGTTCGAGCCGTTCGACGAGCTGCTCCAGTGGGAGCTTCCGTACGCCCGGTGGTTCGTCGGCGGCAAGCTGAACGTCGCCTACAACTGCGTCGACCGGCACGTCGAGGCGGGGAACGGCAACCGCGTCGCCTTCCACTGGGAAGGGGAGCCGGAGAACGAGCGGCGCGAGATCACGTTCGTCGATCTCCAGCGCGAGACGACCAAGCTCGCGAACGCGCTCAGGTCGCTCGGGGTGCGAAAGGGCACGCCGGTCGGCATCTACATGGGCATGGTCCCCGAGACGCCGATCGCGATGCTCGCGTGTGCGCGTATCGGCGCCCCGCACACGGTCGTCTTCGGCGGCTTCTCGGCCGATTCGCTCTCCGACCGGCTGAACGACATGGGCTGCGAGGTCCTGATCACGCAGGACGAGGCGTGGCGCAGAGGCTCGCGCGTCCCGCTCAAGGCGACGGCGGACGAAGCGCTTGCGGACGTGTCCGGTGTCAGACACTGCGTCGTTCTGCGGCGCACGGGCGGCGACGTGCCGATGAGGGAGGGGCGCGACCACTGGTGGCACGAGCTCGCGGTCGACGAGTCGCCGTACCCGTGCGAGCCGATGGACGCCGAGGACCTGCTGTACCTCCTCTACACCTCCGGCACGACGGCGAAGCCGAAGGGGATCGCGCATACCACCGCGGGCTACCTCGTCGGCGTCGCGACGACCCACCACTACGTCTTCGACGTGAAGCCGGACTCGGTCTACTGGTGCGCGGCCGACGTCGGCTGGGTGACGGGGCACAGCTACATCGTCTACGGCCCGCTCTGCAACGGCACCACCGGCGTGCTCTACGAGGGGACGCCGGACTTCCCGGACAAGGACCGGTGGTGGGCGATCGTCGAGCGCTACGGCGTCGACATCCTCTACACGGCGCCGACCGCGATCCGCACGCACATGAAGTGGGGCCCGGAATACGCGGCGCGGCACGATCTGTCGTCGCTGCGGGTGCTCGGCTCGGTCGGTGAGCCGATCAACCCGGAGGCGTGGGTGTGGTACCACGAGCACATCGGCGGCGCCCGCTGCCCGATCGTCGACACCTGGTGGCAGACCGAGACGGGGATGATCATGATCACGCCCCTGCCGGGCGTGACGACGACGAAGCCCGGCTCGGCGACGCGACCGTTCCCGGGGGTCGACGCCGCCGTCTACGACGAAGCGGGCCGAGAGGTCGGCCCCGGCGGCGGCGGCTACCTCGTGCTGCGCCGGCCGTGGCCGGCGATGCTGCGCGGGATCTACGGCGACGACGCCCGCTACCGCGAGACGTACTGGGCGAAGTACGGAGACGTCTACTTCGCCGGCGACGGCGCGCGCGTCGACGCCGACGGCGACTTCTGGCTGCTCGGGCGCGTCGACGACGTCATGAACGTCTCCGGCCACCGCATCTCGACGATCGAGGTCGAGTCGGCGCTCGTCGACCACGAGGACGTCGCCGAGGCGGCGGTCGCCGCGCGTGCCGACGCGATGACCGGTCAGGCGATCGTCGCGTTCGTGACGTTGAAGGGCGGCGCCGAGGCGTCGGTCGCGAAGCTCGAGGAGCTGCGCAACCACGTGGCCGAGAAGATCGGGCCGATCGCGAAGCCGGCGAACATCGTCTTCACGCCCGAGCTGCCGAAGACGCGCAGCGGCAAGATCATGCGCCGGCTGCTGCGCGACGTCGCCGAGAACCGCCCGCTCGGGGACACGACGACGCTCGCGGACCCGACCGTGGTCGAGGAGATTCGGGAGCGGGCGGTCGCGGAGCGAGAGGAGTAGTGGGCGAGTCTTCGCGGCAGCGGCGGAACGACCGGGCAGCCGAGCTGCCGGACGCGGGCTGCGGGGCGGCCGGCGCAGCTCGCGCGCGACGCGCGCGAGGCGGGTGTCGACCTCGGGTACCGCTGGCCTAGCTCAGAAGGTCGACGAAACGCGAGTCGTCCTCGAACGGGCCGATCGCGGCGAAGTAGAGCGCGTCGCGCGCGATCAGGTCCTGGGCGACGCGATGGACGTCAGCGACGGTGACCGCGTCGAGGCCGGCGAGCACGTCCGCCGGCTCGACGGCCTTGCCCTCGAGCACCTCGCGCCGGAGCCCGAACATGATCAGTCCCTGCGGGCTCTCCGTCTGCAGGACGAAGCGTCCCTTCGCGAACGAGCGCGCCTTCTCGAGCTCGTCCTCGGGAACCGGCTCGTCCGCGATCCGCTGGAACTGCTCCCTCATGACCCGGATCGCCTCGTCGATGCGCGTGATGTCGACTCCCGCCTGCGCGACGAGCGTGCCGGTGTCCGTGTAGGACTGCGCGGTCCCGTGCACGTAGTACGCGAGGCCGCGCCGCTCGCGCACCTCGAGGAAGAGCCGCGACGACATGCCGCCGCCGAGCACGGTCGAGAGGAGCTGGAGCGTGTACCGGTCCGGGTGGTCGACGGGATAGCTGGGGACGCCGAGGCAGAGGTGCGCCTGGTCGGCGCCCTTGTGCTGCACCCGCACGTGCGGCCCCGGTGAGCGGTCGAGCTCGACGGGCGGGAAGGAACCGCCGCCGTTCGCGCTCATGTCGCCGAGCAACTCCTCGAGCATCGGCAGCAGGTCGTCGCCGACCATGCCGCTGACGCCGACCACCATCCGGTCGGGCGTGTACCAGCGCCCGACGTAGTCGAGGAACGTGTCGCGCTCGGCGCTGCGGATCGTCTCCTTCGTGCCCAGCGTCTCCCACCCGAGCGGGTTGTCCCCGAAGATCAACTCCTCGTAGACCGTGCCGATCCGGTCGCGCGGCGTGTCGTTGTACATGTTCATCTCTTCGAGGATGACGCCCTTCTCGCGCTCGATCTCCTCCGGGTCGAACTTCGAGTGCCGCAGCATGTCGAGCAGGACGTCGAGCGCGATGTCGCGGTTCTCGCCCGCGCAGCGGACGAAGTAGCCGGTGAATTCCTTGCCGGTGAACGCGTTGAACTCGCCGCCGATGCCGTCGATCGTCGACGTCAGGTCGCGCGACGTCGGACGGCGCTCGGTGCCCTTGAAGAACATGTGCTCGGCGAAGTGGGCGATCCCGCGGTTGTCGGCGCGCTCGTACCGCGAACCGGCGGCGAGCATGACGAAGCACGAGACGGACTGCGCGTGCGGAAGCGGGGCGGTCAGGACGCGCAGCCCGTTCGACAGCGCCTGGCGCTCGAACACGGGCATCGCGCCGATGCTAGCGGGGACGCGCCGCCGCGCCGAACCGGAGCCCGCGCCGACGAGAGGGCCGACCGCCCGCGCAGCCCGGCGAGAGATCTCGCACGATCGGCGCGAGCGGGGCGTGATCTGTGACCCACCGGCGGCGCCGCTACGCGAGCTCGGCCAGCGCCGCCAGCAGGCGGTCGACCTCGTCCTCGGTGTTCGTGTGGACGATGCCGACGCGCACGGCGCCGTCCGCGAGGCCGAGGTGGCGCATCACCTCGACGGCGTAGTAGTTGCCGTGCCAGACGGCGAAGCCGCGCTCGCCGAGCCGCCGGGCGGCGGCCGCCGGGGCGACCGCAGGCGACGTCACCGCGAACGTCGGCACGCGCCCGTCCGGCCCCTGCGGCCCGTGCAGCGTCCAGCCGGCGGGCAGCCCGTCGAGGAAGCGGCGACCGAGCGCCTGCTCGTGGGCGCAGACGAAGTCCCAGCCGACGGACTCGAGGTAGCCGACGGTCGCGACGAAGCCGGCGAGCAGCTCGTGCTGGAGCGTCCCGGTCTCGTGCCGTCGACCGGCGGGGACGTCCGGCGCCGGCCGCACCTTGTACGGCCGCCAGCTTTCGAGCAGCTCGCGCCGCGCAAACGCGAGCCCGAGGTGCGGCCCGTAGAACTTGTAGGGCGAGCAGAGGAGAACGTCGACGCCGGCGACGGCGACGTCGATCGGCCCGTGCGGCGCGTAGTGAACCGCGTCCACCCACGCGAGCGCGCCGACCTCGTGCGCGAGCGCGCTGACCTCCGCGACGGGCGTGACGACGCCGACGCCGTTCGACGCCCACGGGAACGCGACGACGCGCGTCCGCTCCGAGAGCAGCGAGCGCAGGTGGTCGAGGTCGAGACGGCACTCGTCGTCGAGCTCGCAGAAGCGGACGACGAGCTCCCGGTCGTGCGCGAGCTCGAGCCACGGCGAGATGTTGCCGTCGTGGTCGAGCTTCGTCACGACGACCTCGTCACCCGGCTGCCACGTGCGGGCGGCCGTCCGCGAGAGCGCGAAGTTGAGCGACGTCATGTTGGCGCCGAACAGCACCTCCTCTTCCCCTGCGCGGAGAAAGCCGGCCGCCGCCGTGCGCGCGGCCGCGACCAGCTCGTCGCTTGCGCGCGACGTCGCGAACTCGCCGCCGAGGTTCGCATTCGACGTGCGCAAGTACGTCGCGATCGCGTCGATCACGGAGTCCGGCACCTGCGTCCCGCCCGGGCCGTCGAAGAACGCGAGCGGTGCGCGCAACGCGCTGAACCGCTCGCGGACCGCCTCGATGCTCGTAGTCGCCACGGCTGCACGCTAGCCCGAGTAGCTCCGTCCGGTGTCGTTCCTACAGTGCGGCGCAGTGAGACTCAGGCCGCTGACCGAGGCCGAGTGCTACGCGCGGTGTTACGGAGCGCTTCGCTCCGACCAGGTCAGCGTCGTCCGGATTCCGAAGTCGAGGCGCCTGCAGGCGCAGGCGGGCATCCCGAGCAAGCGGCGGCGGTCGGAGGGATCGACCGCGTGACGCCCGTCTGCTCGAGCTGGCGGTCGCGCCGTCGCTACGCCGCCCGCCGGGTCGGCCGACCCGCGCCGCCGCTGCCGAGCTCGTGGTTCTGCACGGCAACGTGGCAGGCGCGTCTGCCACGCTGTCGGCCGCGTGGCCCGAAGCGTCTCTGACGTCCCCGACGTCCTCGCGCCGAACCTCGGCTGCGTCTTCTGCGGCATCAACCCCGGCCGCGTCTCCGCCGCCGCGCGCGCGCACTTCGCGAACCCGCGGAACGACTTCTGGCGGCTCCTGCGCGACGCCCGCTTCACGCCGCGGCTGCTGGCGCCGTCGGAGCAGCGCGAGCTGCTCGCGCTCGGCTACGGGATCACGAACGCGGCGTACCGGACGACCGCAGGCTCCGGCGAGCTCCGGCGCGGCGACTTCGACGCCGACCGGCTCGAGCGCATCGCCCACGACTTGAGCCCGCGCGCGATCGCGTTCGTCGGCAAGGAGGCCTACCGTGGCCTGTTCGGCGAGCGTCCCGAGCTCGGGCCACAGACACGCGAGCTCTGCGACACGTCGCTGTACGTGCTGCCGTCGACCTCGCCCGCGAACGCCGCAGTCGCCTACGACGAACGGCTCCACTGGTTTCGCGCCCTGCGCGACTGGCTCGAGCCGGTCGCGCGCGACGCGGTGCGCGCGGTCGTCGTCGACGCACGGAAGCGCGTCCTGCTCGTGCGCTGGCAGCGCCCGGGCGCCGCCTGGTGGATCACCCCCGGCGGGGGTGCCGATCCCGGCGAGTCGGACGAGCAGACCCTGCGTCGCGAGCTTCGCGAGGAGGTCGGGTTGCGCGAGTTCGACCTCGGCCCGCTCGTCTTCGAGCGGACGAAGGTGCTCCCCGGCGAGCGCCGGCTCGTCCGCCAGCGCGACCGGTTCTACCTCGTGCGCGTCGTCGACCACGACGTCGTCCCGACGATCGATGTCACGGCCGAGAGCCTCGCCGGCCATCGATGGTGGACGCTCGCCGAGCTCGAGACGACGAGCGAGCGCTTCTCGCCGCCCGAGCTGCCGGCGCTCGTCCGCGCCCTCTAGCGTTGCGGCTGTGGAAGCGGTCGTGATCGTCCACCTGCTCGCCGCGATGGTCTGGGTCGGCGGCTCGATCGCGCTGGTCGTCGCCGGCGTGCCCGCGATCCGGACCCTCGAGGGCGAGCCGCGCGGGCGCGCGCTGCGCGAGATCGGCCGCCGCTGGCGCCTGCTCGGCTACGGCGCGCTGCTCGTGCTCGCGATCACGGGTGTCCCGCTCGCGCAGCACGACTACGACGAGGGACGGTCGCCGTTCCAGACCGTGTTGTGGGTGAAGGTCGGGCTCTCGGTCGGACTCGTGACGTTCTCGTACCTGCACAACTTCGTCCTCGGTCCGCGGCTGCAGGCGGAGGTGCGCGAGGGCCGGCCGCAGGCGACGCGACCCGCCCTCGTCGTCGTCGGCTGGATCAGCCTGGCGCTGACGGTGACCGTCCCGGTCCTCGGCGCCGTCCTGGCGCACCTCGCCTAGCGACTCTCGCCGGAAGCTGATCGTGTCGTCGAAGCGATTGCTGTTCGGGCCGCCGACCGCGACCGCGGCGGCGCGCGCGGCGCCTGCCAGCTGCGCCTGCCTGGGGCCGCTCCTCGGCTGCCCGACTCGAGCACGGATCGTCGCGGCTCTAACCTCGCCAGCGGTTCGTGATCGGCGTGCGGCGGTCGCGGCCGAACGCCTTCGGGTGGAGCTTGACGCCCGGCGGCGCCTGGCGGCGCTTGTACTCGGCGCGGTCGATCATCGCGAGCGCGCGCTCGACGACCTCCGGGTCGAAGCCGTCTTGCGACAGCTCCTCGCGCGAGCGGTCGAGTTCCACGTACGCCTCGAGCACCGGATCGAGCGCCGCATACGGCGGCAGCGAGTCCTCGTCGAGCTGGTCGTGCCGAAGCTCGGCCGTCGGGGCCCGGTCGATGATCGACTCGGGGATCTGCTCGCGCCCAGCCCGCTCGTTCAGACGCCGCGCCAGCCGCCACACGTCGGTCTTGTACATGTCTCTCAGGAGCGCGAACCCGCCGGCCATGTCCCCGTAGAGCGTCGCGTAGCCCACCGAGAGCTCGGACTTGTTCCCGGTCGCGAGCACGAGCCAGCCGAACTTGTTCGAGAGCGCCATCAGGATCGTCCCGCGTGCCCGCGCCTGGACGTTCTCCTCCGTCAGGTCGCGGTCGCGGCCCTCAAAGGCCGGGGCCAGGGCCGCCTCGAACTGCTCGACCACCGGCTCGATCGCGATCTCCCGGAAGTCGACGCCGATCGACTCGGCCAGCCTTCGCGCATCGCCGCGCGTGGCGTCTGACGAGAACTGCGACGGCATCGACACGCAGTGCACCCGCTCCGGGCCGAGCGCCTCCGCAGCCAGGGCGGCCGTGAGTGCGGAGTCGATACCGCCGGACAGCCCGACGAGGACGTCGCGGAAGCCGTTCTTGTCCACGTACGCGCGCAGGCCGAGCTCGAGCGCGAGCCGCATCTGCTCGAGGTCGTCGACGAGCGGTGCGATCCCGCCCGGAGCCTGACCAGCGTCCGGCGACGGAGCCGTGCCGAGCCGCACGACCGTCGGCACGGGT
>DASRGD010000095.1:0-16932 GCA_035651195.1 Gaiellaceae bacterium | reverse complement strand
CGATCTGCTCGAGGTCCAGGCCGAACTCCGACCGGTTCATGACGTCGAAGCCCTCGGCGTACGACTGCATCAGGCCGTACTCGATCCCGTTGTGCACCATCTTCACGAAGTGTCCGGCGCCGGAGCCGCCCACGTGCGCGTAGCCGCTCTCGGGTGCGAGGTCGGTGAAGATCGGCTCCAGGCGCGAGACCGGCTCGTCCTCCCCGCCGACCATCAGGCAGTAGCCGAACTCGCGCCCCCAGATCCCACCGGAGACGCCGGCGTCCACGAAGTGGAGGCCGCGCTCGGACGCGATTGCGTGCCGCCGCTGAGAGTCGCGGAAGTTCGAGTTGCCGCCGTCGACGATCGTGTCCCCGGGGTCGCCGAGCTCGAGCAGCTCCCGGAAGCTTCCCTCGGTCACCTCGCCGGCGGGAACCATGAGCCAGAAGGCGCGCGGTGCGTCGAGCTGATCTCGCAGCTCCGCGAGCGAGCCGGCGGTCGACGGTGCCACCGGATCGTAGGTCTTGACGTCGTGGCCTGCCTCTTCGAGGCGGACGGTCATGTTGCCGCCCATCCGGCCGAGGCCGATCATCCCGAGCTGCACGGCTAGAGCTCCTCTCTGTGGATGCGTGCGACGCGGCGGCCGCGCTCGCGGAGCGCGGCGAGGTCGCCGGCCGCCTGTGCGCGGATCAGGCGCGCGAAGCCGAAGTCACGGCCGGGGATCTTCAGCTCCTCGCCGTAGTCCTCGACCACCTGCAGGAAGAGGCCTGAATTCGGGCCGCCCTTGTGCAGCTGGCCGGTCGAGTGCAGGTAGCGAGGCCCGAAGCCGTGCGTGACGACGCAGTCGGTGGCGGCGCGGGCACGCTCGGCGAGCGACGCGATCATCCGCTCGGCCGCGTGGGTGGGCTCGACGAAGGCCTGGATGCAGACGTAGTCGTCGGGGCGCGCCTGAGCGAAGAGCTCCTGCAGCGACCCCTCGTCCTCCAGCTCGACGTCGCCGCTCGCCAGCACCTCGTTCGTCCGGTCCTTCGCCGCCTGCACGTCGGGCTGGTCGAACGGGTTGATCTGCAGGATCGACCCGGCGACGGCGGTCGCGAACTCCCAGCGGAAGAACTCCTGTCCGAGCTCGTACGCATCGGCGAGATGCACATCCTGCCACTGCCGATCAGGCGCATCGGCTGCCTCGCCCGGCGCGGGCACCAGTCCCTTGCCTTCCTTCCCGGTCGATTCTGCGAGCAGCTGCTCGACCCAGAGGCCGAAGCCGCCGACGTCGTCGAAGCAGATCTTGTCGGCGCCCTCCGACCAGCCGGTGCCCAGCGAGAGGCCGAGCTCGAGGCCGGGGTTGCCGTCGTCGAGCCGACACGCGTCGGCCATCTCGATCGCGCGGTCGAGCAGGCGCGCCACGTCGACTCCGAGCAGCGCGGCCGGCACCATCCCAAACGCCGACAGCGCCGAGTAGCGGCCGCCGATCGTCGGCTCGCCCGGGAAGACGGCGCGGAACCCGCGTTCGCGCGCCACTTCCTCGAGCTGCGACCCGGGGTCGGTGATCGCGACCCACCGTTCTCCGCGTGGGACGCGCTTCCAGAAGTAGTCGGTGTGGCAGCGCGTCTCGAGCGTCGACCCCGATTTCGAGGCCGAGAGGAACAGCGTCCGGTCGAGGTCGAGGCGCTCCTCGAGCGCGCGAATCGCACGCGGGTGCGTCGTGTCGAGGACGTGGAAGCGGTCGCCGCCGAACGCGCGCCGCAGCACCTCCGGCGCGAGCGAGGAGCCGCCCATACCGAGCAGGACGACGTCGTCGATCTCGCCGGCGACCTCGTCGGCCAGCGCCAGCACCAGGTCGAGGTCGTCGCGCATGCGCGACGGCTCGTCGAGCCAGCCGAGCCACCTGCCCTCGTCGCTCCCCGTCCAGACGGTCGGGTCGCGCGCCCAGATCCGCTCGACGAGCTCGCGCCGCTCGGTCGTCAGCTCACGCCGCGGCAAGTGCCCCCTGCTTCGCACGGATGCCGGCGAGGAGGTCGTCGAAGGAGTCGGCGAACTTCTGCACGCCCTCGGCCTCGAGCGTCTCGACCACGTCGTCGTAGTCGATGCCCGCGTCGCGCAGCTCGTCGAAGAGCGCGTGCGCCTCGTCGATCCCCTCGAGCGCCGTGTCACCCCGTACCTCGCCGTGGTCCTGGAACGCCTCGATCGTCTCGAGCGGCATCGTGTTGACGGTGTCCGGTGCGACCAGCTCCTCGACGTAGCGCACGTCGCGGTAGTCGGGATTCTTCGTCGACGTCGACGCCCACAGGCACCACTGCTTCGACGCGCCCTTGCCGGCGAGGAAGTCCCAGCGGGGGCCGCTGAACGCGTCGAGGAAGTGCTGGTAGGCGAGCTTCGCGTTCGCGACTGCGAGCTTCCCCCGCAGGCGTTCGTTGCCGAGCGACTCGAGTCGCTTGTCGGTCTCGGTGTCGACGCGCGAGACGAAGAACGACGCCACCGACGCCACCGACCGCGGGTCCTTGCCCGCGGCGACGAGCCGCTCGAGCCCGCGCAGGTACGCCTCGACGACGGCGCGGTAGCGGTCGAGGCCGAAGATCAGCGTCACGTTGATCGAGCGGCCGCGAGCGATGCAGTCCTCGATCGCCGGCAACCCCGGCCTCGTCGCCGGGATCTTGACGTAGAGGTTCGGGCGGTCGACCTCCTCCGCGATCCACATCGCCTGCTCGTAGGTCGACTCCGTGTCGTAGGCGAGGCCGGGATCGACCTCCATCGAGACGTAGCCGTGCAGGCCCTTGCCCTCGTCCCAGGCGGGGCGCAGGACGTCGCAGGCGGCGCGGATGTCGTCGAGCGCGAGACGGAAGAAGATCTCCTTCGGGTCGTCCGTCTCCTCGACCGCCGCCCGCAGCTGCGCGTCGTACGCCTCGCCTTCTGCCAGCGCTTTCTGGAAGATCGTCGGATTCGACGTGACGCCGGTGACGGCGTCGTCGGCCATCATCTGCGCGAGCCTGCCGCTCGCGACGAGATCACGCGAGAGCGTGTCGAACCACACGGCGACGCCGCGCTCACTGAGCCTGTGCAGCCGGGACTTGGCCACTCTTCATCGTCCTTTCCATCTCGGCGACTTTCTCGAGCCGTGCTGCGTAACGCGGCTCGACGGTATTGAACTCCGCGGCGACGAACGCGGTCACGAGCTCGCGTGCGACGGCCGGGCCGACCACCTCCGAGCCGAGGCAGAGCACGTTCATGTCGTCGTGCTCGACGCCCTGGTGCGCGCTGTAGACGTCGTGGCAGATCGCCGCCCGGATGCCGGCCATCTTGCAGGCGGCGACGGCGGCGCCGACGCCGGAGCCGCAGACGAGGACGCCGCGGTCGGCCTCGCCGCGCTGGATCCGCTCGCCGACCTCGCGCGCCTTGTCCGGGTAGTCGACGCGCACCGACGAGTGGTCCGTGCCGAGGTCGATCACGTCGTGGTCGGCGAGCGCTCCGAGCACCGTCTCGCGGAGCTCGACGCCGCGGTGGTCGAACGCGACCGCGATCCTCACCGGCGAGCTCCCGCTGCCGTGTGCCCGACCGTGCCGGGCCGCACCCCCACCCAGGGTGGGGAGGCCGTCCCGCCGCCCTCGGCGGCTGACGCTATCGCACCCGGCACCGGGGAAGTGTGACGATTCGGCGCTTCTTTCTCCACGGACGCGCTCATCCGACCCGCTCCAGGAGCGCGGTCGCGCGCGCGACGACGTTGTCGACGTTGAAGCCGAGGCGCTCGAGCACGGTCGTGCCGGGCGCGGAGGCGCCGAACCGCTCCAGCGAGATCGAGTCGCCGCGGTCGCCGACCCACTGCTTCCACCCCAGCGCGACGCCCGGCTCGACCGAGAGCCGGGCGCCGACGTCCGGCGGCAGCACCTCGTCGCGGTACTCGTGGTCTTGCAGCTCGAAGAGCTCCCAGCACGGCATCGAGACGACCCGCACGTGCGTGCCGTCCTCGGCGATCCGCCGCCCGGCGGCGAGCGCGAGCGCGACCTCTGTCCCCGTCGCGATCAGGATCAGGTCGGGCGGTCCCGACTCCCAGAGCGTGTATGCGCCGCGCTCGAGGCCCGACGCCGGCGCCAGCTCGGCGCGGTCGAGCGTCGGCGTCTTCTGGCGCGACAGCGAGAGCGCGACGGGGCCGTCCGGCCGCTCGAGCGCCACCTTCCACGCGATCGCGGTCTCGTTCGCGTCCGCCGGGCGGATGAACCAGAGGTGCGGGATCGCGCGCAGCGCGGCGTAGATCTCGACCGGCTGGTGCGTTGGCCCGTCCTCGCCGAGGCCGACCGAGTCGTGCGTCCAGACCCACACGACCGGGAGCTCCATCAGCGCCGAGAGGCGCACGGCGGGCCGCATGTAGTCGCTGAAGATGAGGAAGGTCGAGCCGTACGGCTTGACCATGCCGCCGTGGAGGGCGATGCCGTTGACGATCGAGCCCATCGCGTGCTCGCGGATGCCGAACGGGATGTTGCGGCCCGACCAGCGCGCACCGAAGAGGCCGCCGCCTTCGAACTCGGTGTACGTCGACTCGACGAGGTCGGCGGCTCCGCCGACCATCGTCGGCACCGCGTGCTTGAACGCCTGCATCACCTTCTTGCCCGCCTCGCGCGTCGCGAGCTCGGTTCCGGGCTCGAATCGCGGGAGGGTCCAGTCGCCGATCCGGCCGGCGTGCACGCGGTCCCACAGCTCCCGCTCACGCGGGAACGCCTCCGACCAGCGGTCGAGTCGTCGCTGCCACTCGGCCTCGAGCTCGATCCCGCGATCGACGCGGTTGCAGTGCTCGCGCACCGCATCCGGGACGACGAAGGTCGCGTCCGGGTCCCATCCGAGCGCCTCCTTCGTCGCCCGCACCTCGTCGGGGCCGAGCGGGGCGCCGTGCGCCTTCGCCGTGTCGACGGCGCGCGGCGCGCCATAGGCGATGTGCGAGCGGACGACGATCAGCGAGGGTCTCGCCGTCTCCTCCTGTGCGTTTCTCATCGATTCGCGCAGCGAGTCCATGTTGTTCGCGTCCTCGACCCACTGCACGTGCCAGCCCTGCGCCTCGAAGCGCCTGCCGGCGTTCTCGACCGAGAACGAGATCGAGGTCGTGCCGTCGATCGTGATCCGGTTGTCGTCGTAGAAGTAGACGAGCTTGCCGAGGCCGAGCTGACCGGCGATCGACGCCGCCTCGTTCGAGACGCCTTCCATCAGGTCGCCGTCCGAGCAGATCGCGTAGACGCGGTGGTCGACCACGGTGTGACCGGGGCGGTTGAACGTGTCGGCGAGGAACCGCTCGGCGATCGCCATGCCGACGCCGTTCGCGAACCCCTGGCCGAGCGGGCCCGTCGTCGTCTCGACCCCCGGCGTGTGCCGGTACTCGGGATGGCCGGGCGTCGCCGACTGCCACTGACGGAAGCGCTTCAGCTCCTCGAGCGAGAGGTTGTAGCCCGTCAGGTGGAGCGCGCAGTACTGGAGGATGCAGGCGTGGCCGGCCGAGAGAACGAACCGGTCGCGGTCCGGCCACTCGGGGTTCGATGGCGAGTGGCGCATGACCTCCGTGTAGAGGAGGTACGCGAGCGGGGCGAGCGCCATCGCCGTCCCCGGATGGCCGGCATTCGCCTGCTGGACGGCATCCATCGACAACGTCCGAATCGTGTCGACGGCGAGCTGCTCGACGTCCTGCGTCGCCACGACCCGAGCCTACCTCTCTCGCGGCAGCTCGACGCGGAAGCACGAGCCTTTCCCCGGCTCGGAGCGCACGGAGATGCGGCCGCCGTGCGCCTCGGCGATCGCTTTCGCGATCACGAGCCCGAGCCCAGTGCCCGGGATCGTCTGGCGCGTCGCCGTCGACGAGCGGAAGAAGCGTTCGAACAGCCGCTCCTGCTCGGCCGCGGGAATGCCGATGCCGGTGTCCTCGACCTCGAGCACCGCCGCGTCGCCCTCGACGAACGTGCGCACCGTCACGCGCCCGCCCTCGGGCGTGAACTTGAGCGCGTTCGAGACCAGGTTCGCCGTCAGCTGCGCGATGCGCTCGGGATCGCCGGGAATGCCGACCGCGTCGCCGCCGGCGCGGCGGAGGTCGATCGTCCGCAGGCGTGCGACCGCGCCGTTCGACTCGACGCAGTCGGCCACGATCTCGTCGAGGCGGACGCGCCCGACGTCGAGCTGGAGGCCGCGCGCGTCGAGTCGCGCCACGAACAGCAGGTCGCCGACGAGACGCTGCAGCCGCTCGGCGCTCCGCTGGATGACGCCGAGGAACCGCTCCGGCTCCTCGGTCAGCGGGCCGGACTCGCCGTCGCGGAGCATCTCGAGGAAGCCGCGCATCGACGTCAACGGCGTTCGCAGCTCGTGCGAGACGGTCGCCACGAACTCGTCCTTCAGCCGGTCGAGCTCCCGCTCGCGCGTCACGTCGCGCAGCGTCCAGAGGCGAGCGACGACGCGCCCCTCGTCGTCGGTGACGGGCGAGGTGAAGCCAATGAAGACGCGGTGGTCGAGCAGCTCGAACTCGTCCATCGACGGCTGATCCGGCGTCCCGCGCAGGCGCTCGATCGTCTCGACGTAGCGGTCGCGATCGATCACCTTGTCCCGGATCGAGAGCAGGCGGTCGATCACCGTCCCCTCGCGGACGATGCCGAGCTCGTCGACGAGCCGGACGAGCGGCCGGTTCGAGAGCAGCAGGTTGCCGGCGACGTCGGTCAAGGCGATGCCGTCGACTGCCGAGTCGAGGACGGCGCGCAGGATCGAGCTCGAGGTCAGGTCGGCGGCCACGAGTCGCCACACTAAAGGCGTGGCTGTCCTGATCGCGACCAACCTGCGCAAGGAGCTCGCGGGCTCGCGGCTCTTCGACGGCGTCTCGTTCAGGGTCGAGCGGCGCGACCGGCTCGCGCTCGCCGGCGCGAACGGCGCGGGCAAGACGACGCTCCTGCGCGCGCTCGCCGGGGAGCTCTCGCTCGAAGGCGGCGAGCTCGCCTTCGAGAAGGGCGCGCGCGTCGCGCTCCACGACCAGCGCCCGCCGGCGACGAGCGAGCGGCCCCTCCGCGACTACGTGCTCGCCGGCACCGCCGACCTCGCCGCGGCCGAGGATGAGCTCCGGACGCTCGAGCGCGCGATGGCGGCCGGTGACCACGGGCGCCGCACGCTGCACCGCTACGCCGAGGCGCAGTCGCGGCTCGAGCACGCGGGCGGCTACGACTGGCGCGACCGCGCGACGGCCGTCGTTCGCGGTCTCGGTTTCTCGACCGACGACCTCGAGCGGCCGCTGGCGACGTTCTCGGGCGGAGAGCTGACACGGGCGTCGCTCGCCCGCACGCTGGCGGCGCAACCCGACCTGCTGCTGCTCGACGAGCCGACGAACCACCTCGACGTCGAGTCGATCGAGTGGCTCGAGGAGCTCCTGCGGACGATCGAGGCCGCGGTCATCCTCGTCGCCCACGACCGCTGGTTCCTCGAGGCGGTGACCACGGCCGTGCTCGAGCTGGAGGGCGGCCGCTCCGTCTTCTTCCCGGGCGAATGGCACGTCTGGCGCCGCGAGCGCGTCGCGCGCGCGGCGCACGCCGCGCGGACCGCGGAGCGGCGGGCGGAAGAGCTCGCGCGCTTGGAGCGCTTCGTCGAGCGGTTCCGCGCGAAGGCGACGAAGGCGCGGCAGGCGCAGTCGAAGCTGAAGCAGATCGAGCGGATGAAGGGGGAAGCGGCTCGCGCGGGCACCGTCGTGCCTGGAAGCCGCAGGCTCCTCGGCTTCGAGTTTCCGAAGCCGAAGCGGTCGGGACGGATCGTCGTCGCGCTCGAGCAGGTGAGCGTCCGCGCCGGGGCGAAGGAGCTGCTGCACGACGTCGACGTCGCGCTCGAGCGCGGCGAGCACGTCGCGCTCGTCGGCCCGAACGGAGCCGGCAAGACGACGCTGCTCGAGACGATCGTCGGCCGCCGCGACCCCGCCGCCGGCCGTGTCGCGATCGGGCACGGTGTCGAGCTCGCGTACTTCTCGCAGCACGAGTCGGAGCTCGAAGCGGCGCTTGTCGATGCCGACCGGAAGAGGCCGCGCGGCTCGTCTGCGTGGCCGGCTCGACAGCGCGGCTCGGTGCTCGAGGCGGCGATCGCGGCGACGGGCCTGCGGCGGCCGGAGGCGCAAGCGCTGCTCGGGCGGTTCCTCTTCTCGGGCTGGGAGGAGCACGAGAAGCCCGTCACCGCGCTCTCCGGCGGCGAGCGGCGCCGGCTCGCGCTCGCCCTCGTCGTCGCGAGCGGCGCGAACTTCCTCGTGCTCGACGAGCCGACGAACCACCTCGACGTCGAGAGCCGCGAGGCGCTCGAGGCGGCGCTCGAGGCGTTCCCGGGCACGGTGCTGCTCGTCTCCCACGACCGGGCGCTCCTCGACTCGGTCGCCGGCCGGACGCTCGCGATCGAGGACGGCCGCGTCGTCTCCTACGCCGGCGGCTGGGCGGAGGTGGTGCGGCAGCGCGAGCAGGTCCCGCCGCCGCCGAAGCCGGAGGCGAAGGAGCGGAGGTCGAAGCCGGGGCGCCCGCGCAAGCCGGCGCCGACGCCGCTCGAGCTCGTCGAGCAGGAGATCGCCCGGCACGAGGAGCGCGTGGCGGAGCTCGAGCGCCGCATCGCGGCGGACTGGACGGACGTCGACCTCCTCGCCGCCCACCGAGCGGCGCGCGACGACCTGGCCGCGCTGTTCGCCCGGTGGGAGGAGCTCGTCGAGGGCGCACAGACGTGACCCCGGGCGCGGCCGCTCGCCGACGCCGGCGTGTGCGGAGGCGCCCCTCGACGTACCCCTCTCGAGGAAGCACGGAACCGGCGGGCGGCGACATGGGTTTCGCCCCGCTACCTCTCGAGCGGAGCCATCGTCAGCCCGAAGCCCTCGAGCTGCGCGTGGTAGAGCTCGGCGAGCTCGCGCTCGCCCGACCAGACGACCGCCTGGCCCCTGGTGTGGATCTCGTTCGCGAGTCGCAGGCCGGCGTCGAAGTCGACGCCGGGGATCGTCTTCGCGAGCGCGAACGCGACGCCCTCGAACGTGTTGTGGTCGTCGTTGAGGACGATCACTCGCCAGGCGCCGCCCGTCCGCGACCCGCGGCCGCGCCTGCTGCGCTCTCGCGGCGGTGCAAGCGTCGTCATCTCGCTTCGAACGTCGTGATCACGGCCTCGGCGATCACGCGCAGCGGTCGGCCCGAGACCTGGCTCGCCTTGCGCAGCCGCGCGAACGCGTCCGCCTCGCTCAGCTGCTCCTTCTCCATCAAGAGCCCTTTCGCGCGCTCGATCGACTTGCGTGCGGCGAGCGCCTCCGTCAGCGAGTCGGCCTCGGCCCGGACGGCGACGAGCTCGGCGAAGCGCGCGCGGGCGGCTTCGATCGCCGGCACGACGTCCTGCTCGCGGAACGGCTTCACCAGGTAGCCGAAGACGCCCGCCTCGACGGCGCGCGAGACGAGCTCCTGCTGGCCGAACGCCGTCAGCATCACGATCGGCAGCGGCCGTTCCTCGAGGATCCGGCGCGCGGCGTCGATCCCGTCGAGGCGCGGCATCTTCACGTCCATGACGGCGAGGTCCGGCTCGAGCCGGCGGGCGAGCTCGACCGCCTCCTCGCCGTCCCGCGCCTCGCCGACGACCGTGTAGCCGGAGCGCTCGAGGAGGCCGCGCAGGTCGAGCCGGATGATCGTCTCGTCCTCGGCGATCAGGATCCGCATCGTCATAGAGTGCATGCTCGCGTCCGCGGCCGCGCGGCTGCGCCGACGAGCGGCGCACTAGGCCGGGAAGACGACCTCGGCCCGCGTCCCCGGCCCCGAGCGCAGGTCGAGCGTGCCGCGCAGCTCGTCGCGGACGAGCGCGCGCACGATCGAGAGGCCGGTTCCCGCCGGCGCCTCGCCGCCGAGGCCCGCGCCGTCGTCGTCGATCGCCAGCACGACGTCGCCGTTCCGGCGCGAGAGCTCGACCCGGACGCGGTCGCCGCCGTGCTCGAGCGCGTTCTGGAGCAGCTCGGCGAAGACGAGCGCGAGCGCCGTCGCGCGCGCCCCCGGCAGCGTCACCGCCTCCAGCTCCGCCGTCACGTGCTTGCCGGCGCCCACCCCCTGGACGAGCATCGCACGCAGGCGCTCGACGAGGTCGGCGAGGTCGACGTCCTCGTCGCGGCGCTCGGTCAGCACCTCGTGCACGGCGGCGATCGCGAGGATGCGGTTCACCGAGTCCTCGAGCGCCTTCCGCGAGTCGACGACGCCGTCGGCGCGCGCCTGCAGGCGCAGCAACGAAGCCACCGTCTGCAGGTTGTTCTTGACGCGGTGGTGGATCTCCTGCGCGAGGACGCCGCGCAGGACGGCGCGCCCGTGCTCGAGCGCGACGGCGGCGTGCTGCGCGATCGACGCCAGCAGCTCGCGGTCGTCCTGCGTGAACGGGCTGCTGCGGTCGGCGACGAGCTCGCCGATCTGGCGGCCGCGCCAGCGCAGCGGCTGCCGGATCGCATGCGCGTCCGCGCGGCCCTCGGGCCAGGCGATCTTGCCGTCCTCGAGCACGAGCGCGGCGCCGGTCGCGTGCAGCGCGTCCATCGTCGTCTTCACGATCGCCTCGAGCGACTCCTCGAGGTAGAGCGACTCCGACACGGCCTCGGAGATGCGTGCGAGCGCCTCGAGCTCGTGTACGCGACGCTGCGCCTCCGCGTACAGCTTGGCGTGCTCGATCGACTGCGCGACCTGCGCTGCGATCGCGAGCAGCAGGTCGATCTCGTCCGCCGTGAACGCGCGCGCGTTCCGCGTACGAACGTTGAGCGCGCCCTCGAGCCGCTCGCCGCGCGCGAGGATCGGGACGGCGAGGATCGACTCGTACTCGTCCTCCGGCAGGTTCGGGAAGTTCTTGAAGCGCGGGTCGAGGTGCGCCTGCGCCGGGATCATCACCGGCGCGCGCATCTCGGCGGCAGAGCCGGTGATTCCCTCGCCGGGCCGCATCCGCGGCCGCTGCGTCATCTCCTCGACCTTCGTGCCGTAGGTCGCCCGGAGGACGAGCTCGCCGGCGTGCTGGTCGTAGAGGTAGACGAAGCACGCGTCGGCCCCGAGCGCGTCCGCGACCTTGGAGGCGACGAGCGCGAGCACCTCCTCGAGGTCGAGGGTCGAGTTGACCGCCTCGATCGTCTCCGTCAGGAGGCGGACGTGGCGTTCGCGGTCGTCCATCCGCCCGCAAGGGTACGCTCGTCCGCGTATGCACGATCGCGAGGCGGGCGGCTGCGTGCTCTGGACGGGATTTACAAACTCCTTACGGGGCAGGGATGATTTTGCTTGCAGCGGGGGAATACCGTCGCAACCGTGAGCGCCCTCGCCGTCGACCTCCGCAGCACTGCCGGCTACCTCGTCGCCGACGCGCGCGGCCGCGTCGTCGGTCGGGTCGAGTGCCCGATGTACGGCAGCTCGCCGGAGACGCCGGATGCGCTGGCGGTGCGATCGGGCTTCTTCGCCCGCCGTCGCCGGCTCGTGCCCGCCGAGACGATCGAGCAGATCGACGGCGGCACCAAGGTCATCGGCCTCCGCGTCGACAAGGAGACGATCAGGACCTTTCTCTAGGCCGGGCGCCTCACAAGACGCCGAGGTACCGGTCGAGCTCCCACTGCGTCAGCTGGACGCGGTACTCGTCCCACTCCTGTCGCTTCAGGCGCACGTAGTTGTCGAAGATGTGGTCGCCGAACGCTCGGCGCATCAGATCCGACGACGCGAACGCGTCGATCGCCTCGCCGAGCGTCTCCGGGAGCGAGACGATCCCGCGCTCGCGCCGCTGCTCCGCCGTCAGGTGGTACAGGTTGGTCTCCATCGGCGGCGGCAGCTCGTAGCCGCGCGCGATGCCTTCGAGCCCGGCGTGCAGGAGCGCGGCGAAGGTCAGGTACGGGTTGCAGGCCGGATCGGGGCACCGAATCTCGGCGCGGGTCGCCTGCTCCGAGCCCGGCTTGTAGAGCGGGATCCGCACGAGTGCCGAGCGGTTCCGTTGTGACCAGGCGACGTAGACCGGCGCTTCGAACCCGGGCACGAGCCGCTTGTACGAGTTGACCCACTGCGCGAACACGGCCGAGATCTCGCGGGCGTGGTGGAGGAGGCCGGCGATGAACTGCTTGCCCGCGGCGGAGAGGTGGTATGCCTCGTCCTGCGAGAAGAACTGGTTGCGGCCGTCCTTGAAGAGCGACATGTGCGTGTGCATGCCGGAGCCGTTCTCGCCGAAGAGCGGTTTCGGCATGAACGTCGCATACACGCCGTGCTTCGCCGCCACCTCCTTGACGATCAGTCGGTAGGTGATCGTGTAGTCGGCCATGTCGAGCGCGTTCGCGTAGCGCATGTCGATCTCGTGCTGCGACGGCGCCACCTCGTGATGGTGGTACTCGATCGGGATACCGACGCTCTCGAGCGCCTCGATTGTCTCGTAGCGGAGGTCGGTGGCGGCGTCGAGCGCGGTCATCGCGAAGTAGCCGCCCTCGTCGAGCGTCTCGGTCCCGCCGCTCGAGCGGAACAGGAAGTACTCGAGCTCGGGGCCGACGTTGAAGGTGTCGAAGCCGAGCTGACGCATCCGCTCGAGCGCGCGGCGCAGCACGTGTCGCGGGTCGCCTTCGTACGGCTCCCCGTCCGGCTTGACGATGTCGCAGATCATGCGCGCGACGACGGCGCCGTTCCCGGCTGTCGGCAGCAGGCGGAAGGTCGCGGGGTCCGGGATCGCGACCATGTCGGACTCCTCGATCGCGTTGAAGCCCGTGATCGACGAGCCGTCGAAGCCCATACCGTCGTCGAGCGCGCCCGCAGCCTCGCTCGGCGTGATCGCGAAGCTCTTCAGGTGCCCCTCGAGATCGGAGAACCAGAGCAGGAGCGACTGCACGCCCTCCTCCTCCATCCGCCGCAGCACCTCGCGACGGGCCTCCGGATCCGACGTCGCACGCGCCCTGCTCTCGATCATCGTCATAGCCGACTCCTCTCTCCCTGGACGGCGGGCCGGCGGTACGCTAACGTGTCGGTACGCGAGCCGTCGAGGACGGCGCGCGCGGAGGCAACGAGGCCTCGCGACTCCGGGAGTCGTGAGGCCTTTTTCATTGCTCGAACACGCGGGAGGAGCCGTATGGCGGAAGAGAGGCAGTACCTGGCGAGCGGCGCGGAGGTGGCGCCGGCGCCGGCAGAGGCGCTCGAGTGGGGCCGCGCGACCCAGGCGAAGATGGTCGACCTCAAGTTCACGGACCTGCTCGGGTCGTGGCAGCACATGTCGCTGCCCCTGTCGGCGTTCGACGAGAGCGCGTTCGACGAGGGGCTCGGCTTCGACGGGTCGTCGATCCGCGGCTGGCAGGGCATCGCCGAGAGCGACATGCTGCTCGTCCCGCAGGCGGAGACGGCGGTGATCGACCCGTTCACGGAGGCGCCGACGCTGTCGATCATCTGCGAGGTGATCGACCCGATCACACGCGAGGCCTACCCGAAGGACCCGCGCCGGCTCGCGCGCCGCGCCGAGGCGTACCTCCGCTCGACCGGCATCGCCGACACCGCCTACTTCGGGCCCGAGAGCGAGTTCTTCGTCTTCGACTCCATCGCCTACGAGCTGCAGGTGAACGGCGCCATGTACGAGGTCGACTCCGCCGAGGGCCACTGGAACGCGAGCGTGCCGCACCTCGGCTACACCGTTCGGCCGAAGGAGGGCTACTTCCCGCCCGCGCCGTCCGACTCGCTCCACGACATGCGCACCGAGATGGTGCTGACACTGGAGCGGCTCGGCATCCCGTGCGAGTTCCACCACCACGAGGTCGCGACGGCGGGTCAGTGCGAGATCGACATGCGGTTCGCGACGCTGACGCGCATGGCCGACCAGGTGATGACGTACAAGTACGTCGTCAAGAACGTCGCCCGTAAGCACGGCAAGTCGGCGACGTTCATGCCGAAGCCGCTCTTCGGCGACAACGGCTCGGGCATGCACACGCACCAGTCGCTCTGGAAGGAAGGCTCGACGCTGATGGCCGATCCGTCCGGCTACGCGGGGCTGTCCCAGCTCGCGCGGCACTACGTCGGCGGCATCCTCGCGCACGCGCCCGCGCTGCTCGCGTTCTGCGCTCCGACGACGAACTCGTACCGCCGGCTGGTGCCGGGCTTCGAGGCGCCGGTCAACCTCGTCTACTCGCAGCGCAACCGCTCGGCGTGCGTCCGGATCCCGATGTATTCGCCCTCGCCGAAGGCGAAGCGAATCGAGTTCCGCTGCCCGGACCCGACGGCGAACCCGTACCTGGCGTTCTCGGCGTGCCTGATGGCGGGCCTGGACGGGATCGAGCGCGGGCTGGAGCCGGGTGAGCCCGGCGACTACGACCTCTTCGAGGAGGAGCGCGGCGAGATCAAGCAGGTGCCGGGGTCGCTCGGGGAGGTGCTCGACGCGCTCGAGGCAGACCACGCCTTCCTGACGAAGGGCGGCGTCTTCAGCGAGGACCTGATCCGCACCTGGATCGACTGGAAGCGCGAGAACGAGGTCGACGTCGTGCGGCTGCGCCCTCATCCCGCCGAGTTCTTCCTCTATTACGACGCGTAAGGAGCTGACGATCCGCGACCTCCGGCCTGACGACTGGCCGGAGGTCGCCGCGATCTACGCCGAGGGGATCGCGACCCGCAACGCCACCTTCGAGACGGAGGTGCCCGGGTGGGAGGCGTGGGACGCGGCGCACCTGCCGCGTCACCGCCTCGTTGCGGTCGACGACGGTCACGTCGTCGGCTGGGTCGCCCTGACCGCCTACTCGGATCGTTGCTGCTACGAGGGCGTCGCCGACGTCAGCGTCTACGTCGCACGCGAGGCGCGCGGGCGCGGCGTCGGCCGGGCGCTGCTCGAGCGGGTGGCCGTCGACAGCGAGCGCGACGGCATCTGGACCCTGCAGGCGGGCGTCTTTCCGGAGAACGAGGCCTCGCTCGCGCTGCACCGCCGCTGCGGCTTTCGCCTCGTCGGCAGGCGCGAGCGCATCGGCCGCTTGGACGGCGTCTGGCGCGACGTGCTGCTGCTCGAGCGGCGCGCCGCCGGCTAGCCAACCGGGAAAACATCGTGGTATGATGCGATCATCGCGGCCGTGCGCGCGAGTCGGGGGTCAACGCGGCGCCGGCTGTCTCTCCCCAAGCGGTGCCCCGAGGGCCGATGCCCTCGGGGCACGGCTAGGGTCTCCCGCGTGCGGTACCAGTTCGTCGACTGCCGCTGGTCGCTCGACGATCCGGAGTACGGACGGACGGTCTACCGCGCCGGGCACGTCCCGGGGGCGACGTTCCTCGACGTCGAGCGCGACCTCGCCGCGCCCGCCGGGTACGGCGGGCGGCACCCGTTGCCGAGCGCCGACGACTTCGCGCGCGTCGCCGGCGCCGCGGGCATCGGCGCCGGTGTCTTCGTCGTCGCGTACGGCGGCGCCGGGGGCGCCGAGCGGCTCTGGTGGCTGCTTCGTCACTTCGGGCACGACGACTGCGCGGTGATCGACCTGGCCGGCTGGCGCGGCCCGCTCCAGGCCGGCGAGGAGTCGGCGGAGCCGCTGCGGTTCGAGCCGCGACCGCGCGTGGGCGACACGATCGAGCTGCCCGAGCTCGCCGAGCGACTCGGCGAGCTCGTCGTCGTCGACGCGCGGGTACCGTCTCGCTACCGAGGCGAGCCGAACCCGATCGACCGCGTCCCCGGGCGGATTCCGGGCGCCGTGAACGCGCCGTGGAACGAGGAGCTGCCGGAGCTCCCGCCGGGCGAGCTCGTCGCCTATTGCGGGTCGGGTGTGACGGCGTGCGCCGTGCTCCACCGACTGCATCTCGCAGGTCGCGAGGCGAAGCTGTACCCGGGCTCGTGGTCGGAGTGGGAGCAGCGCGGCGAGCTGCCGCGCGAGCGCGGCTGAGGCACGAACTCCCTCAGAGACGTCTCCGAGACGTCTCCGAGACGGGCGCTGCGTGACGAGAGTGTGAACTGCCTGCTCGGAGGCGGCTTATCTCTGAGCCGTCTCTGAGACAGGGGTTACGCGGCGACGGTGCTCGCGGAGCCGTACGCCGTCAGGTAGCGCTCCCACCGCTGCGGGATCTTCGGCGTCGCGAGGCGGATGAAGAGCACCGGCGCCGGCGGCCGCGGCGGGTGACGAAGCTCCATGTGCACCTCGTGCGGTAGGCGGTTGCCCTTACGGAGGTTGCACGGCGCGCACGAGGTGACGACGTTCTCCCAGACCGAATCGCCGCCCCGCGAGCGCGGGATCACGTGGTCGAGCGTCAGCCGGCCGCTCGAGGTCCCGCAGTAGACGCACTGCCAGCCGTCACGGGCGAAGAGCGCGCGGCGCGAGATCTTTCGCTGCACGATCCGCGGAACGCGCACGTAGTGCACGAGCCGGATGACGTGCGGCCACGGATACGTCGCCGTGGCCGAGCTGAGTGGTCGGTCGAGCTCTTCGACCACCTCCGCCTTCCCCTTGAACACGAGCACGTGCGCGCGTCGCACCGAGCACACGTTGAGCGGCTCGAAGCTCGCATTCAGGACGAGAACCTGCTGCACCCTTTGGAAAATGTAGCCCACGGAGCCGGTCGCCCCAGGTGCCGTCCGCCGTGAGGCCGGGCTTCGCCCGGCCTCACTCCCAGACGCAACGCGGAAGCCGAGCCCCCGACCGGCAGAGAATCGAGGCGCCGGAGGCGACGAAATCCTTTGCCGTCAACGGCCCATCGCCCGGTCGACGGCCTCCTGCTCCTCCGGCGAGAGAGCGACCGAGGCCTTGCCCCGGTCGAGCTCCTTCATGTAGATCCGCGCGTAGTCCCGCCCCTGGATCGCCGTGATCACGACGCCGCTGCGGGCTCCGTCGAGGACGGCGAGCGAGGCGGACTGGTGGCCGCCGGTGTCCTCGTAGGCGTCGTAGCGGACGATAGAGCTGTTCGAGAGCGCGCCGTCGATCCGGCGGTCGACCCGGGCCAGGGAGGCTGCGACCTCGTCGACGGCACGGTGCAGGTCGTCGATGCGGCCCTGCAGCGAGACGGCGAACTCGACCAGGTCCTTGCGGCCGCCGGCGAG
>DASRGD010000094.1:0-25060 GCA_035651195.1 Gaiellaceae bacterium | reverse complement strand
TGGCGGAAGGCGTTCGACGGCGGCGACGAGGAGGCGTTCACGCGGCTCTTCGGCCCGGAGAAGATCGTCGAGAACCTCGGCGAGTTCCTCGGCTACTTCATGGTGCGGAAGGTGATGGCGAGCCAGGAGCTGCTGCGAGCTTCCGGGACGGTAACGAAGAAGCTCGCCGCCTGGCTGCACGAGCAGGGCTACATCTCCGGCGACGAGCGGGCGGACGCGGTCGAGCGCGGCGCAGAGGCTGCTCGTGAGCTTCCACGCGCGGAACGGCTCGGTGAGCTCCTGCACGACGAGATGGCGAAGACGCCGTCCTTCGACCCTGACGACATTCCGGACGAGCACTGGGTCGAGGACTCCCTTGCGATCGAGCGGGTGGAGCCGGGGGCGCTGTGGTTCGAGGGCGGGATCGGTCCCGTGCGCGTCTCGAAGAAGGCGAGCGATCTCGCCGAGGTCGGCTGGAGCGTGAACGTCGTGCTCGCCCAGCTCCGCGGCGAGTGGCGGATCGTCGAGCTCGGCTTCGTCTACCCCTGATCTCTCGCGCGAGAGGCGCTTCCACTCGCGCTGCGCCGAGCGCTCGGTCCACGGCGGCTCGGGGCCAAGCGTCTCCTGCACCTGCCTCCCCGCGGCGTCGCGGTACGTGATTCGCCAGACGGCTCCCCGCCTGCCTTCGTGGCGGACGACAGCGGCTCCTCTGGGCATCAGCTTCTCCTCATGTCGAGATCCTCAGGAAGGGAGGCGCTCGTCGGCGTCGAGCTGGCCAAGAACGACGAGCGCGTTTGCATCAGCACGGCGAGCTCGTGCGGTAGCGAGGGCATCCCGGTGTCGGTCGTCAGGAGTCCGTCCCATTCGCGTTCGTGGTGGTGCAGCGCGAGGAGGACCACCCAGTCGTCGAGATCGGCGTGGCGCGCGTCGATGTCGGCGAGCGCAACGAGCTTCGGCTCTCTGCCATGAACTCGCTGAGCGCCGAGACGATCGGCTGCGGGAAGTTCTGGTCGAGGGCGAACAGCCGCCGCGCCGGCGTCTATGAGCAGGGAACGCTCGAGCGCCTGCGGGACGAGTGGCGCCCCCGCTGACCCCGCGGTCGTGGCGGCGCTGTTGAAGCCGACCGGCAGGATTCCGGCGAGCGCGGACGGGGCGGGCGACCGGCGCCGACCGGGCTAGCCCCTCGCCGTCACGTACCGCCACTCCGTCTCGATCCGGTATCCGCCCGACGACGTCCGGAACGGGGCGAACGCGGCCCGAATCGCCTCCGTGACCGGCGCCTCGCCCGAGGTTCGCTCCGCCAGGATGACGATGCCGGGCGATCGGTTCGCCTGCAGCAGCGTCGCCTCGTCGGGGTACTCGAAAGCGGCCTCGAAGTATCCCTCCGCCGTCGGCGTGAGGCCGCTGCGCTCGACGAGCGCCTCGAGCGCCCCCGGGTACGAGAGGGCGAACGGCCCGGGCGCATCCGGCGGCGCCGGGGGGAGCAACGGTCGGAGCGCGCGCAGGAGGGCGACGAGCTCGGTCCGCTCTTCGCGGCCCCAGACGAGGACGTGGACGGTGCCGCCGGGCTTGACGACGCGCCGCGCCTCGACGAGCGCCGCGACCGGATCGGCGGCGAACTGGAAGCTGTTGAAGCCCGTGACGACGTCGAACGAGTCGTCGTCGTAGGGAAGGAACTGGATGTCGCCGACGGCGAAGCGGCCGACCAGAACGCGCTCGCGCGCGATCTCGATCGACGCCGCGGCGGCGTCGATGCCGCTGACGTCCGCGCCGGCGTCCGCCGCGAGGCGGCAGAAGCCGCCCGTGCCGCAGCCGACGTCGAGCAGGGCGGTGCCGCTGCCGATGCCCAGCCGCCGAATCGCGTCCTCGTAGAAGGGGCGGTGCTGCGGCTCCTGGAGCTCGGCCCAGTCACGCGCCCGCGTCCCCCACAGATCGCCGTTCGTCGCGGCAGAGCCTTGGGTTGCCTGCGGAGTCGTCATCCTCACCTCGCTTCTCGACTTCCCGGCACGTCGCGCCGGCTCGACCCGAAGACTGGCGCATCGGAGGACGCGCCCGCTTCGCCCGTTCGGGCCATCTCCGTGGAGTGGCCCGCTCCGTGACGCTACAGCAGGTTCTCGGAGCCGGCGGCGGCGACCGCCGCGGCGCGGGACGAGGCGCCGAGCTTGCGCAGGATGTTCGCGACGTGGCGGTGAACCGTGTGCTCGCTGAGGACGAGCGCGGCCGCGATCTCGACGTTGGTCTTTCCCTCGGCGACCAGGCGGAGCACCTCGAGCTCGCGCGGCGTGAGCCGCTCCCGCCCGGCCGTCCGCGCCGGCGCGGCGGCTCCGAGCGCGGCGAACGCCTCCCGCGCCCGGTCGAGCTCGGTGCGCGCCGCGTCTCGCCGTCCCAACGAACGCAGCGCCGAGGCGAGCGCGGCGCGGGCGCGAGCGGCCTCGAACGGCAGACCGGCGCGGCCGAGCAGCTCGAGCGCGTCCTCGAACGACTCGCGCGCCACGTCGAAGCTCGCGGCGGCGGCGTGCGCACACCCTTCGGCGTAGCGAGCGGCGCCGAGCAACGGCTCGGTCCCGGCTATCGCTGCAATCGCCGCGAGCTCGCGCGCCGCGGCCAGCGCCTCGTCGGCACGGCCCAACGTAGCGTGCGCTTCCGCCAGTAGCTCGAGCCCGGCCGCGCGCTCCGTGCTCGCGTCACCCAGCAGCCGCAAGAAGCGCGCGGCCTCGTCTGCCGCGGCCGCCGCGTCGCCGCGCTCGAGCGCGAGGGAGCCGCGGCAGAGCGCGGCGAGCGGATGGTGCTGGGCCCGACCGAGGAGCGCCGCGGCTTCTTCGCGGCGCCCCTGGCGGCGTCGGAGCTCCGCGAGCCGCGCGAGCGCGTCGACGCCGTCGCCCGGGCGCGCGGCGAGAACTGCGTTGGCTTCGACCAGCTCGGCCTCCGCTTGCGGCCAGTCGCCGCGCAGCATGAGCACGGTCCCGTAGTGGGCGCGGCAGACGGCCTGAAGCGCCCGGATGTTCCACCCTGCCGCCATGCGCGCGACCCGTTCGCACCACTGGCCGGCGCGCTCGAGATCGCGCACCCGCTCGCAAGCGAAGATCAGGTAGCAGCAGGCGAGCCCGATCGCGATCGGGTCCCGCATGTCGCCCGCGGTGGCGGCGGCAGTCGCCTCGTCGAGCCGTGCCATCCCGTCGGTGACGTCTCCGCGGCTGACGCACGCGAGGCCGTCGAGCGCGACCGCGGTCATCTCGAGGTCGACGTCCCCGAGGTCGCGGCCGAGCGTCTCCGCCTCGACGCAGCGCTCGCGCGCGAGCGCGGCATCGCCCGGAAGCGCGAACGACGCCTCACGCAACGCCAACCAGCCGCGCTCCCGCGTCCGCCCGTGCCCCTCCAGCAACCGGCGCGCCCGCGCCAGCCAGCCCGCGGCGACGGCTCGCTCGCCGCGCCCGGCCCGGTAGTCCCAGGCAAGCGCGATCGCGACGCGCGCGGCGTCGACGGGACGGCCGTTCTCTCGATAGGCGGCGTAGGCGCGCTCGCGCGCGTCGAGAGCCTGCTCGACCTCGTCGAGGAAGAACGCAGCGGTTGCGAGGCCTTCGAGCGCCTCCGGCCGCTGCTCGTGCTCGAGCAGCTGCGAGAAGAGCGTTCTCGCCCCCTCCCAGTCGCCAGTCGCGAGCGCCTGGCTGCCGCGCTCGGCCAGGTCCTGCGGCGTCGCCACCACGTCGCTCATCGTCGCGCGGAGTGTCTCGCATCCGGGCGAAAACCCGCCGGCGATAACCCGATCGAGCGATGGCTCGGTGCCGCACCTCCGCCGATGCACGGCGTGAAACGTCGTTTCCGGCTCACCCGCGGAGGAGCTCCCCATTCGCAGCGCCGTCGCCATCGTCGCCATCGCACTGCTCGCGGTCCTCGCGGCGACGCCCGCCGAGGGAGGGACGCGGCTCGCGGTCTGCGGCGCGCTCCCGTACTCGTACGCAGGCCTGCAGGCCGACACGGCGGCACACGGGATCAGCGCGACGGTCGGCTCGACCGCGGCGCCGGCGGTCGTCGCGGGCCACGTCGGCGGCTGGATCGGCGTCGGCGGCACCCAGGCGGGTCCGGGCGGCACGGCCGAGTGGCTGCAGGTCGGGCTCGCGGCGTTCCCGGGCGACCAGACGATGCAGATGTACTACGAGGTCGCGCTACCCGGCGCGAAGCCGCGGTACGTCGAGCTGCAGTCGAGCGTCGCGCCGGGCGAGAGCCATCGCTTCGCCGTGCTCGAGACGCGACGGGCCGGCTGGTGGCGCATCTGGGTCGACGGCCGAGCGGCCAGCGAGCCGATCCACCTGCCCGGCAGCCATGGCACCTGGTACCCGCAGGCGATGGGTGAGAGCTGGAACGGCGGCGTCGGCGCCTGCAACGCGTACGCCTTCCGGTTCGCGAACGTCGCGGTCGCGACCGCGAACGGGGGCGGCTGGCGGCCGTTGCGAAGCGGCGGCGAGTGGCAAGACCCCGGCTCGCACGTCCGCTCGCTCGCGAGCGGCGCGCAGTCGTTCCTCGCCACGAGCGAGCGCGCCTGAGCCGGGGCGCCGGCGCGGCGCCCGTCGGCAGGACCGGCTGACCTAGCCGTTCGTCGAGTAGCGGCAACGCCCCGCAAAAAGATGGTTAGGGGAGGCTTCCGCGCCGGACGGCGCACAGGGGCTGGGAGCAAACCGAGGGCAATCTGCGGCGATTGGGAGGTCTCCGACGATGATTCGGGCTGCGCGCGTTGCGCGCTCTTCTGACGGCTCGAGGCGCACGCCGCGCCGCGCAGCGCTGTTCGTGGTCGCGGCGGCGGCCGCGGCCCTGATCCTGGCGCCGTTGGCGTTCGAGAACGCCGGCGATCCCGACTCGACGGTGGCGACCTGGCACTACGTCGCCGGTAGCTCGGGTCCGGTCGTCGTGACGGTCAACGGCACCTGGAGCTGGGGCGACAACTCGCTCTCGAACGGCGGCCCCGACTCGCAGAGCTGCTTCCCGTCGAACCCGGTGCCGGGCTACGACGACGTCAACGGACACTGGGCCGTCGGCATCGCGGTCGGCTGGAACGATTCGTCGACTCCGAACACGCTGACCGGGAAGGCGACCGACGGGACGGCTGTCATGTTGCACGTCGGCAGCGCGATGGACCGGACGAACCCGAACTACTGCGCCGGCACGACCGCCTCGGCGCCGTACCCGTCGGGGACGTTCACGGCGACGCACCGGTACAGCAGCCTGAACGAGTTCCTCGCGGACACGAACAACGGCAAGGTCTGCGTCAACGCGTACGACGTGCACAAGCCGAACAGCGTCAAGGACACCGACCCGTCGCAGAACAACGACAACACCCTCAACAACGGGCACTACTCGCTCAACCAGAACATCGACTGCTCGCTCGCGGCGCAGACGCCTTCGCCCGATCTGCGGATCACGATCAGCCCGAACTCGACCAACGCGGTCGGGGCGGCGCACACGTTCACGGTGACGGTCGGCGCTGACCAGACCGGGACCGGAACGTTCAGCCCGGTTCAGGGCGCGAAGGTGAATGCCTCGCTCGCCTCGAGCAACGGCGCGGCCGCGGCGCCGGTCGCGGGTACGTGCGTCTCCGGCACGACGGACGCGAACGGCCATTGCACCGTCGTCGTCAACAGCTCCACGCCGGGCGTGGTGACGGTGAATGCGAGCACGACGGTCACGGTGAACGGCGTGCAGCTGACCCGCGCGCTCGGCGACAACCAGGCGGGCGACGGCGCGCCGGCGACGAAGACATTCGTCGACGCGGAGATCCTGCTCTCGCCGCTGAGCGTGACGAACCCGGCGGGGACGCCGCACACCTTCACGGTCACGGTGAAGCAGAACCTGGGCGACGGGAACGGATTCGTCGCGCTCCAGGGGGCGACGGTGACGCCGACGGCCACGTTCGGCAACGGGGCGACCTCGCAGCCTCTCACGGGCACGTGCAAGACGCAGACGACGGACTCGAACGGGCAGTGCACGATCGTCGTCGACAGCACCACGGCGGGGCTCGTGACGATCAACGCCTCGACGAACGTGTCGGTCGCCGGCCAGTCGATCACTCGGTCGACCGGCGACGGCCTCTCGGGCGACAGCCCGAACGCGGTCAAGACCTACGTCGACGCCTACATCACGATCAGCCCGGGGACGGCCGACAACCCCACCGGCACGACGCACGTGCTCACCGCGCAGGTGTTCGTGAACCGCGGCGACGGGGCCGGCTACGTCGCCGCGCCGAACGGGACGGCGGTGAGCTTCGCGCTCCTCTCGGGCTCCGTCGGCTCGTTCGTCGGCGGGAGCGGCTGCACGACGACGGGCGGCGCCTGCACGGCGACGATCACGTCGACCGCGGGCGGGGCCGACACCGTCCAGGCCTCGACGTCGCTCTCCGTGGGCGGCCTCTCCCTGACCCGGACGACGGGAACGGCGGCGCCCGGGCACGCGAACAGCGGCAACGCCGGCAAGAACTGGATCCCGCCGACGACGCCGCCGTCGCCGCCGTCGCCGCCCCCGCCGACGCCGACGACGCCGACGACGCCGATTCCGCCGTCGCCGCCGGTGCAGACGTTCACGCCGCCCGCGCCGACGACGCCTGCGCCGCCGGCGAGGAAGCCGGCGCCGTTCACTCCACCGTCGCGGCCGAAGATCGCGATCGTGAAGAGCCCGAAGAACCAGTCGCTGACAACGCGGATCGTGAAGGCCGGCACCACCGCGATCCCGCACTACGGCAGGGCGACGTTCACGATCACGGTCACGAACCGTGGCAACGTCCGCCTGACGGACGTGAGGGTCGACGACGCGATCGCGCCGAGCTGCACGAGGCACGACCTCGGCACGCTCGCACCCGGAGCGTCACGGAAGTACAGGTGCAGCCTGGCGTCGGTCAAGCGCGACTACGTCAACGTCGCGATCGCCTCCGGCAAGCCGCCGAAGGGACCGCGTGTCACGGCCAGCGACCATGCCGCGGTGCACGTGAAGTTCAAGACGGTCTCGAGCGCGCCCGCGAAGTACACGGGGTAGGTGAGAACGGGTTCGACGCGTGGGGCGGCCGCGGCAGCGCCCCTACGCGTCGGCGAGCGCGGCAGGCGACTAGATTCCGACCCGGTCGACGAAGGAGAGAGCATGTGAGTGCCGAGAATCCGTCCTCCGCCGTCGCGCGCCGCGCCGTTGTCCGATCGATGCTCGCGGCCGTCGTCGTCGCGGCGCTCGTGGCCTCGGCGTCGTCCAGCGCGGCCTCGCCCAAGCACTCGTCGCGCACGGTGTCGATGACGAACTCGGTTGTCGCGCACTGGGCGCCCGTCGTCAGCGGCGTCGTCGCGCGCCGGGCGCCGGCGCCTGGTGCGCCGGCGATCTTGCCCGTCAGCACCGTCACCGGCGAAGGGACGCAGAACATCGTCCTGATCCTCGCGCGCACGAATGCCGGCGGCGCGACCTGGTACAGGGTGCTGCTGGCATCGCTGCCGAACTCGATGACCGGCTGGGTTCCCGCCTCCGCGCTCGGCAACGTCTACGCCGTCAGGACGCATCTGTACGTCGACCGCGAGACGTTCACCGCGACCCTGAAGCGAGACGGCCGCACGATCTTCACGACTCGCATCGGCGTCGGCAAGCCCTACTGGCCGACGCCCGCAGGGCAGTTCTACATCCGCGACGAGCTGACGGACTTCAACAACCCGTTCTACGGTCCGGTCGCATTCGGCACCAGCGCCCGCTCGACCGTCCTCACCGATTGGCCCGGCGGCGGGTACGTCGGCGTCCACGGCACGAACGAGCCGGGCATCCTTCCCGGCGCCGTCTCGCACGGCTGCATCCGCATGCGGAACAGCGCGATCCTGCGGCTCGCGAAGCTGATGCCGGTCGGGACGCCGCTGACGGTCAGCTGATCGCTCGTCCGAGGGCTGTCGCGTTCCGGCGGTACCGGCTCGACGTCGTCGGGCGAATCGGCTCGTACCGTCCGGGGATCCGGCCGCGCTCGCCGGCACGGCCTCGTCCGCCGGCAGCTGACTACGAGGCGGCGCGGCCCGTCACGGGCGGCGCCGCCCCCGTTGCAAGCGGCAATTTTCCGCCCTGTCCGTGCCCGGCCCACTGGCTGCGCGCGGCCGGGGCGGCTACCTTCAGAGCATGATCCAGATGCGGACGGCGAGCCTCGCCGCGCTCCTCTTCACGGTCGCCGCGACCCCCGTGTGGGGCAAGGGCGACCCCGCGGTCGCGCCGAGCGTCGTCGCCGAGGCCGCCGGCGACGCCGTGGCCGTTTACCACTCGCCCTACTCGAAGAAGCCGTTCCTGCACATCGCGAGCCCGACCGGCGACGGGCTGCCGGCCGTCTTCCTGGTCAAGAGCCGCAGGATCGCGGGCTGGGAGCAGGTCTACCTGCCGCGGCGGCCGAACGGCAGCACGGGGTGGGTGAAGGACGGCGCCGTCTCGCTCGCGCTCGACCCGTATCGTGTCCGCGTCTCGCTCGGCAGGCACCGCGTCACCGTCTGGAAGGGGAGCCGGATCGTCCTCGACGAGCCGGCCGGCGTCGGCCGCTCCGTGCTTCCGACACCGCGGGGCACGTACTACATCGTCTCGCTCCTGAAGCAGCCCAATCCGTACGGGCTCTACGGGCCGTACGCGTTCGGCCTCTCGGCGTTCTCGAACGTCCTCTACAACTTCGGCTCCGGCCCCGGCGAGATCGGCCTGCACGGGACCGACGACCCGGCCGCCCTCGGCACCGACGTGAGCCACGGCTGCATCCGGATCAGCAACGCTGCGATCACCAGGCTCGCCTCGCTGCTCCCGCTCGGGACGCCGGTTCGCATCGTCAGCTGACGGCGAGGATGCGCCGCCCGAGGCGCGTCGCTCGTCGGGGCGCTACGGTTGGCGTTGTGGAAACCGTGCGCGCACGAGAGCTGCTCGCGCGCGAGCGCGAACGGATCGAGCGTTCGCTCGCGCACCTCGGGCACGCCAGCACCGGCGAGGAGGCCGACGACCAGGACCCGGGCAACCTCGCCTCCGAGCTGTACCAGGACGAGTACGACGAGGGCCGTGCGCGCGACCTGCGCGACGAGCTCGCCGCCATCGAGCGCGCCGAGGCGCGGCTCGCGGCCGGGACCTACGGGTTCTCGATCGTCAGCGGCAAGGCGATTCCGGACGAGCGGCTCGAGGCCTTACCGACCGCCGAGCGGCTCGCGGACGAGGAGCGCTAGCTCGGAACCGTCGCGAGCTCGCGGCGAACCGCCGGCGCGACCTCGGTGCCGAAGAGCTCGATCGACCGCATGATCTTCGCGTGCGGCATCGTGCCGACGCTGAACTGCACGAGGAAACGATCGTGCGCGAAGAGCTCGTGCTGGTAGAGGATCTTCTCGACCACCTGCTCCGGGTTGCCGACGAAGTTCGCGCCGCGGAGCGTCGCCGCGTCGGCGTAGTCGGCGCGCGTGTGCGGCGGCCACCCGCGCTCGCGCCCGATCTTGTCCATCATCGCGGCGACGTAGGGGTACGACTCGTCCAGCGCCGCCTCGGTCGTGTCGGCGACGTAGCCGTGCGAGTTGATGCTGAGCGCGACGCGGCCGTGGCCGGCGGCGTCGGCCGCCTGCCGGTGGAGCTCGGCGAAGGGGACGAACCGCTCCGGCAGGCCGCCGATGATCCCGAGCGCCATCGGCAGCCCGAGCTCGCCGGCGCGCAGCGCCGACCGCGGCGTGCCGCCGACGGCGATCCACACCGGCAGCGGCTCCTGCAGCGGCCGTGGATAGACGCCGAGGTCGTCGCGCGCGCGCACCTCGAGCAGGCGCTCGAGCTTCGCGGCAAACAGCCGGTCGTAGTCGGCGAGGTCGTAGCCGAAGAGCGGGAACGACTCGATGAACGAGCCGCGACCGGCCATGATCTCGGCGCGTCCGCGCGAGAGCAGGTCGAGCGTCGCGAAATCCTGGAACACGCGGATCGGGTCATCCGAGCTCAGGACCGAGACGGCGCTCGTGAGCCGGATCCGCTGCGTCCGCTCGGCCGCGGCCGCGAGCACGACGGCGGGCGCCGAGACCGCGAAGTCGGGACGGTGGTGCTCGCCGACGCCGAAGACGTCGAGCCCGAGCTCGTCGGCGAGCTCGATCTCCTCGAGCAGGTCGCGGAGCCGCTGCTCGGCGCTGACCTCGTCGTCGGTCAGCTCGGCGAACGTGTAGATCCCGAGCTCCATCGAGGCCACTCTACCCGATGATTGCGTAGTCAATGATCCTCGGCTAAGCTCCCGGAATGCCCGGGGACGAGCTTTCGCGTGCGCATCCGCGCGTCACACTCGCGGTCCTCTCGCTCGCGGGGCTCGCGTACGCGGTCCTCAGCTCGGCGGTCGTACCGGCGCTGACGCCGATCCAGCACAGCCTGCACGCATCCGAGAGCGGCATCGCCTGGATCCTGACGGGCTACCTGCTCTCGGCCTCCGTCGGGACGGCGATCCTCGGCAGGCTCGGCGACATGTACGGCAAGGAGCGGGTGCTGATGTGGACGCTCGTCACGCTCGCCGCCGGGACGCTCCTCGCCGCCGTCTCGCACACGCTCTGGCTGCTGATCGCCGCGCGCGTCGTCCAAGGCGTCGCGGGCGGCATCTTCCCGCTCGCCTTCGGGATCGTTCGCGACGAGTTCCCGCCGGAGCGGGTCGCCGGCAGCATCGGGCTGATGTCCGCGATCCTCGGCATCGGCGCCGGCGCCGGCATCGTCGCCGGCGCGCTGATCGTCGAGCACCTGGCGTGGCAGTGGCTCTTCTGGATGCCGCTGATCGTGATCGTCGTCGCCGCCGTCTGCACGTGGCGCTTCGTGCCGGAGTCGCCGGTGCGGGTGCCGGGGCGGGTCAACTGGCTCGCGGCCGTGCTGATGAGCACGGGCATCTGCGCCGTCCTGCTCGCGATCAGCGAGGCGACGGCGTGGGGTTGGGGCTCGAGCCGCATGCTGGGCCTGCTCGCCGGCGGTCTCGTCGTCTGCGGCGCGTGGGCGATCGTCGAGACGCGCAGCCACGAGCCGCTGATCGACACGACGATGATGCGAATCCGCGGCGTCTGGACGACGAACCTGACCGCATTCCTGCTGGGCGCCGGCATGTACTCGTCGTTCATCGTCTTCCCGCAGCTTGCGCAGCTGCCGAGGAGCACCGGCTTCGGCTACGGCGCCTCGGTCGTCGTCTCCGGTCTCTACCTGCTGCCGTCGACCGCCGGCATGTTCATCGTCAGCTTCGCCGCAGGCCGGATCGCCGCACGCTTCGGCTCGAAGCGCGCGGCGGTGGTCGGGTCGGCGATCACCGCCGCGTCGTTCGCGCTGATCGCGGCGCAGCACGCGCACCCGTACGACATGCTCGTGAGCGCGGCACTGCTCGGCCTCGGCATCGGCCTCGCCTTCTCCGCGCTCGGCAACCTGATCGTGCAGGCGGTGCCCGCGCACCAGACCGGGGCGGCTGGCGGCATGAACACCGTCATGCGCACGATCGGCGGCGCGATCGGCGGGCAGATCTCGGCGACGCTGATCTCCGACCACGTGGGCGTCGGCGGGTTCCCGGCCGTGACCGGGTTCACGGACACGTTCGTGATGGCGGCGGCGTTCCTCGTCGTCTGCACAATCGCCGGCCTGCTGATCCCGCCGTCGTCGCGCGCGGCGCGGCTGCCCGAGCTCGCACCGGCGTTCGAGAAGTAAGCGGATTCCTGCGCCCGCGTCGGGTTGCGGCTACGCTCGCGGCGAGGACGAATGACGGACGTCGGCGGTGCCGATCCGGGCTCGGCGCGATCCGCGGCCGGAGAGGGACGGTTGCGCGTGATCGAGATCAACGTGCCGTCGGCCACCCCCAAGCCGCGGCACGAGGCGCTCTCGCACGTCGAGGCGCCCTGGTTCGGCGGGCCCGGCTTCTACGCGCGCGTCGCCCTCCTCGGGGCCCTCGCGTTGACGCTCTTCGCGGTGCTGGGCCTCCGGCTCTGGTCGCTGCAGGTGCTCCATTCGGCGCCGTTTCGCGCGGCCGCGACGCGGCAGGCAACGCGGTCCGTGCTCGTGCCGGCGCCCCGGGGCCCGATCGTCGATGTCGTGGGGAGACCGCTCGTCGAGACCGGCGCCGAGCTCGTCGTCGAGGCCGACCCGGCCGCGCTCGGCGCCCAGAACCGCGCGGGCGTCTGGCGGCCGAACCGGCTCGGGCGCCGGTTGCTCGCAGCGCTCGCCGCGCTCACGCACACGCGGCCCGCGACGCTCGTCGCCCGGGTGCAGACGTCGGTGCGTGCAGATCCGTTCGCGCCGGCCGTCGTCGTCCCGCACGCTTCGATGGCGCTGACATCGTTCCTCGCGGAGCGGGCCCGGAGCTTTCCCGGCCTCGCCACCGGAGCGCTGCCGACGCGCGTGTACCCGCAGGGCGCGCTCGGCGGCACCTTCCTCGGCCTGCTCGGGCAACTCAGCCCGCAGGAGCTCGCGCGCCGGCAATACCCATGGGCGCACCCGGGACAGGTGGTCGGTCAATCCGGAGTCGAAGCGACCTACGACCGCTACCTCGACGGCGGCTTCAGCATCGCCCGTGAGTCGGTCGACGCGCTCGGGCGGCCGCACGGACAGCTGCGCGTGGCGCGCCGCGCGCGGCCGGCCGCGGGACTCCGGCTGACGATCGACACGCGGTTGCAGCGCGTCGCGCAGCAGTCGATCCGCGACGGCATCGCGCTCGCGCACCGCGCCGGCTACCCCGACGCGGACGCCGGCGCCGCCGTCGTGATGAATCCGCGGACGGGCGCGCTCTACGCGCTCGCGAGCGTTCCCGAGCTCGACCAAGCCGCGGCTGCGAGCGATCCCGCGTACCTGCAACGACTGCTGACGCAGAAGGGCGGCCAGTCACCGCTCGTCGACCTCGCGACGCAGGGGCTCTTCCCGACCGGCTCCGCGTTCAAGCCGATCGTCGCCGAGGCGGCCCTCGCCGCGGGGCTGATCGGGCCGACGAGCACGCTGCCGTGCACCGGCTCGCTCACCGTCGGCGGCATCGTGTTCCGCAACGTCGAGTCGTGGATCAACGAGAGCCTGACGTTGCCGCAGGCGCTGCAGATCTCGTGCGACACGTGGTTCTACCGCCTGGGCGAGGCGTTCTACTCACGGCAGCTGCACGGCAGCCTCGACGTGCAACGCTGGGCGAAGCTGCTCGGCCTCGGTCACCCGACGGGCCTCGACGTTCCCGGTGAGTCGGGCGGAGTCGTGCCGACGCCGGCGTGGCTGCGGAAGAGCTACGGCGAGACCTGGTACGAAGGGCAGTCCGTCAATCTCGCGATCGGCCAGGGCTTCCTCGACGTGACGCCGCTCCAGCTCGCGGTCGCGTACTCGGCGCTCGCGAACGGCGGCGCCGTCGTGCGCCCGCACGTCGCCGCGGCGGTCGTGTCGCCGAGCGGCGTCGAGCGTCGGCTCGCGTTCCCGCCGGTCCGGCACGTCCAGCTCGTGGACGTGAACTCGATCCGCGAGGGCCTCTACCTCGCGGCCCACGCGCCCGGCGGGACGTCCGCGGCCGTCTTCGGCAACTTCCCGATCGCCGTCGCCGGCAAGACGGGGACGGCGCAGGTGCCGTCCGGCAGCGACGACTCCTGGTACGCATCGTGGGCGCCGGCGTGGAACCCGAAGGTCGTCGTCGTCGTCGTCATCCAGCACGGCGGCTTCGGCGCCGATGCCGCGGCGCCGGCGGCGCGACGGATCTACCAGGCGTTCTTCGCCCGCCGCGCCGGCAGGTAGCTCGGTTAACGACGCGAGGCCCGGGTGGGCCTCGCGGAAACCTCAGTCGATCTCGAGCTCGGTGCTAGCGGTGATACCGGTAGCAGGTGACCTCGCTCGACAGCTCGATGATCTCGAACGCCGGCTTGATCCACTCCATGGGGGCCTCCCGAAGACGGGTCGCTGGACTTGCCGACGAGACTCTACGACAGCCGGGGCGGCTTGTCAAGTCTTTCTACGGAAAGCGGAGATTTTCGAGGATTCGTCGGGCGTGAAGGCCTGAGAAGATGGGCCGGTGCTCGAGGGGAAGCGGGTCGCGGTCGTCGTTCCGGCCCACAACGAGGAGGCGCTCCTCCCGGCGACGCTGGCCGCGATCCCCGGCTTCGTCGACCGGGTCTACGTCGTCGACGACGCCTCCAGCGACGGCACCGCCGCGCTCGCCGAGGCCGCCGCAGTAGCCGACCGGCGCGTCGCCCTGATCAGGCGCGACCGGAACGGCGGCGTCGGGGCGGCGATCGTCACGGGCTACAAGCGCGCGCTCGCCGACGGCGTCGACGTCACCTGCGTCATGGCCGCCGACAACCAGATGGACCCCGACGACCTCGCGCACCTCGTGACGCCGGTCGCGCGCGGGGAGCTCGACTACGCGAAGGCGAACCGCCTCGTCAGCGGGCAGGCGTGGGAGCTGATCCCGCGCACGCGCTACTTCGGCAACGCCGTGCTCTCGCTACTGACGAAGATCGCGTCCGGCTACTGGCACGTCGCCGACTCGCAGTCGGGCTTCACCGCGATCTCGCTGCCGATGCTCGAGCGGCTCGACCTCGATCGCATCTACGCGCGCTACGGCTTCCCGAACGACATCCTCGTGCACCTGAACGTGTGGAACGCGCGTGTGCGCGACGTGCCGTCGCGTCCGATCTACGGCGTCGGCGAGCGCTCCGGCATCCGGCTGCGCAACGTCGTGCCGGCGATCTCGTGGCTCCTGTTCAAGGGCTTCTGGTGGCGGCTCTGGCAGAAGTACGTGATCCGCGACTTCCACCCGCTCGTCTTCTTCTACCTCCTCGGCACGCTGATGACGGTCGTCGGCCTCGGGCTCGGGATCGCCGAGATCGTCCTGCGCGTGCTCGGGAACCAGATCACGGCCGCGACGATCGTGCTCGTCGCGCTGCTCCTGATCTTCGGCTCGCAGTTCATCCTGTTCGCGATGTGGTTCGACATGGAGTCGAACAAGGACCTGCGCTGAGGAGGGAAGGCGGCACCGCCCGGGACGGGGCGGTGCCGCACGAATCGGGGTCGCTACTGCGAGATCACGACGACGTTCTCGGCCTGCGGCCCCTTCTCGCCCTCGCGGGGCTCGAACTCGACCTTCGCGCCCTCGGGCAGGGACTTGAAGCCGCTGCCGGCGATGCCGCTGAAATGAACGAAGAGATCCTTCGTGCCCTCGTCGGGCGTGATGAAGCCGTACCCCTTCGCGTCGTTGAACCACTTCACGGTTCCGGTTGCCATGGATTTCCACCTCCCTCACTGCACTCACGAACGGGTAAGGAAGGTCGTACTGACGAACGCAACCAGACCGCTCTGAACTGCTGAACCTGTCTCAGTGTAGCCCCCTTACCCGCAGATTTCGAGAGCCAAACGAGGTCAGGCGCGGCCGAGGAGGACGCAGCCGTTGTGGCCGCCGAGCCCCATCGCGTTCGAGAGCGCGACGTCGACGCGGGCCGGCCGGGCCTCGTTCGGCACGTAGTCGAGGTCGCACTCGGGGTCGGGCTCGCGGTAGTTGATCGTCGGCGGCAGCACGCCCTCGCGCAGCGCGAGCACGCACATGATCGCCTCGATCGCACCCGCGGCGCCGAACGTGTGGCCCATCGTCGACTTCGTCGACGAGACGGCGAGCCGGTAGGCGTGCTCGCCGAAGACGTCCTTGATCGCCTTCGTCTCGGCGAGGTCGCCGAGGGGCGTCGACGTGCCGTGGGCGTTGATGTACCCGACGCGCTCCGGATCGACGCCGGCGCGGGCGAGCGCGCCGCGCATCATCGCCGCCACGCCTTCGGCTTCCGGCTCCGGCTGGGCCATGTGGTGCGCGTCGTTCGAGGCGCCGTAGCCGAGCACCTCGGCGTAGATCTCGGCGCCGCGGCGCTCGGCCTGCTCCCAGTCTTCGAGCAGGAGCGCGCCCGCGCCCTCGCCCATCACGAAGCCGGCGCGCGTCGCGTCGAACGGGCGCGAGGCGCGCGGCGGGTGCTCGTCCTCGGCGGCGAGCCCTCGCATCGCCGTGAAACCGGCGAGGATGAGCGGATGCATGCAGGCCTCCGTGCCGCCGGCGAGCACGGCGTCGGCGTCGCCGCGCTTGATCAACTCGGCCGCCTCGCCGACCGCGTGCGAGCCGGTCGCGCAGGCGGAGACGACGGCGTAGTTCGGCCCCTTGATCCCGAGCGAGATCGCGAGCTGTCCCGACGCCGAGTCGACGAGCACGTTCGGCAGGAAGCTCGGCGAGACGCGGTCGGGGCCGCGCTCCCGCAGCGTCTCGTGCTGCTCGAGCAGGCCCGGTACGTCGCCGATCGCGGAGCCGAAGACGATGCCGACGCGCTCCGGCCGGAAGCCGTTCAAGCTCGCGTCGGCGAGCGCCTCGCGGCTCGCCGCGAGCGCGAGCAGCACGTTGCGCGCGAGCTTCCGCACCTCCTTCGGCGAGGCGACGCCGGTCGCGTCGAAGTCCTTCACCTCGGCGGCGATGCGGATCGGCAGGCCGTCGGTGTCGAACGACCGGATCCAGTCGATGCCGCTCGTGCCGGCGAGCGCGGCGCGCCACGTCGAGGGCGCGTCGAGGCCGAGCGGCGTCACCATCCCGATCCCCGTCACCGCCACCCGCTTCTTCATCGCGCGAACCTTAGTGGGTCGCGCCGGTCGCCCCGGTCGAGGAGTGAGAGAGTGAGAGAATCGCCGTCGGCGAAACGAACGAGACAAGGAGGCAGAGATGCTGGGCAGCAGCGCCGTGATCGCCACCATCGCCGTCAAGGACATCGACGCGGCGGCCAAATTCTACGAGGGCACCCTCGGTCTCACGAAGGCGGACATCCCGAGCCCCGACCCGAGCGCGATCATGTACCGGAGCGGCGACTCCGCGATCCTCGTCTACCAGTCGTCGTACGCCGGCACGAATCAGGCCACGTACGCGAGCTGGGCGGTCGGCGACGACATCGAGTCGGTCATCGACGACCTGAGGTCGAAGGGCGTCGGGTTCGAGCAGTACGACAACCTGCCGGGGGTGACGCGCGACGGCGACGTCCACCTCATCGACGGCCTCAAGTCCGCGTGGTTCAAGGACCCCGACGGCAACATCCTCAACCTCGTCAACCAGACGATGTAAGACGAGGGCCGGCGGCGCAGAACGAGCGCGATCGAAGCGCCCGACCCGCTCGACGCGGACACGCGCGTCGGAGCGGGCCGGGCCGTCGCCGTGTGTGCGCGCCCACGCGAGCCGAGCAGGTCTGGCGCGGGCGAACGCAGACAGCCCGCCGCCGTCGAGCCGCTCCCGATCCGCGTGGTCGCGGCGTGCGACCTCGCGCGCACGCCTGCGACGATTCGGCAGGCTACAGCCGTGCCTGCGCGCGCGATCCCGTTTCCGCCGATGGAGGCGGAGCTCGTGCGCGAGCTGCCGGCGGGCGACGGCTGGCAGTACGAGCCGAAGTGGGACGGCTTTCGCGGCGTGCTCGAGAACGTCGGCAAGGAGCTCGCGCTCTGGTCGCGCAAGGGGCGGCCGCTGCTGCGCTACTTCCCGGAGCTGCGCCCGCTCGGCGAGCGCATGCCGGCACGGTCGGCGCTCGACGGCGAGATCGTGATCGTACGCGACGGCGCGCTCGACTTCGACGCGATGCAGATGCGGCTCCATCCCGCCGAGTCGCGCATCCGCAAGCTCGCAGCCGAGATCCCCGCCGAGTACGTGGTCTTCGACGTCCTCCTCTGGGGCGGCAAGCCGGTCTGGAAGCGACCGCTCGAGGAGCGACGCGCCGAGCTCGAGCTCGTTGCGAACGGCTTTCGCCTCTCTCCCTGCACCCGGGAGCTCGCGGAGGCGCGCGGCTGGCTCGACCGTTTCGAGTCGCTCGGCCTCGACGGCGTGGTTGCGAAGCGGCTCGGCGTTCCGTACCTGCCCGGCTCTCGCGACGGCGTCGTCAAGGTGAAGGAGCACAAGACCGCGGACTGCGTCGTCGTCGGCGTGCGGTGGAAGGGCGAGGGCGACGCGATCGCGACGCTGCTGCTCGGGCTCTACCGTGACGACGGCGGCCTCGACTACGTCGGCTCGTGTGCAGTCGCGGCATCGCGACGTGCGGAGGTCGCGGCGCGCGTGCTCCCGCTCGTCGAGGACGATCCGGACTGGCACGTCTCCGAGCCGAACCGGTGGGGCACGGGCGAGCTCGAGGAGTCGCGCGTGCGGCCGGAGCTCGTCGTCGAGGTGCGCTACGACAAGGTGCAGGGCCTGCGCTTCCGCCACGGCACGAAGCTGATCCGCTGGCGCGACGACAAGGACCCGCGCGACTGCACGTGGCGCGAGCTGCGCCCGCCGCGACCGGCTGCGTCGGTCGAGGCGCTCTTCGCCTAGCCGACGACGGCGGGGCTCGTCGCGCTCGCGAGCCCGCGCGTGATCTCGACGACGCGGAACTGCGTCGGTCGCGGCGCGGCGACGGTGCGGACGAAGAAGCCGCGGACGCCCGTATGCATGACCGTCCCGAGCGGCTGCCAGCTGCGGCCGCGGAACGCCTCGAGCTGGTACTGGCGCCTGCCGGTGCCCGGGCGGATCTGGCCCCACAGCGTCACCGCGGCGGAGGTCCGCCTCTCGATCGCGAGCGGCACCTGGAATGCCGAGTACGACGGCTTCTTCGTCCCGGTCACGGTCAGGAGGCCGCTCTGCCAGCGGGCGACGTCGGGCTCGTCCTGGACGAGGTACTGCACGAGCATGTCGACGCGCGGCGCGAGGTACGCGCGGAGCGCCGCCTCCGCGAGGTAGCTCGCCTGCTTCGCGTCCGGGACGCCCAGCAGGGGGTCGGGTGGATCGGTCTGGTAGCCGTACTCGGACAGCCAGACTCTCGTCTCCGCGCCGAAGGCCGCGCGCACGTCCGCGAGCAGGCGCGGCAGCGTCGCCATCGTCAGCGTCGAGCAGTGGGCGCAGCCGCCCGTCGTCGGCGTCTCACCTGGGTCGAGCGGGTACGGGTTGTGCGCGTAGGCGTCGAGATGCGCGTGCGCCTTCGCCATGCCGGCGATCCAGGCGACGGGCGAGACGCCGCCGGACGCGGCGCGTGGCGCGGTGACGCCGCCGCCCACGAGCGCGGTCGGATGTACGCGGTGGATCGCTGCGTAGGCCGGGTTGAGCAGCTTCTGGACGTAGACCGCCGGGTCGGTCGGGCGCAACCAGCGGCGCTGGTTCGGCTCGTTCCAGATCAGCCAGCGGCGGACGTACGGGTAGTGCTGCGCGGCGGCGGCGGCGAAGGCGGCGAACGTCGCGCCCGAGGCCGGCGCCCAGTTCGAGCTCTGGCCGCGGTTCGCCCAGCGCGGCGTCGAGACGAGCGTGAGCACGGGCTCGATCCCGCGCGCGTGCAGGCCGCCGAGCACGGTGTCGTAGCCGCTCCAGTCGAAGACGCCCGGGCGCGGCTCGACCTCCGACCAGGCGAGGTTGACGCGGACGAGCTCGACGCCGAGCGAGCGCAGGCGGTCGAGGCGCTGCGCGAGCGTTCCCGGCCCGAAGCGGATCCAGGCGTCGTCCTGGATGCCGTAGCGGATCGCGGTCGAGGCCGACGCCGTCCCGGGCGCGGCGACTGCCAGCACGACCGCGAGGAGCAGGAGCGTACGCCGCACAGGGCCACGGTTCCGGTCCCGCGTAAGCGTTCTATGAGCTGCAGGCGAGAATTGGATGAACTCCAGCTTAGGGGGGCGGGGCGACGCCAAGGCGCTCGAACCGCGGGCGGAGCGAGACGGCGCGCCGCCACATGCCGCGCAGGAGGTCGCCCTCCGCCGCGACGTAGTTCCGCATCGTCTCGACGGTGAAGTCCGCCGGCTCGACAGCGGGGACGTCTCGCCAGGCGAGCGGGGCCGAAACACGCGCATCCGCGGTCGCCCGCACCGAGTAGGCGGACGCGATCGTGTGATCGCGCGTGTTCTGGCCGAAGTCGACGAACACGCCACGGCGCTCCGCGACCCGCCACGCGGTCGTCGCGACCCGCTGGTCGCCGATGCGGCGCTCGACCTCCTCGGCAAGCGCCTTCGCAAACCGGCGCACCTCAGGGTACGGCAGCTCGGGCCTGATCGGCGCGAGCACGTGGAGGCCCGTGACGCCGGAGGTCTTCGGGTAGGAGGCGAGGCCGAGCTCGTCCATCACCTCGCGCACGACGAGCGCGATCTCGCGCAAGTACGGCCACTGGCCGTCGGCGCTCGGGTCGAGGTCGATCAGCAGGTAGTCCGGCCGCTCGATCGCCGGCAGGCGTGAGTGCCACGTGTGCAGCTCGATGCAGCCGAGATTCACGACCCACGCCAGCGCCGCCGGGTTGTCGACGACGGCGAACACGGTCGAGTGGCCGCTCGGGAACGAGACAGGCGCCTCGCCGACGAACGGCGGGTGGCCCGCGGGCACGCGCTTCTGGTGGAAGAAGTCGCCCTCGACCCCGTTCGGGTAGCGCTTCATGTGGAACGGTCGCCTGCGCAGCTGCGGCAAGACGCAGTCGGCGAGGTCGAGGTAGTACGAGACGAGGTCGCCCTTCGTCAGCCCGCGTGCGGGGAAGAAGACCTTGTCCGGGTTCGAGATCGGGACGTCGTGGCGGCCGACGCGCATCGCACGCTCGAGCCTATTGCCGTCGGGCGCCGATGTACCCTGAGGAGCATGCTCGACCCGCTCGCACGCACCGACGTCACGCTGGAGCCACTGGACGACTACCTCGTCGTGCAGCCGCTCGACGAGACCGAGACGGCTTCGGGCCTGATCGTGCCGATCAACGAGGCGGCGCAGTGCGCGACGGGGATCGTCGCGTCGGTCGGCCCGGACGTGAACGGCGTCGAGCCCGGCGACAAGGTGCTGTACCCGCGCCAGGCGGGCTACGAGGTGCGGCTCGTGCGAACGAGCCACCGCGTCCGCGTCCTGAAGCGCGATGAGCTGATCGCGCGCGTCCAGGACTAGCGGCTACCCTGCGCGGGCCGCGGAGAGGTGTCCGAGCGGTCGAAGGAGCGCGACTGGAAATCGCGTGGGTGCCGAAAGGCGCCTCGAGGGTTCAAATCCCTCCCTCTCCGTCTCCGGGGCCCGGAGGCGTCGGCGGTGCCGGCGCCTCCGCAGCCGGTGCGACGCGTCGTTTGACCGCGTCGTATGCCGCCTGCGATGATTGTTCAACAATGTGGCGAGACAGGACTCCGCGGCGCGAGCCCGACCGTGGCTGACGGCCCGCGGCTCGACGTCGCGGCCGCACGGGCCTCGTCGGTGGCGGCAGAGCGGGTCTGGGAGGCCGGCTGGGGCTACAGCCGGGCCGTCCGCGTCGGCTCCCGCATCGAGGTCAGCGGCACGTCGGCGATGACGCCCGAGGGGACGGTGTTCGCGGTCGGAGATGCGTACGGGCAGACGCGGTACATCCTCGGCGTGATCGGCGAGGCGCTCGAGCAGCTCGGCGGTTCGCTCGAGGATGTCGTGCGGACGCGCGTGTTCCTCGTCGACGTCGAGGACTGGCGGGAGGTGGGCAGGGCGCACGCGGAAGTGTTCGGAACGATCAAGCCGGCGAGCTCCTGCGTGGGCGGCGTCACGCTGCTCGCCCCCGAGCTCCTCGTCGAGATCGAGGCGGTCGCCGTGCTCCCGTCGGGTCGATGACAGCCGAGCCGCTCGTCGGCTCGCGGAACGGCGGCTGGCGTGTCGGGATCGACACCGGCGGCACGTTCACGGACATCGTCGCCGTCCGCGACGGCGAGATCCGCACCGGCAAGGTCCCGTCGACACCGCCGCAGTTCGAGCGCGGCGTCCTCGACGCGATCGACCAGGTCGGGCTGCGCCTCGGGGAGGTCGCGCAGTTGCATCACGGCACGACCGCGACGACGAACGCCGTCATCACGCGCACCGGCGCCCGCACGGGCCTCGTGACGACGCGCGGCTTCCGCGACGTGCTCGAGCTGCGGCGTCACGACCGCGGGGAGCTCTACGACATCCTCTGGGATCCGCCGGAACCGCTCGCTCCTCGCCGGCGGCGGCTCGAGGTGACCGAGCGGATCGACTACGCGGGCGACGTGCTCGTCGACCTCGACGAGCGGGATCTGCGGGAGGCGGTCGCGCGCCTGCAGGACGTCGGCGCCGAGGCGGTCGCGATCTGCTTCCTGAACGCGTTCAAGAATCCCGCGCACGAGCGGCGGGCGCGCGAGCTGCTCGAGTCGCTCTGGCCGGACGTCTACGTGTCGATCTCGTCCGATCTGCTGCGCGAGCCGCAGGAGTTCGAGCGCACGTCGACGACGGTGATGAACGCCTACCTCGGCCCGATCCTCGCCGGCTACGTCGGCCGGCTCTCGCGGCAGCTCGAGCAGGGCGGCTTTCCCGGCCGGGTGCTGATCATGCACTCGGGCGGCGGGCTGCTCCCGGCCGAGTCGTCGATGCGCGTGCCGGCGCGCACCGTCACCTCCGGACCGGCCGCCGGCGTGATGGCGGCCGAGGGCATCTCGGCGGCGACGCGGGTCGGCGGGATCATCAGCCTCGACATGGGCGGCACGAGCGCGGACATCGCCGTCGTCCGCGACGGCCGCGCCCGCCTCGTCGAGGAGTACGAGCCCGAGGTCGGGCTCCCGATCCGGTTTCCGGCCGTCGACCTGCTGACGATCGGCGCGGGTGGGGGCTCGATCGCGTGGATCGACGCCGCCGGGCTGCCGAACGTCGGCCCGCAGAGCGCCGGCGCGGTGCCCGGGCCGGCGTGCTACGGGCGCGGCGGCACCGACGCGACCGTCACGGATGCGAACCTGCTGCTGGGACGGTTGTCGCCCGAGACGCCGCTCGCCGGCGAGCTGTCGCTCGACCTCGAGCTGGCGCGGCGCGCGATCGCGAGCTTCGCCGAGCGCGCCGGCCTCGGCGTCGAGGAGGCGGCGCTCGGGATCGTCGACATCGCCAACAGCAACATGGCGAAGGCGATTCGGGTGATGACGGTCGAGCGCGGACTGGATCCGCGTCAGTTCGCCCTGCTCGCGTTCGGTGGCGCCGGCCCGATGCATGCGTGCGAGCTCGCCGACCGGCTCGCGATCGGCGAGGTGATCGTGCCGGTGGCGCCGGGTGTGACGTCCGCGCTCGGGACGCTCTTCGTCGACGTCGTGCACGACCGTGTGCGCTCGCACATCGTCGCAGTCGACCGGCTCGACGCAGCCGAGGTCGCGCGCGTGTTCGCAGAGCTCGAGGCGGAGGTCGAGCAGGCGCTCGCGGCCGACGCCGTTCCGCCGGAGCGGCGCCAGCTCGAGCGCTCGCTCGATCTGCGCTACAGCGGCCAGATCAAGACGCTGAACATCGGCGTCGGCAGCGGGAGGTTCGGGGAGCAGGCGCTCGTCCGCGCGTCGGAGGAGTTCCTGCACGAGTCCGAGCGCCGCTACCACTACGCGACGCGCGAGATCCCGCTCGAGCTGGCAGGGATCCGCGTTCGCGGGCGCGGCCTCCACGACCGCCCGTCGCTCCCGAGACCGCCGGGCGAGGCCGAGGCGCAGCCGGTCGGGCGCCGGGAGGTGAGCTTCCGCGACAGCGCGGTCGAGACGGACGTGTACAGGCGCGAGCAGCTTCGCCTCGGCATCGAGTTCGCGGGGCCGGCGATCGTCGAGCAGGTGGACTCGACAACCGTCGTCGCCCCCGGCTGGCGGCTGGCCGTCGACGACCTCGGTGATCTGCGGCTGACGAGGGAGGCAGGCTGATGGCGACGCAGGAGGCGCAGCTCAACCCGGCAAGCGAAGCCGGCATCGACCCGATCACCTTCCAGGTGCTCAGCAACGCCTTCGCGAGCCTCGTCGACGAGATGGCCGCAGTCGTTCAGAACTGCGCGTTCTCGATCGTCGTCTCCGAGGGGCGCGACTACAGCGGCAGCATCTGCAATGCGAACGGCGACCTGATCGCGACCGGCAGCACCGACCAGCCGGCGCATATCGGGACGATCCCGTACATGCTCAAGGGCATCCTCGAGTGGATCGGCAAGCCGAAGGAGGAGTACTTCCGCCCTGGCGACATCGTCGTCACGAACGACGCCTACGTCGGCGGGACGCACAACAACGACATCCGCGTCGTCATGCCGGTGTTCGTCGGCGAGCGGATCGTCGCGTTCGTGCAGGCGTCGGAGCACTGGACCGACGCCGGCGGCCACGTGCCCGGGACGTTCGACCCGAATGCGCGCAGCTCGCACGGCGAGGGCTTCATCATCCCGCCGATCCATCTCGTCCGCGAAGGCGTGCTCGACTGGGACCTCGTCCGCGTCATCCTGCGCAACGTCCGCACGCCCGAGATCGCCTACGGTGACCTGATGGCGCAGATCGGCGCGGTGCGGCTCGGCGCGCAGCGCTTCCTCGAGCTCGTTGACGAGTACGGGCTCGACCTCGTCGAGCGCGAGATGGCGGCGCTGATCCGCTACGCGGAGGTGCTCGTCCGCGGGGAGTTCCGCAAGCTGCCGGACGGGGAGTACGAGTTCACGGCGCTGATCGACCGCGATCCGGGATCGGAGTCGGACGATCCGGTGCGCGTGCACATGGTGTTGCGGATCGCCGGCGACCGCGCCTCGTACGACTTCTCGCAGTCGAGCGGCGAGGCGAAGGGCGCGATCAACGGTGCACGGGCCGCGACGGCATCGGCGGCCATGATCGCGACGAAGGCGATCTTTCCCTGGGTCCCGCTCAACCAGGGGCTGCTCGACGCGCTCGACCTCGTCCTTCCCGAGGGGCTCGTCTGCTCCGCCCGCTACCCGGCGCCGATCTCCGGCATGGCCGCGACCATCTTCCCCGCCGTGAGCGACTGCGTGCTCGGCACCTTCATCCAGATCGTCCCGGAGCGCTGCATGGCCGGACCGACCGGGCTCGTGAACACGGTCTCGGGCGGCTACGACCCGCGGCCGGGCTACGAGCGCGAGTTCGTGACCTACATCTGGCTCGAGGGCGGCTGGGGCGGCCGGCCGGCGCGGAAGGACAACTACACCGCGATGAGCCTGTTCGCGACCGCCGCCAGGAACGTCCCGATCGAGCAGATGGAGCGGCTGTTCCCGCTGCGCTTCGACGCCTACCGGATCGAGCCCGACTCGTTCGGCGCCGGGCTGCACCGCGGCGCCCCGGGCGTGACGAAGATCTGGCGCTACACGCACGGTGACGCCGTCTTCACGAGCCTCGGCGACGGCGAGCGCTTCGGCCCCTGGGGCTACGCCGGCGGCAAGGCGGCACCGGGCGTCCGCATCGTCTACGC
>DASRGD010000093.1:0-9125 GCA_035651195.1 Gaiellaceae bacterium | reverse complement strand
CCCTCATGCGGGGCAAGCCCGCGCACGAACACCTCCGCGGGACGCATCGACACCTCCTCGAATCGGATACGTCCCGATTCGACGGAAGGCCGACCGGACCCTCCCAGTTTCCCGTCAAACATTCTGAGAGGCCGCACTAGGGGCCGAGCGCGAGGCGGCTGGTCGGCGGCGCGGCGGAGGCCCGCGGTCCTCAGGGACTCGACGTGTCGGCGCCCGCCGGCGCGGGGGCGGGGCGGCCCTGCGCCGCTGCGACGGCCGCGGCGACGTCGAGCACGCCGTAGCCCGACGCCGGCGTCCGGACCCCGTGGCCGCTCGCCGTCTGCTCGAGGACGGCCGCGACCTGCCGCGCCGTCAACCTCGGGTTCGCCGCCCAGACGAGCGCGGCGGCGCCGGCGACCTGCGGCGCGGCGTACGACGTGCCCGTCCCGTAGCCGAACAGGCCGTCGGCGTGGCCGGCCACGCTCGCGCGTGGGTAGCCGGCGTTCGGCGCCGTCGACGAGAGCGAGCCGAGGACGCTGACACCCGGCGCGAGCAGCGAGACGTACGGCGCGGCGGTCGAGAAGCTCGCGCGTTGGCCGTAGCTCGTCGACGCGCCGACGGCCAGGCCGTTCGCGCCCACGAGGGCCGCCGGATAGGTCGTGAGGTCGCCGTTCTCGCCTCCGTTGCCCGCAGCGGCAACGAGTAGCACGCCGTGCCGCGCAGCGTATGCGATCGCAGCCTGCTCGACCTGCGACGTCTCCGGGCCGCCGAGGCTGAGATTGATGATCTGCGCGCCGTGGTCGACCGCCCAGACGATCGCGGCCGCCTCCGTCGCGTCGGTGAAGTCGTTGGCGTCGCTGTTCGCCTGCACGATCATGAGCCGTGCCGCGCCGCCGAAGCCCGCGAAGATGCCCTGCATCGGCGAGCCGGCTGCGAGCGAGGCGACGAAGGTGCCGTGGCCGATCGTGTCGGTGACGACACTCCCGCCGGAGACGGCGCTGTAGGTGACCGGGCGCTTCGCAGCCAGGTCCGGCGCCGACATGTCGGCGCCCGTGTCGATGACGGCGATCGTGAGCCGGGCGGCGGCGCGACGGACGCGCGCCGGCACCAGGTCGGCCCGCGTCGCCGCGTACTGCCACTCGCCGGCGACCGCCGTGAGCGGCGCCCGCGGCCCGCCGAGGTGGCGGCGTAGGACCGCCGGCTGGGCCCAGACGATCCCGCGCCGTGCCCGCAGCATGCGCAGATCGGGGGTCGCGACCTCGGCGATGCCGAGCTGCTCGACGCGTGTCTTGACGTCGAGTCCGTGCAACGCCGCCGGGGTCGTGTAGCGGATCGTGACGAGGCGCGTCCCTGCCGCGGCCCCGGGGCCGATCAGCAGAGCCGCGCCCAGAGCAAGGAGTGATGCTGAGCCGCGTCGCACCGGACACAACATTCGACGCGGCCGGGCACCCGGGCAATGGCTCGACCGGCCTATCTTTGCAAGTCGTACGGAGGCTGCTTACGAACTAGCCTGCCGCGGCGACCGCGGCAGCCTGCGCGCTCTTCAAGGCGCCCGACAGGTCCAGGTTCGACCGCGGCGGCTGCTCGCAGGCGACGGTCGAGGAGCGGCGCGCCGTCTCGCCGGCCGTGCGGACGCGGGAGCGGGAGGCGCCGGCCTGGCACGAACGGCGGGTCTCTTTCTTGACGGCGGCCGGCGGCGCGAGCCGGAGCGGCGCGAGCTGCGCCGTCTCGATCGAGAACGCGCCGCGCGCGAAGGCAGCCGGCGCGGCGGCGAGCACGAGCGCTGCGAGCGCCACGGGTACGGACGTCGAACGCATGCTGCGGAGCCGTAGCGTAGCTCTCGGGCCGGTTTTCTCGCCGGCCGCCCCTCGGCGGTTACGCTCACCCCGTGGCCGGCACCCAGACAGGCGTGCGGGTGGAGCTTGCGTCGCGCGCCGAGACGAGCGTCGCGACCGGGCTGCCGGTGCTCGACCACCTCGTCGGTCGGCTCGCGGCGACCGCCCGGCTCCAGCTGACGCTCGAGGTCGAGCCGGGCCGGACCGACGAAGAGGTCGCCGCCGCCGGGCGCGCGCTCGGCAACGGGCTCGCCGACCTGCTGCGGGCGCCGGAGGCGTGGGGTCGCGGCTGGGCGACGCTGCCCGAGGAAGAGGCGCTTGCGAGCGCGGCGCTCGAGGTGTCGGAGCGCCCGCTCGTGGTCTCGAACGCCGACTTCTCGGGCCAGGCCGTCGGCGGCCTTGCGAGCGACGTCGTCTCACGCTTCCTGAACGAGCTCGCGGCCGGCGCCGGGCTGAACGTCCACATTCGCGTCCTCGAGGGGCGGGAGCCGGAGCACGTCCTCGCGGCGATCTTCAAGGCGCTCGGAGCGGCGCTCGGTCAGGCCTGCCGCCCGCCGAACGGGGCCGGGGGATGAGCAAGGAGGTCGTGCGGACCGAGGCGGCGCCGGCGCCGTTCGAAGGGGCTCCGTACTCGCAGGCGATCAAGGCGAATGGGCTCGTGTTCGTCTCGGGTCAGCTCGGGCTGCGACCAGGGGAGCGGGAGCTCGTTCCCGGCGGCGTCGCGGAGCAGACCGAGCAGGTGTTCGAGAACCTCCGAGCGGTGCTCGAGGCCGCTGGCTCCGGCCTCGAACGCGTCGTCAAGACGACCGTCTTCCTGCAGGACCTCGGCGACTTCGCGGCCATGAACGAGGTCTACGCACGCCACGTCGGCGGCGTCCCGCCCGCGCGCTCGACCGTCCAGGTCGCGAGGCTGCCGGCGGGCGCCCTGGTCGAGATCGAGGCGGTCGCGCTCGCGGACTGAGCCTCAGGTGGACGTCGACTCGTCGGCTCCGGCCGGTTCGAACCTGTTGGAACCTCCCAACCCTCTGAAAGGGGTCAGACCCCTTTGGGAGAGTTGAGAGTCGCGGACGCGGCCACAATGGATGGATGCTGAAGCCGGTCGAGGACTACGTCACCGGGCTCGGTCTCGATGCCTACCTCGTCGGCGGCGCCGTCCGCGACGAGTTGCTCGGGCTCGAATCGAAGGACGCGGACTTCCTCGTCCCGGGCGTCGACATCGCCGGCCTGCGCAAGCGGCTCGTGCCGCACGGACGCACCGAGGAGCTCGTCGTCGCCGGTCGCCCGGTCGGCGTCCGCTTCTATCCGAGCGAGCGCGAGATCCGCCGACTCGCGCCGGCGGGGATCGAGCTCGCTCCGCCGCGCCGCGAGCGCTCGACCGGGCCGGGCCGGCACGAGTTCGAGATCGTCGTCGATCCGGCCGCGAGCGTCGAGGACGACCTCGCCCGGCGCGACTTCACCGTCAACGCCATGGCACGGCACCTGAGGGACGGGACGCTCATCGACCCGTTCGGCGGCCGCGACGATCTCGCCGCGCGTCGGTTGCGGACGGTCACGCCGGGAAGCTTCGCCGAGGACCCGCTCCGCATCCTCCGCGGCCTTCGCTTCGTCTCGCAACTCGGCTTCGACCCCGACGAGGAGACGCTCCAGCAGATGCGCGACCACGCCGAGTCGGTGCGGCTCGTCGCGGCGGAGCGGATCGGCGGCGGCCTCGCCGCCGACGGCATGGGCGAGCTCTCAAAGCTGCTTCTCGGCGCACAGCCGCGAAAGGCGCTCCGCCTCGCGCGCGACACCGGCGTGCTCGTCGCGCTCGTCCCGGAGTACGGCCCGGCGATCGGCTTCGACTCGCGCTCCGCCGACCACCGATTGACGCTCGACGAGCACATCTTCGCCGTCGTCCAGGCGGCCGCGAACGCCGGGACGCCGCTGCGGCTTCGGCTGGCGACGCTGCTGCACGACCTCGGCAAGCCGAGCGGCGCCGCGGACCACGCGGCGGCGGGGGCGGAGGTCGCCGACGCGGTCCTGCAGCGGCTCCGCTACCCGACTGACCTGCGCGACCGCGTCGTGCGGATCGTGCGCTTCCATCCGTTCCGGCTCGAGTCCGGCGACGCGCTCGAGGCGCGGCGGCTGCTCGCGCTCCACGGCGAAGGGCTCGTGCTCGACCTGCTCGACCACTGGGGCGCGGACCTGCGCGGCCGCGACGACACGCCGCAGACGCGTTCGAAGCTCGAGCGGGTCGGGCGCTTCCGCGTCGTCGTCGAGGCGGAGCGCTCGAGCCCGCACCGGCTGTCTGACCTCGCGGTCGACGGCACCGATCTGATCGAGCTCGGCTACCACCCGGGCCCGGCGCTCGGCCGTGCGCTCGACGAGCTGCTCGACGCGGTCGTCGGCGATCCCGCCCTGAATCGGCGCGAGACGCTGCTCGAGCGTGCGCGGGAGCTCCTCGTCGGATGATCCGCTGGCAGGCACCGGGCCCGTACGTCGTCGCATTCACGACCCGCGTCGGCGGCGTCAGCGAGGGGCCGTACGCGTCGCTCAACCTCGGGACGAAGCGCGACGACCCGGCGTGCGTCGCCGAGAACCGCCGCCGGGCGTGCGCGGCGCTCGGGCTCGACGCGACACGGCTCGCCGTCAACCGGCAACGGCACTCGCCGACGGTGCATCGCGCCGTGCCGGGCGTTGGCGACGAGCCCGGCGACGGGCTCTGGACGGACAAGCCACAGCTACCGCTGCTCGCGCTGGGTGCCGACTGCGTCCCGATCGCGATCGCCGCTGCGAGCGGACCGCCGGCGCTCGCCGTCGTCCACGCCGGCTGGCGCGGCCTCGCCGAAGGCGTCGTCGCCGCGGCGGTCACGGTGTTCGGCGGCCGTCCGACGTTGGCCGCGGTCGGGCCGGCGATCGGGCCGTGCTGCTACGAAGTCGGGCCCGAGGTGTCGTCGCTATTCGACCGCGACCTCACCCGCGGCCGGATCCTCGACCTCTGGCGGGCGGCCGAGCGCGCCCTGCGCCGTGCCGGCGTCGGCCGTGTGGAGCGCGTCGACCTCTGCACCCGCTGCAACCCGGAGCTCTTCTTCTCGCACCGCCGCGACGGGCCGGTGCGCGGCGTGCAGGGAGTGATCGCTGCTATCGCCGGCTGAGGTACGCGCGCGCTACGACGAGGTGCGCGCCCAGGTCGGAGTGGGCGTGACCGTCGTCGCTGCGACGAAGTACGTCTCGGTCGCGGAGATGGCGGTGCTCGCGGAGGCGGGGATCGACGTCGTCGGCGAGAACCGCGCGCAGGATCTCGAGGCGAAGCACGCGACCTACGGCGACGCCTTTCGGTGGCACTTCATCGGCAGGCTCCAGTCGAACAAGGTGAAGGTCGTCAACCGGACGTGCGAGCTCGTCCACTCGCTCGACTCGCTCTCTGCCGCCCGTCGCCTCGAGGTGCCGGCGCTCGTGCAGGTGAACCTCGCGGGCGAGCAGTCGAAGGCCGGTGTCGACCCGAGCGAGCTCGGCGACTACCTCGACGAGGGCGTCGTCGGGCTGTCGACGATGCCGCCGCCGGCGGCGGACCCGGAGGCGTCGCGGCCCTGGTTCCGGAAGCTGCGCGCGCTCGCGGCCGAGCACGGCCTGCGCGAGCTCTCGATGGGGACGACCCAGGACTACCGGATCGCCGCGGAGGAGGGCGCGACGTACGTCAGGGTCGGCAGCGTGCTCTTCGGCGGCCGGGGTCGGAGTTACGATTCGGCGACATGAGCCTGGGTGACCTCTGGAGCCGCACGCTCGTCTACTTCGGGATTGCGGAGGAGGACGACGAGTACTACGACGAAGAGGAGCTGTACACGGCCGAGGAGACGCTCGAGCAGAGCTATCGCGAGCGCCCGAACGTCCGGCGACTGACGCCGCGGCGACGGACGCAGGAGCTCGACGACTGGACCGAGTCGGAGTCGGGTGCGCAGCCGCTCGGAGCGCGGGTGCGCGCGGCGCGCGCGCAGGCGCGTCCGCACATCGAGGCGGTCCCGAACCCGAACGCGGTCCGCGTCCACCTCGTCCTGCCGCGCAGCTTCAACGACGCGCAGCAGATCGCCGACCGCTTCAAGCAGGGGATCCCGGTGATCCTGAACCTGCAGGCCGCGGACACGGAGCTCTCGAAGCGGCTGATCGACTTCGCGAGCGGTCTCACGTACGCGTTGAGCGGCGGCATGCAGCGTGTCGCCGACAAGGTGTTTCTGCTCACGCCGCGAAACGTCGAGGTGAGCGCAGAGCAGCGCGCGCAGCTGCTCGAACGCGGCGGGTTCTACAACCAGGCGTAGGCGTAGGAGAACGGTCGGGCGGCCCGAACGGTGGCGGAGATGCCGCTGTTCGACGCAATCGGCGACGTTCAGCAGTTCGTCGACATCTTCGCGAGCGTCTACGCGCTCGCACTCGTGCTCTACGTGCTGCTCTCGTGGCTGCGCCTACCGGCCTCGCTCGGCCCGATCCAGCGGTTCCTCTACGACATCTGCGAGCCGTACCTGCGCCTCTGGCGGCGGGCGCTGCCGCTGTCGGCGGGGCCGATCGACTTCTCGCCGATCGTCGCGATCATCGCCGTCTACGCCGCGGCGCGGCTCATCCATTTCCTGCTCGGCAAGCTTCACTAGGAGGTCAGGAGATGCCGTATACACCGGTTGAGCTGAGGCACGTCCGCGTCGCGCGCGGCCTCCTCGGGTATCGACGCGACGTGGTCGAGAAGCTGCTGCTGGAAGTCGCCGACAGCTTCGAGGAGGTCTGGCGCGAGCGGTGCGAGCTCCAGGACAGGGTGGAGGAACTCGAGAAGCAGACGAGCGAGCTACACCGTCGCGAGGAGCTGCTCGCGAACGCGCTCGTCGCGGCCGAGCAGGCCGCGACGGAGGTGCGCGTGCAGGCGAAGCGCGAGGCGGAGCTGATCGTCGCCGAGGCCCACCAGGAGGCCCGGGCGATCACGCGTGGCGCGCAGGGCGAGCACGCGCGGCTCGCGGCCGAGGCGCGTCGGATCGAGGCGCTGCTGCGCGCGGCGCTCGGGATGATCGACGGCGCGAGCGCCGACGCCGCCGACGAGTCTGGGGCGGCGCCGGGCCGGCAAGCGCGAGCATGGCCGCGTCGTGACGATACGCGCGAGTTCCCGCGCGTGCGCCACGCGCAGGAGGCGGAGAGCCAGCAGGCGGGGACCAAGCCGGAGGCGCGCGCGGGGTAACCTTTCCCCCGTGACGAGGTCGACCCGAGTTCAGCTCCGCGTCTCGCCCGGCGCTCCGTCCGCGGCCGTCGTCGGCCGGCACGGCGCGGCCTGGAAGGTACGGGTCGCAGCGCCCGCCGAAGGCGGCAAGGCGAACGACGCCGTCGTTCGCCTGCTCGCCCGGACACTCGCCCTGCCGCGGCGGGACGTCACGCTCGTCGCCGGTCACCGCGCACGCGACAAGGTCGTGGCGCTCGCAGGGATCGATCACGGCGAGACGGAGCGGCGACTCGCGTCGGCGGTGACGCGAGGGGGGAGGGAGACGGCATGACGACGATCGACACGAGCGAGTTCCGCGCGCTGCTCGAGCAGGAGCGGCAGCGGATCGTCGACGCGATCGAGTACCTCGCGTCGGAGAACCCGGGCAACATGCAGGACGAGCTCGGCGAGCTCGGCGGCCGCGGCACCGACAACCACCTCGGCGACATGGCGACGGTCACGTTCGACCGTGAGCTCGACGAAGGACTCGAGGAGGGCGCGCAGCAGACGCTCGCGCAGATCGACCACGCGCTCGCGCAGATCGAGAACGGCACGTACGGCACCTGCGAGCGCTGCGGCGGCCCGATCGGCGTGGAGCGGCTGCGCGCGCGCCCGTGGGCGACGCTCTGCATCCAGGACCAGCGGCTCGCCGATCGCGGGTAGACGCGTGACGGATCCGGCACCCGAGCGCGCGCCCGACGTGCGCGTCGGCTCCGCGACCAACGGCCTCGCTCCCGTCTCCGTCGCCGAGCGAAAGGTGTCGGCGGGGGGCTGGCAGTGGCTCGGGCTCTCGGCGGTGGTCGCGGCCGCGGTCCTCGGCGACCAGGTCACGAAGGCGATCGTGACGAGCGAGCTCGGCGTCGATCAGTCGGTGCGCGTGATCGGCTCGTTCACGATCCATCGCGTCCAGAACTCCGGCATCGCGTTCGGGCTCTTCTCGTCGGCGACAGCGGTCGTGACGCTCGCGACGGCGTTCGCCGTCGGCTGGATGCTCGTCTTCTTTGCGCGGTCGGGCGCGCGGCACCCGGTGCTGCCGGCAGCGCTCGGGTTGCTGATCGGCGGCAGCGCCTCGAACCTGATCGACCGCGTTCGGCTCGGACACGTCATCGACTTCCTCGACCTCGGCTGGTGGCCCGCGTTCAACCTCGCCGACAGCTTCATCGTCATCGGCGTCGCGATCCTGCTCGTCGCGATCGTCGTCGCCGACCGTCGGCCGAAGCGCCCGCAGCGGCGACCGCTCGACGTCGCCGCGCGCTGACGACCGCCGCGGTCGTCGCGGCCGCGAAGCGCCGCTGTTCGAGACGCCCGCCGCCGGCGAGCGCACCCCCACCCATGGGTGGGGACGCACCCGCCGCCCTCTGGAGGCGATGCTACCGAGGCTTGGCGCGCGCGTCTGGAACGTCTCGGCGACAAATGCGTGAACCTTCGTCCACAGAACCGCCGTCCGCGCCCCGTCCGGTCGCCGACGCTTCTTCACCCGATCGCTCGGGCGAAGCTCCTTCGCCGGCAGATGCGTCGCCTAGCGGCGCGTCGCCCGCCGACGCCCTGCGCCCAGATTCGGCGTGCGCAGGATCTGCCTGCGAAGGAGCTCAGCCGGGAGATTCTGCTCGCGAACCTTCGTCGCGGCGGACGCGTTCCGCCGATGCTTCGTCCTCGACGCTGATCGTGCCGGCGGCAGCGGCGGGCGAGCGGCTCGACCGGTTCCTCGCCACGCACGTCGGGTCGCGGGCGGCGGCCGAGCGCGCCGTCGCCGCGGGCGTTCTCGTCGATGGGGAGCGGCGGCCGAAGAGTCACCGTCTCGTCGGCGGCGAGCAGCTCGAGCTGCTCGCCGCCGCCGCAGACGCAGCGACCACGCGCGCGCTGCCGCCGCCGCGCGTCGTCTACCGCGACGAGCACCTGCTCGTCGTCGACAAGCCGGCCGGGCTCGTCGTCCACCCCGGCGCCGGCCATGCCGCGGGCACGCTCGTCGACGCCCTCGCGGGCAAGCTCGCCGGCGGCGACCCCGAGCGGCCCGGGATCGTCCATCGCCTCGACCGCGACACGTCGGGGCTGCTGGCGGCTGCCAGGACCGACGAGGCGTTCGCGCGGCTCTCCCAGCTCGT
>DASRGD010000092.1:0-7249 GCA_035651195.1 Gaiellaceae bacterium | reverse complement strand
CCCGCCGCGGGGCGAGCCTGACGAGTCGCCGGCGAATCGGGTCCATAGAAAAAGCCCCGTTTCCAGGGCTTTTTCCGTAGCAGGCCTGTAAGCCGGATTCTGTCGAGGGTGACCATCCCTCTCGGCAGCTACCCGGGCCCTGGGCGGGCAGCCTCGTTGCGGGCCCTGTTCGCCTTGCACCGGACGGGGTTTGGCGAGCCGCCGCGTCACCGCGACGCTGGTGGGCTCTTACCCCACCGTTTCACCCTTACCGCCCGTACCTCCGGAGATGTGCGGGTGGCGGTCTCCTTTCTGTGCCACTTTCCGTCGGCTTTCGCCGCCTCGCTTGCGCGAGCGTCCTGCCCTGCGGTGTCCGGACTTTCCTCGACGTCGGACGACGCCGCGGTCACCCGGCCTGCACGACCCATTCTAGCCCCGGGCTCTACGTGATTCGCACGACGGCGGTCGATTCGGCGCGCGAGACGCCGGCGACGACTGCGATCGACAGGCTGGCCGGACCCCGCGGCGCGGTCGGCTTGATCCGGACGCCGAGCGTGAACGGGAACCCGCCGTAGCTTCCCTCGTCGATCATCTGCGAGCTGCACACCCGGTGCGCGATCCGCACGGGCGGCGTGATGCAGACACCGAACTTCCCGGACAGGCCCGCGCCCGCGTGGATGACGACCTTCACGAGCGCCGTGCGCCCCCGCACGACGTTGCGCGGTGCGACCGTCGTGATGCCGACGCGCGGAGCCGGCGCGACAGCGCCGGTGTCCACGGTCCGGAGCGCGGCCGTGCCGCCGGCGTTCGTCGCCAGCACGCGGCAGTAGAGCGACCTGCCGACGTCGGCGGGCGTCAGCGTGTACGTCGGGCGTGGTCCCTGCTGGACCACCGAGTCGTCCTGCGAGTCGAGGAACGCGTACGTGAGCGTCGGCGACCCCGTCCAGCCGCCGGACGCGCAGGTGATCGTCGTGCCGACGGCGAGCCTCGTCTTCCACGAGATCTTCACGGTCGTGTCGCTCGTCCGCCGCGGCGCGGTCGGCGGCGTGTCGTTTCCCTGGATGAAGTCGAGGATCTCCGGCGCGGGAACGTACGTGAAGACGCCGGAGCCGGCGACGCTGCAGCCGGGCGGGCCGGCGCTCGTGACGCCGACGAGCGTCGGCACCCCCGTCGTCGTCACGAGCCCGCTGCCGCTGTCGCCGGTGCAGACGGCGCCGGTCGGCGAGCTCGCGCAAACGGCGACGGCGTCGGCGTCGGGAATGACCGTATTCGCGTAGCCGCCGCAGTTGTCGGGATCGCCGGTCGTCGCCGCCCACCAGTTGAGCGAGCCGTTCGGCGACGAAGTCGCCACCTCACGGCCGAAGCCGGCCAGCGCGACGGCCGAATGCGGCGGCAGAGGCGCGCCCGGGTTGGGCAGTGCGACCGCCTGCACGGCGGGACCGCTGAGATCGAGCGGGTCGCTGAGCGCGAGCACTGCGACGTCGTCGGGCGACGCGCCCGTCGACCAGACGTAGCCGGGATGGACGCGCAAGGACGAGACGCCCCGGTCCTGCTCGGCGTCGCCGGCCGCCGGGCTCGTGTAGCTCGAGATGCCGGCGCGTACGGAGAGCGACGTGATCGACGCTTCCTGGCCGCTCAGGTTGTGGACGCAGTGCGCCGCCGTCACGACGTGCAGCGCGTCGATGATCGTGCCGCTGCACTGGAGCGAGCCCGTCGCCGTCGTCTGACGCACGAACACCGCCCACGGCGCCGCCTGGACCTGGATCGTCGTGCCGCCGATCACCTGTCCCGCAGGGCGCGCCAACGGCGCCGCCGAGAGCGCGGCCGCGAACGCGAGCAGGACAGTGCTGCGACCCCGGGTCATCGGCCGCGGCCAGCGTAGCCAGCGTCTCTAACGAGCCTGCGCGACTTCGCCCGCGGCGGCGTCCGCACCGCTGAGCTGGCTACCGCACTCGGGGCAGAAGACGACGACCCCGCGGCCGTGCATGACGAACTCCCCGCAGACGAGGCACTCGAGCGACGCGCCGCGCAGCAGCGCGGCGAGCTCTTGCTCGAGCGTCCTCGCGAACGGCGCCACGTCGCTCATAGCTCCCGGAACACCCCCACGACGCGGCCGAGGATGCGAATGTGGCTCGCGTAGATCGGTTCGAGGGCGGCGTTCTCCGGCTGTAGCCGGATCCGACCGTCCTCGCGGTAGAACGTCTTCACGGTTGCCTCGTCCGCGGACTCGTCGTCGCCCGCCAGCGCAACGACGATCTCGCCGTTCCGCGCCGTCTGCGCGCGGCGAACGATGACGAGGTCGCCGTCGAGGATGCCCGCGTCGATCATCGAGTCGCCTCTCACGCGGAGGAGGAAGTCGCCCTTCGCCCGCGCGGGCATGACGACGTAGTCCTCGATGTTCTCCTCGGCGAGGAGCGGTGCACCGGCGGCGATCGCGCCGACGAGCGGCAGCCGCACGGCGTCGGCCATCGGCGCGGCGTCGCTGCGCTCGCGCCCGATCAGTTCGAGAGCGCGCGGCTTCGTCGGGTCGCGGCGAAGCAGTCCCGCGCGCTCGAGGTTCGCGAGGTGTGCGTGCACCGTCGACGGCGACGCCAGCCCGACGCGCTCGCCGATCTCGCGCACCGTCGGCGGGTAGCCGTGCCGGTCGACGTACTCGACGAGGTAGTTCCAGATCTCCTGCTGCCGCTCGGTGAGCATCGCGCCTCCGCGGTCGTTGACGAACGTGCGTTCGTGAACAGGGTAGGAACTCCTGCGGACGGCGTCAACTCCGGATTCGCGGCCGCCGGCCGCCGTTCCGCGCGTGGCGCGCGTCGCGGGCGCCGATGGGGGAGTACCTGACAGTGCTCCCCCATGCCGAATGCGCTGGAGAGGACTTGAACCTCCACGGCCTATGCGGCCACTAGGCCCTCAACCTAGCGCGTCTACCAATTCCGCCACCAGCGCGTTGAGAGCGACGCGCCCTAGTTTAGCGTCACGAAATCGGAACCAGCTCTCGCTCCAGGGTCGCAGGCTCGCTCTCGAGCCACGCGGGAAGCCGAGGACCGCGCAGCACGGCCCGGCCGCTACTGGAGCAGCCGATAGAGGCCGACCGTGTTCGCGAAGAAGAGGATCGCGACGACGATCGTGAGCCGCGTCAGGTTGCGCTCGACGATGTGGGTGCCGCCCTGCGACGTCGGCGTGAAGCCCATGCCGCCGAGCCCGGCCTCGCGACCCGAGTGCATCAGGATCAGCGAGACGAGCGCCGCTGCGAGCAGCACCTGCGCGACTGCCAGGACCGGGATCATGCTCCGAGGGTAGCTAAGAGTCGGCCGTGTTCAGGATCGCCCGCACGAGGTCGTCCGCGATCTGGTCCTTCGTGAAGTAGCCGTCGGCGCCCGCCTCGCGCGCCCGGTCGATGTCGTCGGTCGAGGCCGAGCCGGTCAGCACGAGCACGCGCGTCGACTCGTGCGCCTGGCGGATGCGGCGCGTCGCGTCGAACCCGTCTCCGCGTGGCATGCTCAGATCCATCAGGACGACGTCGGGGTGCAGCGAGCTCGTCAGGTCGACCGCCTGGGGCCCGTCGGCGGCGCGGCCGATCACCTCGATCCGGCCGTCGAGCGAGAGGATCGCCTCCAGCGCCTCGGCGAAGAGCAGGTGATCGTCGGCGATCAGCACGCGGACCACGGTCGTCTCTAAGGTAGCGGCGGATGGACGAGCAGGCAGTGCGCGAGCGGATCCAGAAGCTGATCGTGACCGGCGACAACCGCCTGAAGCAGGGCGTCGCGCCGGCGAAGGCTCGCGAGAGCTACGAGCAGGCGCTGGCGCTCGCGCGCGAGGCCGGGCTCGAGGAACGGATCCGGCCGCTCGTCGAGATCAGGCTCGCCGACCTCGCGCGGCTCGCTCCAGGATCGCCTCCACCCGAGCCGCCTGCAGCCTGACGTCGTGCGCCGCCGCGGCCGCGCGCGCCGCCTCGTTCGGGCACGGGAGCGCGGCAGCGGTCTCGAGCGCGCGCGCGAGCTCGCCCTCGTCGAGCGGGTCGACGAGCACGCCCGCCTCGGGCGGCACGAACTCGGGCGGGCCGCCGAGGCGGGTGGCGACGACGCTGCGCCCGCACGCCATCGCCTCGAGGATCGCCTGCCCGAACGGCTCGAGGAGCGACGGCGCGCAGACGACGTCCGCGGCGACGATCCGGTCCGGTACCTCGTCGTGACCGACGCGGCCGGTGACGTGCACACCCGGTCGTCCTTCGAGCCGGCCGCGCAGCGGTCCGTCGCCGACGAACTCGAGCCTGCCGCGCCCGAGCCGTGCAAATGCGTCCGCCAGGCGGACGACGTTCTTGCGCTCGCTCAGCGAGCCGACGCACGCGAAGGCGGGGCGGTCGCCCGTCCCGCGCGGCGCCGGCCGGAACAGGTCCAGGTCGACGCCGGAGTCGACGACGTCGATCTTGCCGCGCGCCTCCGGCAGCTTCGTCTCGAGCTCGCGGCGCAGGTAGTCGGAGACGGCGATCACCGCGGCGGCGCGACGCACGACCTTGCGCGTCAGCGCGGCGACGCCGGGGATCGCGCCGATGTTGCGGACGTCGCGGCCGTGCGCGGTGACGACGAGCGGCGCGTCGACGCCGGCGGCGATCAGGCCCGTCGGAACGAGGAAATGCGCCCAGACGACGTCCGGCCGGCCGGCTGCCGCGACCCGCCGGCGCAGGTCGAGGTAGCGGCGCTTGCCGCCGCCGCGGTGATCGAGCACTGCGAGCTCGAGCTCGTGGCCGCGCTCGCGGAGCGCGCGCTCGAGCTGGGCGACGAAGACGCCGAGGTCGGGGTCGGTCGGCCCCGGGTACATCTGCGAGACGAGCAGGATCCGCACGCGCGGACCGTACCTTCGAGCCACGTCCGGGGACGGCCCCGACGATGACGAGACGGGCGGTTGCCCTTCGCCGCCTTCGGTCGCACACGCTCGGCGGGTCGTCCACGGCGGCGTCACGCGTGCGCGCGCGGCGGTGCCGGATTGCGTGTGCCCGACGGCCGACGTCGCCCGCGCGAGTTTCATCGTGACGGGCGCGGCGCGAACGCCGCGAACAGAACGAGCACGAACGTGATCCACCCTTTCTGAGGTCGACGTCAGCGAGCCGGCCGGGCGACGACGAAGGAGCGCCGGTTGCCGGCGACGCCGTCGCGAGGCGGAGATCCGCGCGACCCTCGTCACCGGTCGTACGTCCCCCACTCCTCGCGGAGGACGCCGCAGAGCTCGCCCACGGTGCAGTACGCCGCGAGCGCGTCGCGGAGGGGCGGCAGCATGTTGTCGCTCCCGCGCGCAGCCTCGCGCACGCGCGCGAGCGCCGCCTCGGCGGCGCGCGGGTCGCGGCCGGCCCGAACCCGGCGCGTGCGCTCGACCTGCCTCTGCTCCGCGGCCGGGTCGAGCCGATGCAGCTCGATCTCGCCCGGGTCGCCGCCGACGTGGACGTTGATGCCGACGATCACCCGCTCGCCCGACTCGACCGCGGCCGTCCAGCGGTACGCCGACGCCTCGATCTCCCGCTGGACGAACCCGCTCTCGATCGCGGCGACGGCGCCGCCCGCCTCCCGGACGCGCCCCATCAGCTCCCACGCACGCGCCTCGAGCTCGTCGGTGAGCGCCTCGACGTAGTAGGAGCCGCCGAGCGGGTCGGCGGTTCTCGTCAGCCCGGCCTCGGCGGCGAGCACCTGCTGCGTCCGCAGCGCGATCCGCGCAGCGCGCTCCGACGGGAGCGCGAGCGCTTCGTCGAACGAGTTCGTGTGCAGCGACTGCGTGCCGCCGCAGACGGCGGACAGCGCCTGGATCGCGACCCGGACGATGTTGTTCTCGGGCTGCTGCGCGGTCAGCGTCGAGCCGCCGGTCTGGGCGTGGAAGCGGAGCGCGAGCGCGCGTTCGTTCGTGACGCCGAACCGCTCGCGCAGGGCGCGCGTCCACAGCCGGCGCGCGGCGCGGAACTTCGCCACCTCCTGGAAGAAGTCGTTGTGCGCGTTGAAGAAGAACGAGAGCCGCTCGCCGAAGACGTCGGGCGAGAGGCCAGCTGCAACCGCGGCCTCGCAGTAGGCGATGCCGTTCGCGAGCGTGAACGCGAGCTCCTGCACGGCGGTCGAGCCCGCCTCGCGGATGTGGTAACCGGAGATCGAGATCGTGTTCCAGCGCGGGATCCGCTCTGCGCAGTACGCGAACAGGTCCGTCGTCAGCCGCATCGACGGCCGCGGCGGAAAGATGTAGTTCCCGCGCGCGACGTACTCCTTGAGGATGTCGTTCTGGACCGTGCCCGAGAGCGCACTCGCAGCGATTCCTCGACGCTCGGCGACGAGCTCGTAGAGCAGCAACAACAAGGCCGCCGGCGCGTTGATCGTCATCGACGTCGAGACCTCGTCGAGCGGTATCCCTTCGAGCAGGACCTCCATGTCGGCGAGCGAGTCGATCGCGACCCCGGTACGCCCCACCTCGCCCTCCGCGCGCGGGTCGTCCGAGTCGTAGCCGAGCTGCGTCGGCAGGTCGAACGCGACCGAGAGCCCGTGCTGGCCGCCGGCGAGCAGATAGCGGAAGCGCGCGTTCGTCTCCTCCGCCGAGGCGAAGCCCGCGTACTGGCGGATCGTCCACGGCCGCCCCCGGTACATGTCGCGGTACGGCCCGCGCGTGAACGGCGGCACGCCCGGCGGCTCGAGCTCGCGCGGCGCGTCGGCGGGCCTGTAGACCGGCCTGATCTCGATCCCGGAATCGGTCTCGCGCCGGTTGGTCGTCGCCACGCGAGGATCGTAGACTCGCGCCGTGTTCTCGCTCGTCGTCGCGGCCGCATTGTCGACGGCCTGCCCGCACGAGGCCTCGCTCGGAACCGTCCAGTTCGTGCGCGGGACGGCCGTGCACCGGCTCTCGCTGGCGGACTGCCGCGACCGCACCGTGGGCCGGGCGCCGCCGTTCCGGCAACCGCGTTTCGCGGACGTATCCGTGCGCGGCTCGTCGCTCTTCTTGCGGCTCGGCGGCCGCAGCGTGCGTATCGCCGGGCCGCTGCCGACGATGTACGGCCTCCGGCAGTGGCCGACGCCGGTCGCGCGGTCGCCGGACGGCCGGTGGCTCTACACGGCGGGTTTCGACCGGATCGCGACGCACGACAAGCGGCTCCTGATCGCGCGCCCGCCGGCCTGGAAGCCCCGCCTGCTGTGGAACGCGCCGGATCGCGCCTTCGGCTCGATCGCGTGCGCACCCGACGGGCGCTCGGTGGCGGTCCAGTCGCAGCGGTCGAGCGACAACGGCAGGTTCTTCGCGACGCGCTGGCAGC
>DASRGD010000091.1:0-13716 GCA_035651195.1 Gaiellaceae bacterium | reverse complement strand
GGAGGAGGGCGATCGCCGTGCGGCTCGAAGACTGTCGCCGGCGGGGCCGGGGCCCGACGCCCGACGGTCGGGGAGCCGCAAGCCCGACCGTCCGGTTCTCGGCCCCGCGTGCTCCCTCGTCGGCGCGCAGCTCGGCGAGACGGAGGCTCGTGCCCTCGCCGCAATCGGCCGGTGCGCATCCTCGCCGCGCGGCACGTGGCTGCCGCAAGCGTCGTGGGCGCGCCGCGCTCTCGAGCGTCAGCGGGTCGCCAAACGCAGCCTGCCGGCGACCGCGGCCGCCGCTCCCACCAGCGCGGCCGCGAGCGCCGAGCCGGTGAGGAGGAGGCCGGAGGCGAGCCCGAAGTTGATCGCCTCCTGCCGGTCGACGCCGACGAGCAGCAGCACGCCGGCGGTGGCGCTGACGTTCGCGACGGCGCCGCCGGATGCGATCGGAATCAGCCCGGCAGCGGCCGAGACGCAGAGCACGATCAGGGCGAGCGTGGGCGAGAAGCCGATCCCGAGCGCGGCCAGCAGCAGCGTGCTTCCGGCCGCACGCGTCGACCAGCAGCCGAGCAGGAACCACCACGCGACGAGCTCCTCGCCGAGGCGGCGGCTGCGCGAGCCGACCGCGCGCGCCGCGAACCGCGAGAGCCGCCCGCGCCGCGCGAGCAGGGGCACGCGCACGAGGTGCTGGCCGGCGACGAGGATCGTGCAGGCGCCGACCCCGAAGAGGACGACGAGCAGAAGCGGATACCGGAAGCTCGCCGAGCTCGTCGCCGTCGCCGAGATCGAGAGCGGCAGGAAGGCGACGGCGTCGACGAGGCCGAGCGAGATGATCGACAGCGCGATCGCCTCGAGGCCGAGCTTGACACCCGGCATCCGCCGGAGCGTCCCGACCTTCACCAGGTAGTCGAGCCGGAACGGCAGGACGACGCCGCTCGCGGCGGCCGCGCCGCAGGCGGCCAGGCAGCTGGCGCGGTGCGGCCTGCTGCCGGCGGGGAAGAGCTTCTGCCAGCCGAGCGCGCGCAGCACGAAGCTCGCGAAGTAGAGGACCGAGGCGCCGGCGACGAGGCCGACGTTCGCCCGGTGGAGCGGCCAGCTCGTGTGCGTGAAGCGCTGCGCGAGGAGCGCGCAGGCGGCGACGGTGACGGCGGCGAAGCCGAGGCCGCACAGAAGCCGGCGCCGACCGGGCGTCGTCGAGTGCATTGCCTCACCATCGGCCGGAGGCCGACGATCCCGCGTCCCCCGAATGGCGGAGCGACCGCTAGCGCGTCCGGACCGGAAGGCGCAGCGGCCGGCCGACCGGCCGGCGGCTCCGCTCGACAGCGCGCCGCACCGCCCGCAGCGTCGCCAGGTTCGCCTCGAGCTCGGCGCGGGCCGCCGCCATCGCGGCGTCCAGCCTCGCCTCCGCCGGCGAGCGCCGGCGGCTCCCCGACTGCCGCCACATCATCAGGCCGAGCACGGCGACGGCCGCGATCGCGTCGGTTGCCGCCCAGCGCCACGACGAGGAGCTGGCGCTCGCAACGGCGGCCGGCGGCGGCGCGAGCGCGAGCGGATGCGGCGGCGCCGGCGGCCGCGCGACGACTGGCGGCGGGACCGGCCGCGGCTTCGCCGTCGGCGTCCGCGGCCTCGCCGGCAGGACGCGCAGCAGCTCGCGGAAGTTCGTCGTCGCCTCGTACCGCGCCGCGGTCGCGCGCGGGAAGCGCGGGTGCACGGCGGCCGGCGGCACGACGTGCGTCGGGCGCGGCCACGACTGCAGGTACGTCGTCGGATCGACGGCGCCGTCGTACTTGAGCCGGAGCAGGCTGCGTGGGTGCACCTCGAAGTGCAGGTGCGGTAGCGTCGCGAACGCGTCGCCGGTGTTGCCGACGAAGCCGATCACCTCGCCTCGGTGGACGCGCCCGTCCGCGAGCGCGACCCGCGCGTAGCCGGAGAGGTGGGCGTAGTAGAACTCGTCCCCGTCGTCGTCGCGCACCCACAACCGCCAGCCGCCGACGCGCTCCCAGCCGGCGCGGTTGACGGTCCCGTCCGCGACGGCCACCACCGGCGTGCCGAGCGGCGCGAAGATGTCGTCGCCATGGTGCCAGCCCCCGGGCACGTCGCTGCGGAGCCCTCCGTAGGTGTCGCCGAACGAGGCAGTCCCCGCGACGGGGAAGATGTACGGCCCCCCGTCGAGCGGCGGCGTCACCTGCAACGGCCGCGCCGGCGGCGGCTTCTTCGGCTTCTTCCGGTGCTGCTTGCGCACGACGGTGGTCGGGATGACGGCGTCGACGGGCGCCCGCCCGTAGAGCCGCGCCTGCGGCACGGGCACGGGCGCGGGGCGAAGCGGCCGTGGCGAGGAGACCGGTCCGGCCGGGACCAGGTTCGTCTCGTCGCGAAGGGCGGCGACGGCTCGCGAGCTCGGGGTGGGCGGCGGCGAGGTCGCGCGCGGGGGCGTGGGACCGGGGTCGTCGGCGGCCGGCGGCAGGCCGGCGCCCGCGGGCCCGGCGACGAGTACGGCGGCGAGGAGGACGGCGCCGCCCGCGAGGCGCCTCTTCGGCAGCGCGTTCACCCCTTCGAAGGTTACGTCTTCCGCCGGTCTCTCCTGCCGGCGGCGGTCAGAGCGAATGACTCTTCAGCCAGGCGAGCGAGGCGTCGGCGACCTCGCGCCAGCCACCGTCGATCGTCAGCGAGTGGCCGCGGTCGGGAAACTCGCGGTAGTCGGTGACGGCCGGCGAGTGCCGGTAGAGGCGAAGGGTTTGCCTGCTGACGGCGCCGGGGACGGTGCGGTCCCTGCCGCCGGCCGTGATCAGCAGCGGCCCGCGGACGCTGTTTCCGGTCTCGACCTTCGCGGGCGAGCCGGGGGAGAGGTTGGCGGTGGCAGCCTCGAACAGCGGCCGGCCGGGGGACGGGATCGCCCAGCGCTCGTACAGCTCGTCCGACTCCGTCGCCGAGATCGCGTTCCCGAAGCCGTAGCGGAACTGACCGCGGGTCAGCGAGACGGCACGGCTGCGGTTCGCCGGGTTGCGCAACGCCACCGACGCGACCCGCAGCGCCGAGAGCGGCAGGAAGAGGACGCCCTTCGGCGGGGCCGGATCGATCGCGATCGCCGCCGCCGCGAGGTTCTGGCCGAGCAGCCGCTGCGCGATCAGCCCGCCGAACGAGTGGCCGATGACGATCGGCTTCGTGCCGAGCGCCGCGATCGCCCGCGCGAAGTGCTCGACGACCGCGGCGAGCCCGTGGCCTGCGACCGCGTCTGCCCGCTGCCTCGTCTCCGCGACCGTCGCGCCGTCGCCCGGCCAGCCGGGCGCGGTCGCTGCGTAGCCGGCCCGGCCGAAGGCCTCGACCCACGGCGACCAGGAGTCGGCGTGCAGCCAGAGGCCGTGGACGAAGACGACCGGCGTGCGCGTGCGTTCCATCGGCGCGGGGAGTCTCTCACGCGGCGGCTAGCATGTCGCCCTGATGCACGAGATCGGGACGATGCGGGTGAAGAGCGGCCTCGCCGAGATGCTGAAGGGCGGCGTGATCATGGACGTCGTCGACGCCGAGCAGGCGAGGATCGCCGAGGCTGCCGGGGCGTGCGCCGTGATGGCGCTCGAGCGCGTGCCGGCCGACATCCGCCGCGACGGCGGCGTCGCGCGTATGTCGGACCCCGAGAAGATCAAGGAGATCCAGGAGGCGGTGACGATCCCGGTGATGGCGAAGTGCCGCATCGGCCACTTCGCGGAGGCGCAGATCCTGCAGGCGCTCGAGATCGACTACATCGACGAGTCCGAGGTGCTGACGCCGGCCGACCTCGAGCACCACGTGAACAAGTGGGACTTCACGGTGCCGTTCGTCTGCGGCGCGACCAATCTCGGCGAGGCGCTGCGGCGGATCGCCGAGGGGGCGGCGATGATCCGCACGAAGGGCGAGGCCGGCACCGGCGACATCGTCAACGCGGTGACGCACATGCGCGCCGTCTTCGGCGGCATCCGCCGCCTCGGCGCGCTGCGACGCGAGGAGCTGTACGCCGAGGCGAAGGAGTTGCGCGCGCCGGTCGAGCTCGTGCAGTGGGTGGCGGAGCACCGGCGGCTGCCCGTCGTCACGTTCACGGCCGGCGGGATCGCCACGCCCGCCGACGCCGCGCTCTGCATGCAGCTCGGCGCCGACGGCGTCTTCGTCGGCTCGGGGATCTTCAAGTCCGGCGATCCGGAGAAGCGGGCCCGGGCGATCGTCGAGGCGACGACGCACTACATGGACGCCGACGTGCTCGCGCGCGTCTCGGCCGGACTCGGATCACCGATGGTCGGCATCTCGACGGCGACGCTCGACGCGAGCGAGCTGCTCGAGACGCGCGGCTGGTAGTCAGTCGCCGCTGTTCCCGTCGTGGCCGTGGCCCTTGTCGCCGCGGCCGGGAACGGGCACGGCCGTCACCGCGACGGTCGCCGGCGGGGGCTGGGTCGTGGCCGTCGTCGGCGTCGGCTCGGTCGTCGTCGCTGCCGCCGGGACGCTCGGCGCCTCGGCGACGACGCTCGGCGCGGCGCCCTCGACCGATTCGTCCTTGTGCGGCTTGGGGTGCCCCTCGGGCTTCGGCTTCGCGTGCTTCTTCGGCTTCGGGTGCTCCGGGGGCCGCGGTGGGGTCGTGGTCGTGTTCGTCGTGGTCGTCGGGGTCGTCGTGGTCGTGGTCGCGCTCATGGTGGTGGTCGTCGTGCTCGTCGCCCGCCGCGCCGCCGGCGCTGCGGCCGGCGCCGGCGGCGGCGAAGGACGGCGCCTCGTCGCGTCGTCCCGCTGCAGGACGAGCGCGAGGACGGCGATCGAGCCGGCGAGGAAGAGCGCGGCTCCGAGGAGCCGACGGTCTGCGAACACGGGAAACTCGTTGCCGCCGCGGCGGAAACGAATCCTCAGCGGAGGCCGCCGCGCTCGTGGTGGGCCTGGAAGAAGTTCTCGCTGCCCGCCGTCGCCATCGCCGCCGAGGCGCTGATCTCGAGGCAGAGGGCGGCGGCGGCGACGATCTGCGCGAAGCGGTACACCCTGCCGTCGCCGGCGCAGCCGATCGACGCGAGCCAGTCCCGCGCCGACGGGAGCGTCGTCCCGCCGCCGACCGTGCCGACCTCGAGGCCGGGGAAGCGGATCGTCGCGTGCAGGCCGCCGTCGACGCGGCGCGCCGTCCCGTGCGCCATCGACGAGGTACCGACCATCCCGAGGTCCTGTCCCGTCGCCGCGAACACAGCCGCGACCGCGGACGCGGGCGTGAACGCGACCGACTGCATGCCGGAGGCGACGGCGCCGTGCGTCCCCGCCCACGAAAGCGCCTCGAGGTCGGCGGCCGTCGTCCGCAGCACGCGCGTGATCACGTCGTCGGCGAGAAAGGCCTCGGCGAGCACCGTCTTCCCGTGGCCGGAGTGGAAGTACTCGTACGACGGCTTCTTGTCGCCGCCCATGTTCGCCTCGAGGATCGCGCGCTCCGGCGTGACGGGCGCGCGCTCGAGCACGTACCCCGTGTTCAGGGCGTAGGCGTTGCGGGTGATCATGTTCGGCCCGACCGCGTCGCCGGTCGTCCACGCCCAGAGCACGTGGCACATCGGGCCGACGACGTGCGTCTTCACCTCGCGCAGGCGCGCGCGCCGCGAGAGCGACGGGTCGTCGGCGGCGGCGAGCCAGTCTCGCATCGCGGGCAGCTCGGATTCGATCCAGCGCGCGAGCGCGAGCGCCTGCGCAGCGTCGGCGCAGACGAAGCAGGACGCGCGCGTGATCCGGTCGGCGAGGACGTACGTCTTCACCGTGCCGGCGGCGGTCGCGCCCCGCGTCATCGAAAGCGTGAGGCTGCCTTCGGTGTGCGCGAGCGGCACGTGGACGGTCTCGCGCCCGCGCCCGGTCTCGACGACGGCGCCGTCGTCGTCGAGCTCGTACGCGCCGAGGTCGATCGCGATCGGGCAGACCGAGACCGGGATGACGGCGACGCCAGTGAGCGCCTCGGCGGCGCTCGTGAACGCCGTCAGGTCGATCGAGGTGACGATCCCCTCGACGCCGACGATCTCCTGGCGCGCACGGATCGAGGCGGGATCGTTCTTCCTGGGCCAGCGCACGCCCGCAGCCTAGTGTTCCGCCGTGCCCGCGATCCTGATGGAGGGGCCTCCGCTCGCGGCGCGGATCCGCGCGCAGGTGGCCGAGGAGGTGCGCGAGCTCGGCGGCGTCGGCCTCGCGACCGTGCTCGTCGGCGACGACCCGGCATCGGAGCTCTACATCGGGCGCAAGCAGGCCGCGGCCGCGGAGGCGGGGATCAGCGCCTCCGACGTGCGCCTGCCGGCGACCGTGTCCGAGGAGGAGCTGCTCGCGAAGATCGCGCTCTTGAACGCCGACGAGGCGGTCGACGCGCTGCTCGTGCAGCTGCCGCTGCCGGAGCACATCGACGAGGACCGCGTCGCTCGCGCCATCGACCCGCTCAAGGACGTCGACGGGCTCCATCCGGAGAACGCGGGCGAGCTCTACCTCGGCCGGCCGCGGCTCGTGCCGGCGACCGCCGTCGCGGTGCTGGCGCTGCTCGCCGAGTACCGGATCGAGCTGGTCGGTGCGCGGGCGGTCGTCGTCGGGCGCAGCGCGATCGTCGGCAAGCCGACGGCCCAGCTCCTGCTGCAGGCGAACGCGACGGTGACGGTCTGCCATTCGCGCACGCAGGACCTCGCGCGGCACACGCTCGACGCGGACGTGCTCGTCGTCGCGGTCGGCAAGCCCGAGGTGGTGACCGCCGACATGATCAAGGCGGGCGGCACGGTGGTCGACGTCGGCGTCAACCGCACCGACTCCGGCGTCGTCGGCGACGTCGGCGCCGACGCCGCCGAGGTTGCCGCGCACCTGACTCCGGTGCCGGGCGGCGTCGGGCCGATGACGATCGCCTGCCTGCTCCAGAACGCCGTTCGCTGCGCCCGTCTACGCCGGGACGCGGGGGCTTGACAAGCCGACGGCGGTGGTATGTTTTCGCGCGCTCCGTCGGTCGACGGACTGAGTCGTCTAGTACAAGGAGTAGGTAGTTGGCAGAAGGCACCGTCAAGTGGTTCTCGAACGAGAAGGGCTATGGCTTCATCGAGCGGGAGGGTGGTGACGACGTTTTCGTCCACTTCTCCGCGATCGCGATGGACGGCTACAAGTCGTTGACCGAAGGTCAGCGCGTGTCGTTCGACGTCGTGCAGGGCGACAAGGGCCTGCAGGCGGCGAACGTCCAGGCGCTCTAGCTTCCCTTTCGGAACCGAGTTCGCGAGGGCTCCGGGAGGAGCCCTCTCTTCGGGGAAGCACGCTCGGCACTCCCCTGTCGACCCTCCGCGACGCGCTTCGCGAGTGGTTGTCCGCGGCCGAGCGAGCACGCGGGCGCAGGCCGCGAGCAGAGCCGGTGCTTCTGACAGGATCAGGACATGACGATCACACGCGAAGAGGTCCTGCACGTCGCGAGGCTCGCCCGGCTCGAGCTCTCCGACGCCGAGGTGGCGCGCTTCCAGGAGCAGCTCTCGGCGATCCTGGCGGCGGTCTCGAAGGTGTCCGAGCTCGACCTCGCCGGGGTGCCGCCGACGTCGCACCCGCTGGCGATCGCGAACGCGTGGGCCGAGGACGAGCCGCACGAGTGCCTTCCGCTCGAGGACGTCTTCGCGAACGCGCCGGACCGCGACGGCGACCTGTTCCGAACCCCGCCCGCGTAGATGCTCCACACTCGGCACGGACGCGACACGGACAGGCATGTGTGTCCCTGCGACGCTTCGCGCAGGGGGGCTCGCGCCCCCTCGGGGGCACGTGAGGACGGCTCCGTGTGAGCGCGAACGGCGGCATCGACACGCTCCGGCTGACGGCGTCGGAGGCGCACGCGCTGCTCGAGCGCCGCGAGGTCTCCGGCGCCGAGCTCTTCGCCAGCTACCGGGCCGCGATCGACGAGCACAACGCAGAGCTGAACGCGTACCTGACGGTCGCCGACGACCCCGGCGGCGACGGCGTCCCGATCGCGCTCAAGGACGTCATCTCGACGGCTGGCATCCGCACGACCGCCGGCTCGAGGATCCTCGACGACTACGTCCCGGTCTTCGACGCGACCGTAGCCGTCCGCTGCAAGGACCGCGGCCTGCGCACGCTCGGGAAGACGAACACCGACGAGTTCGCGATGGGCTCCTCGACCGAGAACTCCGGCTACGGCCCGAGCCGCAATCCGTGGGATCCGACGCGCGTGCCGGGCGGGTCGGGCGGCGGCTCCGCGGCCGCCGTCGCGGCCGGGCTCGCGCCGTGGGCGCTCGGCTCCGACACGGGCGGCTCGATCAAGCTGCCGTCGGCGTTCTGCGGCAACGTCGGGCTGCGGCCCACGTACGGCACCGTCTCGCGCTACGGCATCGTCGCGTTCGCGTCGAGCCTCGACCAGGTCGGGCCGGTGACGAAGACGGTGCGCGACTGCGCGTTCCTCTACTCCGTGATCGCCGGCCGCGACGAGAACGACTCGACGACGGTGGACGTGCCGCCGGTCGAGCTGCCCGACGGCGACGACCTGCGCGGGCTCCGCATCGGGGTGCCGCGGCAGCTGAACGACGTGGACGGGATCGAGCCCGGTGTCAGGCGTGCGGTCGACGCGGCGATCGCGCAGACGGAGAGCCTCGGCGCCGAGGTCGACACGTGCGAGCTGCCGCTGTCCGTCGACTACGGGCTCGCCTGCTACTACCTGATCGCGCCCGCCGAGGCGTCGGCGAACCTCGCCCGCTACGACGGCGTCCGCTACGGGCTGCGCTCGCCCGGCGACTCGTTCGTCGAGATGCTGATGGCGACGCGGCACGACGGTTTCGGCGACGAGGTGAAGCGCCGGATCATGCTCGGCACGTACGCGCTCTCCGCCGGCTACTACGACGCGTTCTACGGCACGGCCCAGAAGGTGCGGACGGTGATCAAGCGCGAGCACGACGCGTTGTTCGAGCGCTTCGACCTGCTCGTCTCGCCGACGTGCGCGACGACCGCGTTCGCGATCGGCGACAAGGCGGCCGATCCGCTCGCCATGTACCTGACCGACGTCCTCACGATCCCGCCGAACATGGCCGGGCTGCCGAGCATCTCGATCCCCTGCGGCCTCGCCGACGGGCTGCCGGTCGGGTTGCAGCTGATCGGGCCGCAGTTCGCCGAGAACACGATCTTTCGCGCCGCGCACGTGCTGGAGCAGGCGCTCGCGTTCGACTTCGTGCCGGAGCGGCTGCGGTGAAGCGGTTCGCGGACAACGCCGCCGACTTCGTCCCGGCCGTCGAGCGGATCTTCGGCGAGCGGCCGCGCGTGCTCGACGGCTCGCGCGCGGTGCTGCTCGGCGATCTGAAGCTGCAGCTCGAGGCCGGGGAGCGCGAGCTCTGGCTGATCGAGCGCAACGGCCCGCTCGAGCACCGGCTCGGGTACGTGCCCGTTCGCGGCTCGATCGCGGACGCGTTGCGCGCGGCGAAGGAGCGGCTCGATGGCTGAGTGGGAGCCCGTGATCGGGCTCGAGATCCACGTGCACCTGAAGACGCGCACGAAGATGTTCTGCCGCTGCCCGGTCGAGTACGCCGCGCCGCCTAACACGAACACGTGCCCGGTCTGTCTTGCCTTTCCCGGTGCCCTGCCGGTGCCGAACCGTCGCGCGATCGAGGACTGCATCAAGCTCGGGCTCGCGCTCGACTGCGAGATCGCGGACCGCGCGGTCTTCCACCGCAAGAACTACTTCTACCCCGACAATCCGAAGGCGTACCAGATCTCGCAGTACGACGAGCCGCTCTGCCGCGACGGGCGATTGAGCGTGCCGACCGCCGACGGCGTGGCGGAGGTCGGCATCGTCCGCGCCCACCTGGAGGAGGACGCGGCGAAGAACGTGCACGTGGCCGCGTCGGGGCGGATCCACGGCGCGACGGCGACGCTCGTCGACTTCAACCGCTGCGGCACGCCGCTCGTCGAGATCGTCACCGCGCCCGACATCCACTCCGCCGACGTCGCCAAGCGCTTCCTGCAGCTGCTCCGCCAGACCGTGATCGAGCTCGACATCTCCGACGCCGAGCTCGAGAAGGGCTCGATGCGGTTCGACGTCAACGTGTCGCTGCGGCCGGCGGGCTCGGCCCAGCTGCGCACGCGGACGGAGCTGAAGAACATGAACTCGTTCAACTTCGCAGCGAAGGGGATCGAGCGCGAGATCGCACGCCAGATCCGGATCTACGAAGGAGGGGGCACGGTCGAGCAGGAGACGCTCCATTTCGATCCCACGAACGAGGACTCGCCGCCGCTCCGTTCGAAGGAGGAGGCGCAGGACTACCGCTACTTCCCCGAGCCCGACCTCGTGCCGGTGCATCCGCCGGCGGAGGTCGTCGAGCGGCTGCGCGGCGAGATCGGCGAGCTGCCCGGGGCGCGGATCACGCGGATCGCGCGCACGCTCTCGTTCTACGACGCCGACGTCCTCGTCACCGGCGGCCTCGACCGCCTCTGGGCGGCGGTCGTCGACGCCGGCGCCGAGCCGAAGGAAGCGGCGAACGTGCTCGCGAACGCGTTCGTCGCCACGGGCGTCGACCCGGCGCGCGTCGACGCGGGCGAGCTCGCGAAGCTCGTGAGCGCGCGCGCCGAGATCCCGCGCGCCGCCTTCGACGAGGCGCTCGCGCGCTCGGGCGACGACGGCTTCCGCGCCGAGCCGTACCTCGCGCAGAAGGCAGTCAGCGACGTCGCGGAGCTCGACCCGCTGATCGAGCGGATCCTCGCCGCCAACCCCGGCCAGGCCGACGCCTACCGCGGCGGCAAGGAGGGGCTGCTCGGCTTCTTCGTCGGCCAGGTGATGAAGGAGTCGGGCGGCACTGCCGACCCGCGCGTCGTCAGCGAGCGCCTGCGCGAGAAGCTCGGCTCGGCCGCGCCGAGGTAGAGGAGCACGGCGGCTGCGAGAGCGAAGCCGCTCACCGCCGAGACGCCGAGGCCCGCGAGGCCCGAGCCGGCCGCCGCGACGGCGATCCCCGCCAGGATCAGTGCGTTCCCGAGCGGCCGGCGGCGGATCGTCGCGAGCGCGACCGCGACGACGGCGAAGGTGCCGAGGCTGTTGCCCGCGACCGCGACGACGCGCGGCGCGAGCGCGAGGTGGTCCTGCGCCGCCGGGATGCCGCGACCGAACGAGCCGTGCACCGGCATCGCGATCGCCACGCCGAGCGCCAGCCCGGTCCAGGCGAATCCGAGCGGCGCCGCCCAGCCCCGCCGCGCGAGGAGCAGCGAGCCGACGCCGAAGAGCGGCGCCGTCAGGAGGCCGCCGGCGAGGTAGTAGACGCGGAAGACCCGCGCGTCCCAGCCGTGCGCCGCGCCCCAGGCGAGCGCCGCCGAGGCGAGCGCGTAGGCGAGCAGCGCTGCCGCCCACGCCGGCCGGCGGCGGGCCCGCATCGCGCCCGCGAGGCGCAGCGAGACGAGCGCGGCGGCGAAGGCGAGGAGCGCCTGCATAACGCGAGTTTGACGGTTCGCGCGGCGAACGACCCGGACTGGAAGTCCCGCACCTTTCGACTACGCTCAGGGGGTGGAGAAGCGGTACCTGTTCACGCCCGGACCGACCCCCGTCCCGCCCGAGGTGCTGGCGGCAATGGCGGCGCCGATGGTGCACCACCGGGGCGCCGACTTCCGCGCCGTCTACGAGCGGTCGCTCGCCCGGCTCCAGGAGGTCTTCCGCACCCGCGCCGAGGTGCTGCTCTTCGCCGCCTCCGGCACGGGCGCGATGGACTCGGCGGCCGCGAACCTCTGCGCGCCCGGCGATCCAGTCGCCGTCGTCACCGCCGGTGCCTTCGGCGAGCGTTGGGCGGCGATCTGCGAGCAGTACGAGCTCGACGTCCACCGGATCGCGTACGAGTGGGGCGAGGTACCGGCGCCCGACGAGGTCGGCAGAGCGGTGGCCGAGAGCGGCGCGGGCGTCGTCTTCTGCACCCACTCGGAAACGTCGACCGGCGTCGTCGCCGACATCCAGGCGCTCAAGCAGGCGGTCGGCGAGGCGACGCTCGTCGTCGACGCGATCTCGTCGCTCGGCGCCGTCCCGCTCGAGGCCGACGCCTGGGCGATCGACGTCGTCCTCTCGGGCTCGCAGAAGGCGCTGATGTGCCCGCCCGGGCTGGCGATGGCGGCAGTTGCCGAGCCGCTCTGGGAGCGGCTGCCGCGGTCCCGCAGCTTCTACTTCGACTGGCGACGCACGCGCACGGCGCAGCAGGTCTTCGACGCTGCCTTCACGCCGGCGGTCTCGCTGATCCGCGGCCTCGACGTCGCGCTCGGCCTGATCCTGGGAGCCGGCCTCGAAGCCGCCTTCGACCGCCACATCCGGCTCGGCCGGGCGACGCGCGCAGGCCTGAAGGCGATGGGGCTCGAGCTCTTCTCTCCGGACGACGACTCAGCGGCGGTTGTCACCGTGGCGAACGTACCGGAGGGCATCGACGGCGCCGAGCTGCTGCGCCACCTGCGCGACCGGCACGGCGTCACGCTCGCTCCGGGCCAGGGTCACCTGAAGGGGAAGATCTTCCGCATCGGCCACATCGGCTGGTTCGACGTCTTCGACATCGCGTCCGCGCTCGCCGCGGTCGAGTTGTCGCTGACCGAGCTCGGCGCCGAGGTCGAGCGCGGTGTCGCCGTCCCGCGCGCCCTCGAGGCGTTCGAGCAGCTCCGACTGCGCGGATGAGCTCGAGCCTGCGGCACGTCTGGCCGGAGCCGGTGCAGCGCGTGGCCGCGTACCTGCGCGCGGCCGCCGTCGAGGCGACGGTGCAGGAGTTTCCCGACGGGACGCCGACGGCGGCCGCCGCCGCGGAGGCCGTCGGCTGCGAGCCGGCGCGGATCGTCAAGTCGCTCGTCTTCGTCTGCGACGGGGCGTTCGTCCTCGCGCTCGTGCCGGGCGACCGCCGCAGCGACGAGGCGAAGGTGGCAGCGGCCGTCGGCGCGCAGTCGGCGCGGATCGCGCGCGCCGACGAGGTGCTCGCGGCGACCGGCTTCGAGCCCGGCGCCGTCGCCCCGTTCCCGCTGCGCACGGTCACGCCGACGCTGATCGACCGGCTGATCCTCCAGCACTCGAAGGTGTGGATCGGCGCCGGCTCCGACTCGCACCTGGCCGAGCTCGCACCGTCCGAGCTGCAGCGGCTGACCGGCGCCCGGACGGCCGATCTCGTGGCGCGCAGCTAGCATCCGCTCATGCAGCCGACCGAGAAGATCTGGATGAACGGCGAGCTCGTCGACTGGGACGACGCCCGCATCCACGTCGGCGCGCACGGCCTCCACTACGGCACCGGCGTCTTCGAGGGCATCCGCTGCTACGACACGCCGAAGGGCCCCGCGGTTTTCCGGCTGACCGACCATCTCGAGCGTCTGCACAACTCGGCGAAGCTCCTCTACATGGAGGTGCCGTACTCGGTCGACGAGCTGCGCACGGCGACGAACGAACTGCTCGACGCGTGCTCGCTGCGCGAGTGCTACATCCGTCCGATCGCCGTCTACGGCTTCGGCCAGCTCGGCGTCTCGGCGCGCGGCAACCCGGTCGACGTCGCGATCATGGCCTGGCCGTGGGGGACGTACCTCGGCGACGAGGCGCTGAAGAACGGGATCAGCGCCAAGATCTCGACCTGGCAGCGCGTGCCGCCGAACGTCGTCCCGCACGCGTCGAAGGCGACCGGCGTCTACCTGAACTCGATGCTCGCCGTTTCGGAGGCGCAGCGCGCCGGCTACGACGAGGCGATCATGCTGACGCCCGAGGGCACCGTCGCGGACGGGCCTGGCGAGACGATCTTCGTCGTCCGCGACGGAAGGCTCTACACGCCG
>DASRGD010000090.1:0-3331 GCA_035651195.1 Gaiellaceae bacterium | reverse complement strand
CCGACGATCGGGCCCGGCCTCGTCTCGACGGACGGCACGCTCTCCTACTACACGGGCGACCCGTACGTGCTCGCGGGGCCGGGCATCGTGCTGCAGGCGAAGCAGGTCGCGACGTACGGGGGCCTCGTCCTCTACCGCCTGCACGGCCCGTGGAAGCTGCGCGAGGCGTCGGAGGGGATCTTCTCCGACGGCTGGGCTGGCGCGACCTCGTCGTTCACCTACTACCAGCGCGGCGGCCCCGGCGTCCTGCTCGTCGACCTCCGCCGCACCCCGAGCAGCGCCCCGCCCGGGCACGTCGTCGTCCACGTCGGCACCGTCCGCCTCGACCGGCACAACAACCCGCGCATCGGCCACCTGACGGCCGTGCGGCGGACGACGATCGACGACGGGTCGGAGGTGAGGGTGCGGATCCCGGTCCGCTCGACGCCGATCCGAGCCGTCGTCGAGATCTCGCCGACGTTCCAGCCGTCGACGACCGACACACGGGAGCTCGGCGCGCAAGAGAGCTTTCTGTTCTGCCCCGCTGCGCGCCCGGCGCCGTGCGCGTAGCGTCGCTACGACGGCTTGCTGGCCCGGACCATGCCCGCCGCACCCAGGCGTGCGAGCGGCGGGATGCGCAGCAGGACGCGGTCGAGCGCGTCCCCGAAGCGGAAGACCGCGAGCGGGTAGCGCGCGGTGAAGACATCGAGCGCGCGCAGCGCGAGGCGGCGCGTCCGCACGTCGTCGATCTCGAAGCCGGCGTCGCGGATCCGGCCCTCGAGCCAGCCGATCGAGAAGCGGAACTCCTTCGGCTCCTCCGGGATCGAGCGCACGCCGTTCGCCCCCGCCCGCAGCGAGCACGGCTCATAGACGAAGAGCCGGCCGCCGGGCCGCAGGACGCGCCACGCCTCGCGCAGCGGCACGAGCGCGTCCGGGACGTGGTGGAGCGCGGCGACGAAGAGCGCCGCGTCGAAGCTCTCGGCGGGGAACGGCAGCGCCTCCATGTCGCCGACGACGTTCTCCGTCAGCAGCGGGTCCTCGCCGCGCTGGCGGACGAGCTCGGCGCTGATGTCGAGGCCCACGACCGTGACGGGGGCGGCGCGGACGATGCGCGACGCGTACGCGCCGCTGCCGCCGCCCGCGTCGAGGACGCGGTCGCCGGGGCGGAGCGCCGCGACGACCCAGGGGACGATCAGCTCCAGCGAGTGCCGCCGGTGCGGCTCGAGCGCGAAGAGACGGCGGTCGTCCGCGGCCTGGGCGTGGGCGTCGTAGTACCGTCGATTCGACTCCTTGTCCTGACGCTCCACCGGCGGCGAGTCTAGCCTCGCTCCGATGGCAGTCGTGATCGCGCGCAGCGCCGAGGAGTTCGAGCGCCTGCGGGCCCGCTGGCCGCGGGTTGCGTGGGAGCGCGAGGAAGCGGAGATCGACTGGGTGCTCCTGCGCGCGCGCACACGCCCGGGAGTGATCGCGCCGTTCGCGCTCGTCGTCGGCCGGGAGGCGGGCATTGCCGGCCGGATCGAGGAGCGGCCGCTGCCGGCCCGGCTCGGCGACCGGACGGTCGTCGCGCCACGCGCGCGCGTGCTCAAGATCGTCGAGGGCGGGGTCGTCGGCGCTTCGGCGGTCGAGGCGCTGCGACCGGTTCTGCGCGAGGTCGACGCAGTCGCATTTCCGCCGCTCCCCGTCGGCTCCGAGCTCGCAGGGGCTGCGCGCGGGCTCGGCGGCGTCCTGCGGCGCCAGCCACTGGCGCCCGCAAGCGCGCGGCGGCGGCTCGTGCTGCCGGCGTCGTTCGAGGAGTTCCTCGCCTCGCGGACGCGCAAGGTTCGCGACGGGATCCGCTACGACTCGGCGCGGCTCGAAGAGGCGTTCGGGCGCGCGAGGCACGTGCGCACGCTGCACCGTCCCGAGGACCTGGAGCAGCTCGTCGGCACGCTCGACCTCGTGGCCCGCTCGACGTACCAGCGCGCGGTCGGGGCGGGCTTCGCGGACACGCTCGAGGAGCGCGCGCTCGCCCGGCTCGGCCTCGAGCGCGGCTGGATCCGCGCGTACGTCCTCTACTGCGGTCAGGACCCGATCGCGTACTGGCAGTGCTCGACCTACCGAGGGACGCTCTTCCTGCTTCGCACCGGCTTCGATCGGTCGTACTCGCGCCATCGGCCGGGCATCTACCTGCTGATGCGCGTCCTCGAAGACGCGATCGCCGACCCCTCGATCGGCGTCGTCGACTTCGGCGCCGGCGACGCCGCCTACAAGCGCCAGCTCAGCAGCGAGAGCAGCCTCGAGCGGGAGGAGCTCGTGTTCGCGCCGACGTGGCGCGGGCTCCGGGCGAGCGCCGTGCGCGCGCCGGTGCTCGCCGGGGCGCGACTCGCCCGGCGTGCCGCCGACGCCGCACGGCTCACGGACGGCGTGCGCTCGCGCTGGCGCGAGCGCGTCGGACCGCCACGTTGAGGATCGGCTGGACGATCAGGCGGCTCCCGACGGCGTTCGCGAACGCGCTCCGCGACCTCCGCTACGGCCGGCTGCTTGGCGGCACGATCAGGACGCGCTACGCGCACCTCGGCGCTCGCCACGCAGTCAACTCCGACTACCGCGATCTCGCGATCCTGTTCGCCGCAGCCGAGGTGCGGGCAGACGACGTGATCGTCGACGTCGGCTGCGGGAAGGGGCGGTCGCTCAACTGGCTGCTCGCGCACCACCCGGAGAACAGGCTGATCGGCATCGAGCTCGACCCGGAGATCTGCGCGCGCACGGCGAAGCGGCTTCGGCGCCACCGGAACCTGACGATCAGGTGCGGCGACGCGACGACGATCCTGCCGCCGGAGGGGACGCTCTTCTACCTCTTCAACCCGTTCGACGAGACGGTGATGGTGCGCTTCCGCGAGGCCGTCGCCGCCGAGGCCCGCAGCCGCGCGCGGATCGTCTACTACAACGCGAAGGAGCTGCACGTCTTCGCGTCGGACCCCCGCTTCGCCGTTCGCCGCCTCGACGACCCGCGCCTGACGCACGCCTCCGCGATCGTCGACCTCCGTTAGTCGACCCACGCCGCGCAGAAGACGCGGCCGAAGCGGCGCGCCACCAGTCTCGCCGGCGCACCTGTCCGCTCGAGGAGGTCGATCGCCGGCACGAGCGCGGGCGGCACACGGCGCAGCTGCGGCAGCAGGAACGGATGGAACGCGCTGCGCTCGAAGCCCGCCGCCCGCAGATCGGCCGCGATCGTCGCGGGGTCGTGCACGCGGGCGCGGAAGTCGAAGACGAACTTCTTGCGCGTGTAGCCGCGGACGCGCGCGAAGAACGCACGGCGGTCGGTCGGGTAGTAGAAGGAGCGGAGGCAGATCGCCGCGTCGACCGGCTCGGG
>DASRGD010000089.1:0-9117 GCA_035651195.1 Gaiellaceae bacterium | reverse complement strand
CGCCGCCCGAGTCTTGCTGCGGCGCGAGCGTCACGGTCAGGTCGGTGCCGATGGTCGAGAGCGGATTGAGCGCGGTCTTCTGCGCGTGGTCGAGGCCGCGCGAGAGCGCCGAGATCGCAATCACGAGCGCGACGCCGATCGACAGGCCGAGCAGTGTCAGAATCGTCCGGCTCTTGCGGCGAACAAGCTCGCTGCGGAGGTAGCCGAGGTAGAACACCGAGCGCAAGAAAACCACTCGCGCCTAAGAGCGGCCTAAGACTTCAGGCGACGGGCGCGGTGCCGTTCCGCAGCGTGAAGCGCATGATCGTGCCACCGTCCGGCGCCTGCTCCGCGACGACCGTCCCACCGTGCGCCTCGGCCACCTGTCGGACGATCGCAAGCCCGAGACCGGAACCAGGCATGCCGCGAGCGGACGTCGCGCGGTAGAAGCGGTTGAAGACGTGCGGCAAGTCGTCGTCCGCGATGCCCGGCCCGTGGTCGCGTACGACCAGCTCGCCGTCGCGCACCCGCACTTCGACGGGTGCACCGACGGGGCTCCACTTGGCGGCGTTGTCGAGCAGGTTCGCGAACGCGCGCTCGAGCGTCGCCGGCATGCCGACCGTGGTCGTCGGCCTGAGGTCCGCGTCGATCGGCACGTCGGGGTGGTTGCGCGCCGTGCGCCGGATCGCGTCCTCGGCGACCAGGTCGAGCCGCACGTCCTCGAACGGCGGAGGTTGCTCCTCGCCGCGGGCGAGCTCGGTGAGCTCGCCGATCAGAGCGGTCATCTCCGTCAGCTGCTCGACCACGTCGTTCAGGAGCTGGCGCCGCTCCTCCGGCGGCAGCTCCTTGCTCGTTGCCAGCACCTCGATGTTCGTGCGCAGGCTCGTCAGCGGCGTGCGCAGCTCGTGCGACGCGTCCTGCACGAGCTGGCGCTGCCGCTTCGCCGCCTCGTCGAGCGACGCCAGCATCGCGTTGAACGTCGTCGCCAGCTGCCCGAGCTCGTCCTTGCCGGTGACGTCGATGCGACGGCTGAGGTCCCGGGTCGTCCGCACGTGCTCGGCCGTCTCGGACAGCCGTCGCACCGGACGCAGCGCGGCGCGCGCGACGAGGAAACCCGCGGCGGACGCGAGCGCGACGCCGGCGAACGCGATCAGGATCAGCCAGAGGCGGATCTTCGCGAGCGCGTGGTTCGCGGCGGAGATCGAGGTGAAGATCTGGACGGCGGCCGTCGGGCCGACCTGAGTCGTGTAGCTGCGCGCGGCGACGCCGCCGACCTGCGAGTCGTCGAAGAAGGGCTGCGCGTCGCCTGCGGCGACGGCGCGCTGCTCGCGCGTGACCGGAAGCGGGCCGAGGGCGTTCTCGTAGTTGTCCGGGACGATGTAGGTGCCCGTGCTCGTGACGAGGCGGTAGGGGACGGGGAAGCCGCCCCCGAAGCCGGTGTGGAGGATGAGCTCGTGGGGACGCGAGCCGGGGGTCAGGTCGGCGAAATGCGGGATGCGGATCGCCGCTGCGGCGTTCTGGAGCGACTTGTCGATCGGGCTGAAGAGCTCGCTGCGGACGATGAAGTAGACGACGAGCGACGCGAGCACGACGGCCGCGGCGACCGCGGCCGCCGCGACGATCGCGAGGCGGGTGCGGAGCGTCACGGCTCGCGCAGCGCGTAACCGACGCCCCGGATCGTGTGGATCAGGCGCGGCTCCCCGCCTGCCTCGGTCTTCTTGCGCAGGTAGCTGATGTAGACGTCCAGCGAGTTCGAGCCGTAGCCGAAGTCGTAGCCCCAGACGCGGTCGAAGATGACCGAGCGGGTCAGAACCTGCTTCGGGTTGCGCAGGAAGAGCTCGAGCAGCGCGAACTCGGTGCGGGTGAGCTGCAGCTCGCGGTTGCCGCGCCGGACCTCGCGTGTGCCGGTGTCGAGCGCGATGTCGGCGAAGCGGAGCGTCGTCCCTGCCTCGTCGGCGCCGAGCCGGCGGAGCAGCGCCCGCACGCGCGCGACGAGCTCCTCGAGCGCGAACGGCTTGACGAGGTAGTCGTCGGCGCCGGCCTCGAGGCCGGAGACGCGGTCCGAGACTTGGTCGCGCGCCGTCAGCATCAGGATCGGCAGCCGGTTGCCGTCGCCGCGCAGCCGGCGCGTCAGCTCGAGCCCGTCGACGTTCGGCATCAGGATGTCGACGATCGCGAGGTCGATCGCGTCGCCGTTCCTCGTCAGCTTCTCGAGCGCCTCGCGGCCGTCGGCCGCGAGCTCGACGCTGTAGCCCTGCATCGTCAGCGCGCGCCGCAGGGCGTCGCGGACCGCTTGGTCGTCGTCGACTACGAGGATGCTCATCCCAGGAGCCGTAGGCTAGCGCCGCGTGCGCGGCGTCTTAGAGCGCCGCTTGTCGGCGCCGACCACACGGGCCCGCGCTGCTCATCCGCGCGGGCGGCCGGCGGCGTGGCCGAGCAGGCGGGCGAGGATGGGTGCGCCCGCCTGCTCGAGGGATGAGTGAGAGAGCGGCGTCCCCGTCGGACGCCTTCCATGCCACCTGGCAGGCCTAGGAGGGAAGAGGCTTGCGCCGAGCACAGTGGACGTATCGTCCCAGCGGCGCCTAAGAAACGGCTAAGTCCGGAGTAAGAATCAGGTTCGAATCCAACGCGTGCCCGGCGGCGCAGCGACCTGCACGCGCACCTGTCCCGTCGCCGTCCGCCGCCACGACACCGTCAGGAGACCGTGTGGCGTGACGACCGAGCCGCGTGCCCACGCCAGGTCGCCCCGGTGCGGCGTGACCGTGAAGGTCGCGTAGCCGGGCGAGGCCGGCTGCACGCCGAGCACGTAGTTCGTCAGCGCCGGCGCCGCGCCGCTCGACCAGCCCGCGTCCCACGACCGGTGCACGTTCACCGGGCCGCCGCCGTACGGACCGATCGTCTCCCAGGTCGTGCCGCGGTTCGTCGCCGGGCCGTACTTCGCCATGTAGCCCCACTCGCGCCGGATCAGCTGGAGCGCGATCTCCGGCTGGCCCGCCGCGTAGCGCGCCAGCACCTCGAAGTACGAGATGAACGGGTAGACGCGGTCCTGGACGTCGTCGCCGACCGCCGGGCCGTCCCAGGAGTCGGTGTCGGTGACGGTCTGGCCGTAGCCGCGCCACTCGTGCACGCCGAGGTACGCGAGTGCCGCCCTCGCCTGCCGCGGCCTCGCGAGCCCGGCGAGAATCGCGAAGGCCTGCGCGTCCTGCGGGTGCGTGGCCCGGTCGACGGTCGTGTCGACGAACGCGCCCGCCTTCGCGTCCCAGAAGCGGCGCGTGAACGCCCGCGCGATCGGCCGGCGCCGCGCGAGCCACCGCGCCGACGCGCGCGGCTCGCCGATCCAGCGGGCGAGCTGCGCCGCGCGCGCGAGGGCGAGCGAGTACTGGGCGTTGTAGTAGGCGACGAGCTGCCCGCGGCGCTGAAAGGCGTAGTCGCCGAGCCCCTCGTCGTTGACGAGCAGACCGGCCCGCGTGTGCGCCGGGTACCAGCCGTCGAGCAGCTTGAGGAGGTGCGGCCAGAGCTGGCGCACGAGCGCGACGTCGCCGGAGTAGAGGACGTAGTTCGAGAGCGCGAGGACCCAGTAGGCGTTGTAGTCGATCAGGACGACTTGCCCGTGCACGAGCGGGCTCGCCGGGATCGCGCCGTCGGGGTGTTGGTGCGTCGCGAACCACGTGAGCATCGCGCGCTGCACCGACCAGTGCGGCTGCGAGACGTCGAGGGTGAGGCCGATCACCGCCTCGTCGCCGACGTAGGGGCAGCGGTCGCGCACGGTCCCGTCGAGGATCACCGTCCGGAGGTCGATCGGGCACGGGCGCCCGAGCGCCTCGGTCGTCAGCGGCCCCGGGGCCAGCATGTCCGCGGCACTGCGGACTGAGTCGCGCCAGATCTCGTTCAGGAGCGGGTCGTTCGACGCGAACGTCCCGCCCGCTGCCCCGGCGCCGGGGGCGACGGCCAGGCAGAGCGGCACGAGGAACGCGCAGAGTCCTCCCCGGAGACGCAGCGCCACAGCTCTATGGTGCCTCGACGGAGGGCGGGCGACGGATTGGCCGTCGTCGCGTCCGGGCAGTAACCTCGACGAAAACGACGAAGGAGGAGGAGATGGGAGCGATCCGAGCGGTGCGCAAGCTGTGGTGGAAGGAGAGGAAGGTGACGTGGACGATGCGCCTGGCGGGGTTCTTCAGCCGCAGCCGCACGCTCGCGCTGTTCGCCGGCCTCGTCGCCCTGCTCGGCGGCGCGCGGCAGCTGCGGCGGCGGACCGCGGCGACGAGCTAGGACGGGGGGCCGTCGAGCCGCTGCGCGTGCACCACCTCTTCATTGTCGGCTAACGGTTCCTGAACGGACGCCGACCGATACTGCGCGCGTGAAGCTCGTCGCCGTTCTCGTCGCTGCGGTCGCGCTCGCCGCCGGCCTCGCCGGCGGGCAGGCACGCGGCGCCGGCCGCACCGTGACCTGCAGCACGCACGGGCTGGCGTTCTCCGCCGGCCGCCCCGGCCACCGGTCGAGCTACCGCGTCCTCTCCCTGACGGCGCAGGGGATCGGCTGCTCGAGCGCTCGGCGTGTCGCCGAACGGCTGGCCGCCGACCTCGCGCTCGGTCGCGCGATCTCTGCCTCCGGCAGCGACGGAGTCTTCGTCTCGACGACGACGTGCACCGGGTGTGCGGCCCGCACCGACGTGACCGTCGACTACCCGGCCGGCAAGCTCACCGCGACGCTGAGCGGCACGGCCCGCTTCCAGCCGCCCACCGTGCCGATGCCGGCCTTCCCGTTCCCGACGGTGCCGCTCCCGCCGAGCCCGCCCCCGGGAAGCGGACTCGTCGTCTGACGGCGGCCGTCGCGCTAGTCGTCCTCGAGACCGATCAGCCCGCGGGTGTAGGGGGACAGCACCCGCGAGGCGAAGTACACCTCCGCTGTCAGGTGACGCTGCTCGCCGACGACGAGCGAGGCGAAGCGGCGCCTGATCTCCGCCTCGGACGGCTGCTCGCGGGCGGTGCACGCGACGAAGCCGACCTCCGTCAGCTCGAACTCCGGCACCGTCGCGACGTGCAGGTCGACGCTGGGAAAGACGCCGGCGAGCGCCTCGAGCACGAGCTTCGCCTTCGCCGGCTGGAGCAGGAGGCAGCCGACGTGCGTCGCGAGAACACCACCGGCGGCCAATCGCCCGCGGAGCTCCTCGAAGAACGGCGCCGAGACGAGCTCCGCCGCCGGGCCGCCCGGCACGGGATCCGGCACGTCGACGACGATCACGTCGAACGACTCGTGCGAGCGGCGAACGAAGTCGCGCCCGTCGTCGATGACCGTCTCGACGCGCTCGTCGTCGAACGCGCCGGCGCCGATCTCGGGCAGATGCGCTCTGCAGGCGTCGATCACGGCCGCGTCGATCTCGACGTTGACGACGCGCCGCACCGTCCGGATCCGCAGCGCATGCTTCGCCGCGCCGCCGTCGCCGCCGCCGATGACGAGGACGCTCTCCGGCCCGCCGTGGCGGACGCACGGGAGCGTCACCATCATCTCGTGGTAGACGAACTCCGTGTCGGCGGCGATGTTGACGATCCCGTCGAGGGCGAGGAGGCGGCCGAAGAACGGCGTCTCGAGGATCTGGATGTGGTTGTACGCGCTGCGGTGCTCGTAGACGGAGCGGGTCACCCGCAGGGAGAGGCGGACGTCCTCGCTCGCGAGCGGCAGGCGGGCCTCGGTGAACCAGCTTTCGTCTGCCGCCGTCACTCCTCGTCGCGGCCGCGGTCGATCACGTCGATCCGCGTCCTCGACGGGCTGAGCTGCCGCTCGAGGTACGCGACGGCGTCGTGGGGTCGCATGTCCGGGCCGCACGTGAAGAGATCGACGGCGACGAACCGATGCTCCGGCCAGGTGTGGAGCGAGAGGTGCGACTCGGCGAGCAGCAGCAGGACCGTCGTCCCGCCGCCGTCGGCCGCGAACTCGTGGACCTCCGAGCCGAGGACGTCGGCGTTGGCCTCCCTCGCCGCTGCGACCGTGAGCGGCAGGAGGTAGGCCCCGCTCTCTTCGTAGCTGCACTCCCAGAAGTCGGCGAGGAGGTGCGTGCCGATCGCGCCGCGACTGGCGCGATGCTCGCGGGGCACGATGCCGGTGTCGTCGGCGCGGATCAGGCGTGCGATCTTACGCAGCGGGCGCGTGGGCGGCACGCCTCGGGGCGCGCGCCTCGCGGCGCCGCCGGCGCACGCCGCTAGCGTCCGCGCCGGTTGCGTGCCGTCGCCCTTCTCGCCGTCGGCCGACCGCGGCTCACGCTCGCCGCGGCCTGCGCCGGCGCCGTGATCGCGGCAGCGTTCGGGCTGCAGACGCCGCATCTGCTGGGCGGCCAGGCGAACGAGTTCGTCGCGGGCGGCAGCGACAGCGTCCGCGCTGACGCCGCAGTCGAGCGTGCGTCGGGGCTCTCCGCGGCGCCGGAGGTGCTCGTGCTCGTGCACCGGCCGACGGCCGCGCGTCTGCGCGGCGTCGTCGCCGTCGTTCGCTCGCCGGTCTTCCCGGTGCTCGCGCCGACGCGGTACTCGCGCGACCGGCGCGATGCGCTCGTCGCCGCCTACGCGAGCACGGCGTTCCCGCCCCGGGCCTGGCGGACGGCCGCCACTGTGCTCGAGCGGCGCGCGCGCCTGCTGCCGGGTGTCGCGGTCGGAGGCGCGGCGCTCGCAACCGTGCAGGTAAACCGGCAGGTCGAGCGCGACCTGACGCGGGCGGAGGAGATTGCGTTCCCGATCCTCTTCCTGTTCGCGCTCTGGGTGTTTCGCGGCGTGGTCGCCGCGCTGCTGCCGCTCGTCTGCGGCGCGCTCTCGATCCTGGGCGCGCTGCTGCTGCTCCGCATCGTCGACGTGGTGACGCCCGTGTCCACGTACGCGTTGAACATCGTCACCGGCGCCGGATTCGGGCTCGGGATCGACTACAGCCTCCTGCTGCTCTCGCGCTACCGCGAGGAGCTCGCGCGCGGCAGGCTGGCCGCGGACGCCGTGCGCGTGACGCTCGCGACGGCGGGTCGCACCGTCGGCTACAGCTGCGTGACGGTCGGGGCAGCGATCGCGACGCTGGCGATCTTCCCGCTCGGCTTCCTGCAGTCGATGGGGATTGCCGGTGGGCTCGCGGGACCGCTCGCCGGCGCGATCGCGCTGACGGTGCTCCCGGCTCTCTTCGTGCTGCTCGGGCCACGGGTGAACGCGCTGTCGCCGCGCCGCTGGCGGCGTGCGGCCGAGCGCACCGCGCGCGGCGAGGCCGGCGGCTGGTACCGACTGGCGCACGCGCTCATGCGCCGGCCGGCGCCGGTGGCGGTCGCCGCGACCTGCCTGCTGCTCGCCTTGGGCGTGCCGTTCCGGTCGATCCGGTTCACCGGCGTCGACGCCTCCGTGCTGCCGGCGAGCGTCAGCTCGCACGTCGTCGACGTCGCGATCGGACGCGAGTTCGACCCCGGCTCGATCTCCTACGTCTACGCCGTCGTGCACGGCGACGCCGCGGCCGCGACCGCGTTCGCGGCCCGCGCACGCGCGTTGCCCGCCGCCGCGCGCGTCCGGCCGCCCCGCGACCTCGGGACGCTCTGGGTCGTCCAGGTCTCGTCCGGCGCGCCCTTTCTCGCTCCGCGCTCGCAGCGGCTCGTGCGCGAGCTGCGCGCTCTCCCCGGGACGCCGCTCGTCGGCGGCGCCGCCGCGCAGTTCGTCGACCAGAAGCACACGCTCGGCTCGCGCCTGCCGCTCGCGATCGCACTCATCTGCGCCTTCACGTTCGCACTCCTCTACGGCGCCACGCGCTCGCTCGTGCTCCCGTTCAAGGCCCTCGTGCTGAACGGGCTCACGCTCGCGGCCGCGCTCGGGATCGTCGTCTTCGTCTTCCAGCACGGCCGCCTGCAGTCGCTGCTCGGCTACCGCAGCCAGGACGCGATCCAGCTCACCCAGCCCGTGCTGCTGTTCGCGATCGCGTTCGGACTTGCGACCGACTACGGCGTCTTTCTGCTCACGCGGATCAAGGAGGCGTGGGATGCAGGCCTCTCGAACAGCGAGGCCGTCGCGACCGGCCTCGAACGGACCGGGAGGATCGTCACCGCGGCGGCGTTGCTCTTCTGCGTCGCGATCGGCTCGTTCGCGACGTCGAAGGTGATCCTCGTCAAGGAGGTCGGGGTCGGGATCGCGCTCGCGGTCGCGATCGACGCGACAGTCGTACGCGCGCTGCTCGTACCGACCCTGATGGCGATCCTCGGCCGCTGGAACTGGTGGCCGGCGCGCCGCCGAGTGCCGACGCGGTAACAGGGTCGCCGCCCGAAGGCAGCGGAGCCGTCCAAGCGTTCCGTTGCGTCCTGCAAGGTCTCGAGCGGCAGGAGACTCGCCTGGGCTAGCGTTCGCGAGTGCCTACTTGAGGCTGGTTGAGGGTTTTGCGCAGTCTGTAGTTTGTTTTGCGCTACAGTTGGTGAGATGGCGCCGGCTCCTCCCCCGCTTTCGCTCAGGCTCGGTGACGAGGGGGCGCGCGCGCTTGACGAGCTCGCGCGCCGCCGTCGCGTATCGCGCGCTGAGGCGGCACGGCAGGCGATCACAGAGACTGCGGCACGCGAGCGGCGCCGTGCTGGGCTCGCTGCTGAAGCAGCGGCCTTGATGGAGAATGCCGATTACGTCGCGGAGGCGCGCGACGTCGCCGAGCTGATGGAGCAACTTCGTGGTTCGAGGTGACGTCCACGCGATCGAGTTACCCCGACGCCGTGGGCATGTTCAACACGGCCGGCGGTACGCGGTCGTCGTCCAGGCCGACGATCTGCTCGCGTTGTCGACGATCGTCGTGTGCCCAACGTCCAGCTCAACACCGCCGGCAAGCTTTCACCCAGAGATCGCGATCGATGATCAGACAACGCGTGTGATGTGCGAGATGGTGGGGGCGATCGATGCTCGCGCCCTCGGCAACCACGTCGGGCATCTCACCCTCGACGAGATGCACGCTGTCGACGACGCGCTCGAACTCGTCCTCGACCTTGCCTAGCCCCCGGACGCCAGGGCGCTGAGCTGGGCCAGGGTCCCTTGCGCCCGACGGAGCTACGCCGCCTGCGCCTGGGCGGCGAGCCAGCGGTCGACCGCCGCCGCGCAGCGGCGGCCTTCGTTGATCGCCCACACGATCAGCGACTGGCCGCGGCGTGCGTCGCCGGCT
>DASRGD010000088.1:0-11516 GCA_035651195.1 Gaiellaceae bacterium | reverse complement strand
AGCCGGCACGCGATCGAGTACCGCGACCACGAGCCGATCGAAGCCAAGGGCAAGGCCGAGGCAGTTCGTGTGTGGGAGGTCGTCGGCGTCCGAGCAGCCGCCGAGCGCCGGCGCGCTCGCGAGGCCCCCTTCGTCGGCCGGGACACCGAGCTCGACCGGCTGCTCGCCCTCTGGGACGGCGTCCGGGCCGAGGCCCGGCCCGCCCTCGCGACGGTGATCGGCGAGCCCGGTGTCGGCAAGAGCCGCCTCGTCACGGAGACGACGGAACGGCTCGCGGAGAACGGAACCGTGCTCTGGGGACGCTGCCTCTCCTACGGCGAGGGCATCACCTACTGGCCGGTGATCGAGATCCTCGAGGGCGCCGCCGGGATCCTGAAGAGCGACCCCCGGGAGACCGTCTCCGCGAAGCTCGGCACGCTGCTCGAGTCGCTCGGCACCGACGACCTCGACCAGCTGCGGACGATGGCGTCGGCGCTCGCGAACCTGATCGGCGTGCCGCGGACACCCCGCGGCACGTACTCGGCGACCGAGATCTCGCAGGCCGAGCTGCACTGGGGCGTGCGGCGCGTGCTCGAGCTGCTCGCGGCGATGCGGCCGCTCGCCCTCGTCTTCGAGGACCTGCACTGGGCCGAGCCGACGCTGCTCGAGTTCATCGAGTTCCTCGGCGACGCGGGCGCGCCGGTCCTGCTGGTCGGCTCGGCGCGGCCCGAGCTCGCGACGATCCGGCCCGCGCTCGTCACCGAGTCGGAGCGGCGCGTTTCGATCAGCCTCGACGCACTCGACGACAGCGCCAGCGAGGCCCTGCTCGCGAAGCTCGTCGACGTGAACGGGCTGCCGCCGGGCGATTACACGAAGCAGCTGCTGCGCAACGCCGCCGGCAACCCGCTCTTCCTCGAGGAGACGGTTCGCATGCTCGCCGAGTCCGGCGCGCTCTCGCGCGGCGGCACCTCGATCGACATCGCCGTGCCAACGAGCCTCCAGGCGATGATCGGCGCCCGCCTCGACGGACTCCCCGACGAGGACAAGAGCGTGGCGCAGCACGCCTCCGTGGTCGGCATGGTGTTCTGGTCGGGCGCCGTCTCCGAGCTCCACGGCGGCGAGACGGAGCCGCGCCTGCAGGCGCTCGAGGAGCGCGACCTCGTCCGGGCCCGCGCGGAGAGCTCGATCGCGAACGAGCGGGAGTGGGCGTTCAAGCACGCGCTGATCAAGGACGTCGCCTACGGCCGCGTGCCGAAGAGCAGGCGCGCGAGCCTGCACGTCCGTTTCGTCGACTGGCTCGGAGCGCAACCCGCGGTCGGCGACGAGCTCGTCGAGATCGTCGCCTACCACCTCGAGCAGTCGTGCAAGCTCGCGCGGGAAGTCGGGCGCAGCGAGGCACCGCCGATCGAGCGCGCGGTCGACGCACTGATGCGCGCCGCGGCCAAGGCGGAGCGTCGCGAGGGCATGCGCGAGGCCGACCGCTACTACGCGCGCGCGCTCGACCTCGTCGGCGACGCGCAGACCGAGCAGGCGCTCGAGGCGCGGCTCGGCCGGGCCGGGACGCTGCAGACGCTCGGCGACCTCAAGCAGGGCGACGCGCTCCTCGCGGCCGTTGCCGAGGCGGCGACCGCGTTCGGGCGGCTCGACCTCCGTGCTCGGGCGCTGATCGAGCGCGCGAACATCGCCGCGAAGCAGGGGCGCGGCGTCGAGGCACGCGCGTTCGTCGGCGAGGCCGAGTCGATCGCAGGCGCGTTCGGCGACCGCAGGCTCGAGGCGCGCGCGATCTACCGCGCCGGCTACATCCGCTCCTGGTTCGAGAGCGCTGGCGAGGCAGCGATTGCCGACGTCGAGCGCGCGCTCGCGATCGCGGAGGAGCTCGACGACCGGCCGCTGCAAGTCGAGATCTCGTCGTGGCTCTCGAGCCTGCTCTACAACCTCGGCGAGCTCGCCCGCGCCGAGGAACGGCTCGTGCGGTGCTTCGCACTGCTCGGCGGGCTCGGCAGCCTCCGCGACGAGGCACGCGCGACCTGGTTGCTCGCGCTCGTCAAGTACCACCAGGGGCAACTCGACGAGTCGGAGCAGCTCGGGCTGCGCGCGCTCGACTGGCTCGAGCGGACGGACGACACCTTCTACCACCTGCAGGCGCTGCGCGTCCTCGCGCTGTGCGCGGCCGCCCGAGCGGAGCTCGAGCTCGCCGAGGAGCGGCTGCGCGCAGCCGTGCCGATCGCGCTCGAGATCGGCGGCGCGCTCGTCGTCGAGATCTACCGTTGCCTCGTCGACGTGCTCGTACGCCAGGGCCGCATCGCGGACGCGCGCGAGCTGGCGGTGTTCGCCTTCCGCAGCATTCCGGAGGAGGACGCGTACGCGCGGGCGGCGGGGTTGCTGATCGAGGCGACGCTGCGCACCGCGGAGGGGCGCCGCGACGTCGCCGAGGAGTCGTACGTCGAGGCGCTGCGGCTGCTCTCGGAGCAGCAGCTCCCGCTCGACCTCGCCGAGGCGCGAATCGCCTTCGGCCGCGCGCTGCGCACGCTCGGCGACGAGGCAGCGTCCCGCGAGCAGCTCGAGCTCGCCCGCACCGACCTCGCCCGCATGGGCGCGCAGGGCCTGCTCGACGAGATCGAGCACGAGCTCGCCGTAACGAGCGAGGGGGCCGGTCGGCCCGGCCCCCTCGCCTCGGCTTGATCCGGCTCCGCGGCCGCTAGCCGATCGGGCTGGTCAGGCCCGCGACGGTGCCGGTGAACGACGCTCCCTCGAGGTGCTGCGTGAAGGTGTCGCCGTTCGAGAGATACCAGTTGGCGAACGAGTCGTACGAGCTTCCGAACCGGTACACGACCTGCGTGTCGGACCAGGAGACGACGACGACGCCGACGCAGTTCGCGTTCGGCGGCACGCCGCGTCCGGCCTCCCAGCCGTCGTTCGCGCCGTGCGAATCGTCGACGTAGAACTGGTCGCCGTACGCGTCGCCGTTGCCCGCGTACGTCCCGCAGCCGGTGACGCTGTCGTCCTGCCCGGACGGCGGCTCGGCTCCGAACCCGCTTCCGCTGACGGTCACTGTCGGCGAGCTGCCGTTGCAGCAAGCATCGGTGCCGCTGAACGACACGCCGGTGATGGCCGGTCCGCCGGTCTCGCCGCCGCCCGATTCGCCGGCGCCGCCGAGCGGATTCTCCGGTGCCGGAGGCGGCGCACCTTCGCACGGACCGTCGCACGGTCCGATCTGCCGACAGCCCGGCTCGTCGCCGCCCGACTCGCAGCTCGTCGCGATGTGGCAGACCGAGCCGGAGCACGAGTTCCGCTGGTGCGTGCCGTCCTGGTTCGTGTCCTCCTTCGCGGTGCAGGTGCCGCTCGTGTCGCAGTTGCTGAAGATCTGATCGTGCTGATCCGCAACGTCGTTCGACGCGTTCTGCTCGGTGTGCTGGTCGATGTCGTACTTGTCGTCCGTGTTGAGCTGCTGCGGCGACCCCATCCACGCGGGGTCGAACTGCGTCTGCGTCAGCGTCTTGCTCGAGCCGCCGAAGTCCTGGTGCTCGCGCTGCGTTCCCTTCGCCTTCGCGACGCCCTGGCTCGTCTGGTCGAAGTGGCCGTTGACACCGCCGCCGGCATGGCCCTGCGTCTGCGACCCGATGACGTTCTTGCCGGGCGCCTCCGCGTGCTCGTCGATCGACTGGTCGATGCTGCCGTCGAGATTGCCCGAGTTCGACGTCTGGTAGACGGCCCCGTTCAGGTTCGGCCCGCCGCCGTTCGCGTCCTGGGCCTGAGCGACGGTCTGGACGGCGTTCTTGCCGCCGGCCGGGCCGAGGTGCTCGTTCTGGTCGAGCGACTGGTCGACGTCGGCGTGGTTGTCGCCGGTGTCGCTCTGCTGCCCGACGGCGGCGCTCTCATTGCCGTCCTGTGACTGGGCTCCGCCCGGGCCGCTGTCGTTCGTCCGCTGCTCGATGCTCTGGCGGAGGTGCGCGTCGTTCTTGCCGCTGCCGTTCTTCTGGCTGACGCTCGCGTTCTGCGTCGCAGCCTGCACCGCACCGCCGTTCGCGGTCACCTGCTGGCTGACCTGCGCGTGGTTGTCGCCGGTCGTGTTCGTTTGCTCGATCGTGCAGTTCTGCGTGACGCCGGTCGTCGCGTTCGTGCGCTCGACGCACTGGGCGTCGTTGTTCCCGCCGTCGGCGACCTGGACGACCGTGCAGTCGTTCGGCCCGGGCTGCGGCCCCGCCGACGACGGCGTGCAGACGAACTGGTTGCTGTCGTCCTTCTTCGCGAACTGGACGACGAGCTTGCCGTTCGCGGGCGTCGTACACGTCCACGTGATCCCCGGGCAGTTCGTGCCGACGTAGTTGTGCCTCCCGCGCTGGACGACGACGCGCTCGGCGTGGACGCGAATCCCGAGCGCGCCCAGGTACCGGACGATGCTCGCGTGGGGCGTTGCCTCCACCCCGCGAGCTGACCGCAGTCCCGTCGCCGCCGCACTCGTACCGACGATCGCGGCCGCCGCAAGCGCGACGACGGGCAAAGCCCACTTGCCCACACGCACCTCCTCTGTCTGTCTCGACCCCGCCTCAACGAAAGGGCCGGGCGGAGCCGGCCCTTTCGCGTCGGCCTATCCGCTTCGCTAGCTCATCGGATGCACGTTTCGCTGCAGACGTCCGGCGGCGGCGGCGGAGGCGGAGGAGGCGGCGGGGTGCCGCAATCGCCCTCGCACGGGCCGACGGGCGTGCATCCCGCGGTCTCGCCGCCCGACTCGCAGTCGACGCCGAAGTGGCAGCTCGAGCCCCTGCACGAGTTCGAGAAGTGCGTCCCGTTCTGGTTCGCGTCCTCCTTGCCGGTGCAGTTACCGCTCGTGTCGCAGTTCGTGTAGATCTGCAGGTGCTCGTCCGCGTTCGGCCCCGCCTGCTGGTCGACGTGCTGGTCGATCGAGTAGTCGTCGGCCGGATTCGTGCCCTGCGGTGAGCCCATCCACGCCGGGTCGAACTGGGTCTGGCTCAGGCTCGGGTTCGGCGGCATGTCCTGGTGCTCGCTCTGCTTGCCCTGCGCAGTCGCGGCACCGGAGCTCTGCTGGTCGAAGTGACCGTTCACCCCGCCCCCCGCGTGGCCCTGCTGCTGCGAGCCGGTGACGTTCTTCTTCGGCGCGTTCATGTGCTCGTTGATCGACTGATCGATTCCACCGTCGAGGTTGCCGCCCGACGTCAGCGACGAGCTCTGGTAGATCGCGGCGTTCAGGTTCGGCCCGCTGCCGTTCGCGTCCTGGGTCTGGTTGATCGCCTGTGCGGGCGGATTCTTGCCGCCGAGCGGCGCGATCTCCTCGTTCTGCTTCAGCGACTGGTCGACATCCGCCTCGTCGTCGCCGGTGTCGCTCTGCTGGTTGACACCCGCCGTCTGCTGGCCGTCCTGTGACTGCGATCCCGACGCGGTGTCGTTCGTCTTCTGGTTGATGCTCTGCTGGACGCGCGCGTCGTTCTCGCCGCTCGTGCTCTCCTGGTAGACCTCGGCGTCCTGCGACGCGTTCTGCGCCGAGCCACCGTTCACGTCCACCTGCTGAACGATGCGTGCGTGGTTGTTGCCGGTCGTGTTGATCTGCTGGATCGAGCAGCTCTGGGCCACGACCGCGTCGCTCGACCGCTCGACGCACTCGGCGTTGTTGTCGCTGCCGTCCGACGACACCTGCACGACCGTGCAGTCGTTCGGCCCGGGCTGCGGCCCCGCCGACGACGGCGTGCAGACGAACTGGTTGCTGCCGTCCTTCTTCGCGAACTGGACGACGAGCTTGCCCTTGCCGGGCGTCGTACACGTCCAGGTGATCCCGGGGCACGTCGTGCCCACGAAGTTGTGCGTCCCGCGCTGCACGACGACATGCCTTCCGTGCAGGCGGACGCCGAGCGTCGTCAGGTACTGGGCGATGCTCGCGTGCGGCGTCGCCTCGATACCCGGCTGAGCCGCCTGATGTCCCGTCGCGGCCGCGCTCGTCCCCACGATCGCCGCCGCCGCGACAAGCGCGGCAACAGGCAAGACAACCCTGCCCAACACCGTGCCTCCTCTCCTCCGCCTGAAGTTGGTACTCGGTGCATACACGACTTTACGCACGGAGCCAACCCCGCATGCGGGGAGATCCCTCGATCGAGGGAGGCTTGCGAAGGCTGTCGCCATTTTGCGCACGTTTGACGTTCCGTCCACGGACCCTTCACCGGCGTCGGGCATGAAGGAGCGACCACGGGAAGGAGAGTGAAGCCATGACACACCGCCTCACGCAGACCCTCGCGATCGCCGTCGCCTGCCTCGCCGCCGCCGCCGGCGCAGCGGCGAAGCCGGCACCGAAGGGGCAGCTCTACAGCTTCAGCGGCGAGCTCCTCGCCGCGCCCGGACCGAACGCCGGCAACGTCTCGCTCCAGGTCGAGACGGGCAACAAGCCGGCGCTCCGGGCGCTGCTCGGGGCGAGTCAGGACGAGGTCTTCAGCGTCGGCTCGGGCACCGAGGTCCTCGTCTGGTCGCACGGCGTGCCGCACGTAGGCTCGACCGCCGACCTCGCCCAGGGCGACTGGGTGACGGTGAACGTCCGCGCCCCGCACGGGTCCTCGCTGCAGGAGATCGAGCGGCGGCAGGCGCGGGCGGTCGCCGACCACGCCCGGCCCGGCGGCGGCGAGCCGCTCTGGCTCTTCGTCGGCTCGGTCGCCGGGCCTCAGGCCGGCGGCAGGATCGCGCTCCACGTCGAGAGCGGCAACTGGAAAGCGCTGCGGGCCATGCTCGGGCAGCCGCTCGACCAGGCGTTCGCGTACGACGACGGGACGATCTTCCTGCTCTGGCAGGGGCGGGTGCCGACGCTGATCGCGCCGTCGCAGCTGCAGGCGGGCGACCGGATCACCGTCCGCATCCGCGCGCCGCGCACGGCGACCCTCGCGCAGGTCGAGGCGACGCCCGCCGCCCACGTCGGCGACCACGAGCCGGCGCCTCCGCCCGAGGAGTGAGCGGCCGTCAGATCGCGGCGAGCTCGCGGAGCGTCTCGCGGGCCGCCGCGATCCCGAGCGGCACGTAGTCGGCGCGCAGGCGCTCGTTCGGCGCGTGCAGCTGCGAGTCGGGGAGCCCGAAACCGGTGATGATCGCCGGGATCCGCCGCGCCGCGAAGGCGGCCACGATCGGGATCGTCCCCCCGGAACGGACGAGCAGCGGCCGCCGCCCGAGGACCCGCTCGAACGCCGCGAGCGCGAGCTGGATCGCCGGCGACTCCGGCGGCACGAGCGCCGGCGGCGACGACGCCCACCGCTCGATCGTCAGCTCGGCACCGGCTGGTGCGGCCTCGCGGAGGAGCCGCTCGAGTGCCGCCCCGATCTGCTCGACGTCCTGGCCCGGCGCGAGCCGCAGCGACACGTTCGCGACCGCCTCGACCGGAATCACCGTCTTCTGCAGGTGCGGCGAGCCGGTTGCGATCCCGTGCACCTCGAACGACGGCTCGGCCGTCGTGCGGAGGTAGAACTCCTCGGCCGCGCGGGCGTCCGTCGCTTGCGCGCCCTGCTCGGCCAGCTCCTCCTCCCCGCGCGGCAGCTCCGACCAGCCTGCGAGCTCGGCGTCGGTCGGCGGCACGATGCCGGCGCGGAGCGGCTCCGGCAGGCGGCCGTCGCGCGCCAGCGCCGCGCCCAGCGTCTGCAGCAACGCGTGTGCGGCGTTGAGCGCGGCCCCGCCGAAGAGCCCGGAGTGCAGGTCGCGCTCGCCCGTGCGCAGCGTCAGGTGGTAGTAGACGTTCCCCCTCGTCGCGACGTCGAACGCCGGCACGCCCGGCCTGATCATCGACGAGTCGAAGACGATCGCGGCGTCGCCGCCGCGCTCGTCGGCGGCGAGGAAGTCGAGCAGCGAATGACCGGCGGTCTCCTCCTCGCCGTCGCACCAGAAGCGCACGTTGACCCGCAGCTCGCCGGCACGGGCGAGCTCGCGCGCGGCGGCGAGCAGCATGTAGAGCTGCCCCTTGTCGTCGACCGCGCCGCGGCCGTAGAGGTAGCCGTCACGGAGCTCGGGCTCGAAGGGCGGGCTCTCCCACAGCTCGAGCGGGTCGGGCGGCTGGACGTCGAAGTGGCCGTAGCAGATGACGGTCGGCGCGCGCTCCGCGCCGTTCGACGCGCGCAGCTCGGCGATCGCGAGCGGCTGCCCGCGCCAATCGACCACCTCGCCCTCGCCGCCGGCGGCACGGACGAAGTCCCGCACCCACTCGGCCGCGCGAACGACGTCGCCCGCGTGCGAACTGTCGGCCGAGATCGACGGGATGCGGAGGAACTCGGCGAGCTCGGCGAACCAGGCATCCGCGGCGGCCATCGGCCGGCCGAGATTACCGCCTCGTCCTCAGGGCGACGCAGCAGGCAGCCGGCCCCGGCTCGAGTCGCGTCCGATGGAGGGACTCGACGGCCATGAGCTCGAAGGTCGGCGTCGTCCTGCCGGCAAGGTCGCCGCCCCCGTCCCGCCGCCGGCGCGCCGGCGGCGCCGCGCGCCGCTGCGACACAGCACATGCAGGTGAGTCAACTCGCGTTCCAGCGGGCTGCGGATCGGGTACACGGTGCTGCCGCCCGCGATGGGGATCGACAAGTTCTTCAACGCGATGGTGTCCTGGCCGAAGTACCTCGCCGACTGGATCCTGAACATCCTTCCCGGCACGGCGCAGCAGATCATGTACGGCGTCGGCGTCGTGGAGATCGTCGCTGGATCCTCGTGGCGCTGAAGCTGCGCTACGCGGCCTACATCGTCGCCGCCTGGCTCCTGGGCATCGTCATCAACCTCTGGAGCTACGGCAACTGGTGGGACATCAGCGTTCGTGACTTCGGGCTGATGCTCGGCGCGCTGACGCTCGGTCGGCTGGCCTCGGTGTACGACCCGCCGTTCCGGCGCCGGGCCTAGCGTGTCCCGCGGGGCCGGGGCAGCCCGGCCCCGCCGTCAGGCGACGTCGCGGAGCGTCTGTGCCTCGGCCAGGGCGCGGAGCTTCTTCAGCGACTGGTTCTCGATCTGGCGGATGCGCTCGCGCGTGACGTTGAACGCCCGGCCGACCTCGTCGAGCGTGCACGGCGACTCGCCGTTCAACCCGTAGCGCAGCTCGAGCACCCGGCGCTCGCGCTCGGCGAGCATGGCGAGCGCGCGCGCGAGCGCCTCGTTGCGCAGGGTCACGTCCGCAGCCTCGTCCGGCAGCGGCTCGGAGTCGTCCTCCAGGAAGTGCCCGAACTCGGACTCCTCGTCGTCTCCGACCGGCTTCTCGAGCGACACCGGCACCTGGGCCGTGCGGCGCACCTGGTCGACCTCGTCGACCGTCAGCTCGAGCTCGCGCGCGATCTCGGCCGAGGTCGGTTCGCGGCCGTGCTCGGCGCGGAGCTTGCGCTCGGTGCGGAGGATCTTGTTCAGCCTCTCGACGACGTGCACGGGCATACGGATCGTGCGTGCCTTGTCGGCGAGCGCACGCGCAACCGCCTGCCGGATCCACCACGTTGCATAGGTCGAGAACTTGAAGCCCTTGCGGTAGTCGAACTTCTCGGCGGCGCGGACGAGGCCGATCGTGCCCTCCTGGATCAGGTCGAGGAACGGGAGGCCCTGGTTCCGGTAGCGCTTCGCGATCGAGACGACCAGGCGCAGGTTCGCCTCGACCATCTGCCGCTTCGCGCCGTCGTCACCGCGCTCGATCCGCTTCGCGAGCTCGACCTCCTGCGCGGCCGTCAGCAGGTCGACCCTGCCGATGTCCTTCAGGAACAGCTGCAGCGAATCGGTCGAGATCTCGAGCTCGATCGGCTCGCCGTCGTCGGGGTCGTCGAGCGCGCCGAGGTCGTGCGGGGCCGATCCGTCCGGTTCCGGCTCGGCGGCGAGCGCGTCGAAGCCCTCGTCCTCGAAGAACGGGAGCTCGTGCTCTGCGCCACCTACCGGCCCAGCCATCCCTGCCCACCCCCTGCAGTCCCCGTGCGGATGCGGAACTCTTGCATCGGGCCCGGACGGACGCATAGGCCGGGCGGCTCATTTTCCCGGCGTACGAGTCCTAATCTGCTGCAAACGGCGGAGGAATTCCTTCGCGTTGCGCCCGAGCGGCGAGGCGGGATCGAGCGCGACGGCGCGCGTGAACTCCGCCACCGCGGCGTCACCCTGGCCGGTCCACGCGAGCAGCAGCCCGAGGTAGTAGCGCACCGTCTGGCTGCGCGGGAACCGCTTCGTCAGCGGCCCGAGCTGCGCGAACGCGGGCGTGAGGTCGTCCTTGTCGAAGAGACCGACGGCGGCCGCCACCCGGGCCTCGGCGTTCGCCGGCTGCAGGCGCGCCGCCCGCGCGTAGAGCCGCTCCGCCGAGTGCTGGTGGCCCTGCGCCTGCAGCTCCGACCCCCGGCGCAGCACCCGGTTCGGGCCGCCGTAGGCGAAGACGGGGACACCCGGGAAGTACTGCGGGTGGAGCAGGCTGTCCGCCTGGAGCTCGACCGGCGTGTCGCGGCCGAGCCGCTTGGCGGCGCGGAGGGCGGTCTCGGCCTCGGCCTCGTAGCCGGCGTAGACGAGCGCGAGGCCGAGGCTGAACTGGACGGCGGGATCGCGCGGTCGCGCCGTCGCGAGCTGCTCGAGCGCGTCGACCGTACCGTGCGGCCAGGCTGCGAAGGCGGCGCGGATCCGGCCCGCCACTGGGGTCTCGAGCGGCTTCGGGACGGGCGGCCTGCCCGCGAGCGGGGTCGGCTGGGGCGGCGTCTGCCGGGTCGCGAGCGTCAGTCCCACGACCGCGGCAGCGGCGAGCATCGCGACCCCTGCGACGAGCAGGTAGACGCGCGCGGCCGGCCGCATCCGCACCCAGGGTAGCGGCAACTGTGTCGCCATCACTATCCTTTGTATAGCCATGCCGACCTACCGGGAACTCCTGCACCGCGTCAAGTCCGAGATCCGCGAGATCGACGGCCGCGAGGCGCAGGCGCTGAGCGGCAGCGCCGCGCTGATCGACGTCCGCGAACAGGACGAGTGGGAGCAGGGCCACATCCCCGGCGCGGTGCACGTGCCGCGTGGATACCTCGAGTCGCGCATCGAGGGGATCGTGCCCGATCGAGCGACTCCGGTCGTCCTCTACTGCGCCTCCGGCGCCCGCTCCGCGTTCGGCGCGAAGGCGCTTCAGGAGCTCGGCTACGAGAACGTCGCCTCGCTCGCGGGCGGCTTCACCGACTGGAAGCGGAACGGCTACGAGATCGTTCTCCCGACGACGCTCTCGCCGGAGAAGCGCACGCGCTACTCGCGCCACCTGCTGATCCCGGAGATCGGCGAGGCGGGCCAGCTGAAGCTGCTCGAGTCGAAGATCCTCCTGATCGGCGCCGGCGGCCTCGGCTCCCCCGCGTCGCTCTACCTCGCCGCGGCGGGTGTCGGCCACCTCGGGATCATCGACGCCGACATCGTCGACGAGTCGAACCTGCAGCGCCAGATCGCCCACTCCCTGAACACGCTCGGCACGCCGAAGGTGGACAGCGCGAAGCGCGCGATCGAGGCGCTCAACCCGGACGTCCAGGTGACGACGTACCGCGAGCGGCTCACCTCCGAGAACATCGACCGGATCCTCGCCGACGGCTGGGATCTGATCCTCG